>NZ_LNSB01000013.1 GCF_001468285.1 Sphingopyxis sp. HIX | reverse complement strand
AAAATGGCCCATTGCTTCGTCGAGAAGTCTCGAAATATCGACATATGTCTTCGCCTTCTCTCCTCGCACTGGGCCATTTTGCTTCAAACCTCGACGGCGCTCTAATGGGGTACGGACCCTAAGGCAGATGCGGCGAAGAGAGCAAGCCGCGTGACAGTTCAGTGGCGAGCAAGGTTCACACGCGTTAAGATGGGGCAATGTCCAGCCTGTCCGCGCCGCCCCCGCGCTTCGCCCGTTCCTTCCTTTCCGCCGGCATCGCCGCCGCCCTGCTGTCGGCGTCGCCCGTCGCGCTCGCGCAGCAGGGGGCCGGCACCGTCCAGGTCCAGCCCGACAGCTGGCTCTACGAAGGCAGCGACATCCCGCGCGACACTGCGTGGCAGTTCGGCGAGCTGCCCAACGGCGTGCGCTATGCGGTGCGCAACAACGGCGTGCCGCCGGGGCAGGTGTCGATCCGCGTGCGCATGGACGTCGGCTCGATGTTCGAAACCGAGGGCGAGCGCGGCTTTGCGCATCTGCTCGAACATCTGACCTTCCGCGGGTCCGAGCATATTCCGGACGGCGAGGCGAAGCGCATCTGGCAGCGCTTCGGGGTCAGCTTTGGCAGCGACAGCAACGCGCAGACCACCCCGACGCAGACCGCCTATCAACTCGACCTGCCGAGTGCGACCCCGGCGACGCTCGACGAAAGCATGAAATTGCTCGCGGGCATGGTCCGCGAGCCGCTGATCTCGGACGCCGCCGTCGCCGCCGAACGGGGTGTCGTCCAGTCCGAATTGCGCGAATCGGACGGGCCGCAAAAGCGAATCGCCGACGCGACCAACGCGCACCTCTTCGCCGGCCAGCTGCTCGGCGACCGCTCGCCGATCGGCACCTATGAATCGCTCGCCGCCGCGCGCGCCGATACGGTCAAGGCGTTCCACGATCGCTGGTATCGCCCCGACCGCGCCGTCGTGGTCATCGTCGGCGACGGCGACCCTGCCGAATTCGCACGACTGATCGCCAAATATTATGGCGACTGGAAAGCCGATGGTCCGGCGCCCAAGCAGCCCGATTTCGGCAAGCCCGACCCGAAGGCGCCCGCCGCGCTGTCGATCGTCGAGGCGAACCAGCCCCCGGCGCTGACGCTGGCGATGGTCCGCCCGTGGATCAAGCGCATCGACACGGTCGAGAACACGCGGCGGCTCTATCTCGAATTCCTGTCGATCGCGCTGGTCAACCGGCGGCTCGAGAATCGCGCGCGCGCGGGCGGCAGCTATCTGGTGGCGACCGCCGAGCAGCAATATGTCAGCCGTAGCGCCGACGTCACGCTGGCGCAGATCGTGCCGCTCGGCGACTGGAAGGCGGCGCTCGCCGACGTCCGCGGGGTGATCGCCGACGCGACGCAGAACCCGCCCTCGCAGGCCGATATCGACCGCGAGGCGAACGAGATTCAGGCGTTCCTCGTCAAGGAGCTCCAGAACGCCCGCAACGAACCCGGCGCGCGGCTCGCCGACGACATGGTGCGCGCGGTCGACATCGGCGAGACGGTGACCAGCCCGCAGGGACAGGTCGACATGTTCGCCGCAATCCGCGCCTCGGCAACGCCTGCGGTCATGCTCGACATCAGCAAGGCGATCTTCTCGGGCGAAGCCACGCGCGTCGTGCTGACCACTCCGACCCCGATCGCCGGCGGCCAGCCCGCGCTGCTCGCCGCGCTCAAGGCGCCCGCGGTGATCCGCGACGACCGGCTCGCCGCTGCCGACGTCAATTTCAACCAACTCCCCGCGCTCGGTACCCCGACCCCGGTCGTCAAGACCGAGCGGCTGCTGGGGCTGCGCGCCGAGCGGCTCGAATTCGGCAACGGCGTCACCGCGCTCGTCTCGAACAATATGGTCGAGCCGGGCAAGGTGCGCGTCAATGTCCGCTTCGGCACCGGCAACCGCAGCGTTGCGGCGAACGAGCCCAACCTGCTCTGGACCGGCGACTATGCCGTGGTCGCGAGCGGCGTCGGCCCGTGGGGGCAGAACGAGATCGACGCGATCACCAACGGGCGCCAGATCCAGCTCAACTTCGCGATCGACGACGACGCCTTCGAACTGTCGGCCGAAAGCAAGCCCGAGGATCTCGACGATCAGCTGCGGCTGATCGCGGCGAAGCTCGCCAGCCCGCGCTGGGACGCGGCGCCGGTCGAGCGGCTGCGCATCGGCTACCTCACCGGCTACGACCTCAACGATGCGACCCCCAACGCGGTGCTCGATCGCAATCTGCGCGGCTGGCTCACCGCCGACGACAAGCGCTGGTCGCCCCCCGACAAGGCGGCGATCGAAGCGCTGACCCCGGCCGCCTTCCGCGCCTTCTGGGAGCCGCGGCTCGCGAGCGGGCCGATCGAGGTGCAGGTCTTCGGCGACTTGTCGGCGGTCGATTACCGGAAAATCCTCTCCGAGACGCTCGGTGCGCTGGCGCCGCGCAAGGCGATCCTGCCTGCGGGCGGCCAGACGGTCGCCTTCGCGCCGCACGTCGCCACCCCCGCGCTCGCCTATCACCGCGGCGACAAGGGGCAGGCGGCGGCGATGACCGCCTGGCCGACCAGCGGCGGCTTCGCCAATCCGCGCGACGCGCGCGCGTTCGACGTGCTCGGCGCGATCTTCAACGACCGGCTGTTCGACCGCCTCCGCGCCGATCAGGGCGCGAGCTATGGTCCGGTGGTCGACAATCACTGGCCGACGGGCTTCGACACGGGCGGTTACCTGCTCGTCGGCAGCCTGCTCGCGCCCAAGGACATCGACGGCTTCTATGCGATCGCACGCGACATCGCCGCCGACCTCGCCGCCAATCCGGTCAGCGCCGACGAACTCGCGCGCAACGCCGGACCGATCCGCGAACAGGTGACGCGCGCCTCGACGGGCAATGTCTATTGGATGTACCTGCTCGAGGGCGCGACGCGCGACCCGCGCGTCGCCGCCTCGGCGCTGTCGATGGAGCAGGACATCGCCGCGGTGACCGCCGCCGACATCCAGCGGCTCGCGAAGCAATATCTGGTACCCGCGAAACAATGGTCGCTCGCGATCCTGCCCGCGGGCATGACGCTCGCCGAGGCGTCGGCGCAAAACAAGCCCGCGGGGGCGGCGGGCGGCCGCTAGCCTCCGAGTTAGCCGGGGTCGCTGCCCTCGACCGGGCGCCGCACCCGGCGAATGCGCGGCTCGCGTTCCAACGCGCCCTTGGTCATGATGTCGTGGCGCATCTTGGCGCGCACGTCGTGGATCGAGGCGATCACCGGTCCCATCGCGACGCCGAGGTCGATCAGCACCGCCTCGGCGAGTTGCAGCGAGCTTTCGAGCGTTTCGGGCACCGCGTCGGTGGCGCCCGCCTGGTAGAGCGCGGCGGCATGGTCCGAATCGCGGGCGCGGCTGATGATCGGCAGGTCGGGATATTTGCGGCGCATCGCCTTGGTCATGCGCAGCTGCTGGACCGGATCGTCCATCGTGAGCACGATCGCATGCGCGCTCTCGATACCCAGCTTGTCGAGGCTGCCCGGCCGCGCGACGTCGGCGAAGCGCACGACAAACCCCTCGCGCCGCGCCGCCGCGACGGTGTCGATGTCGGCGTCGACGGCGATGTAGGGACGGCCATGCTCGCGCAGCAATTGCGCGACGGTGTGGCCGACGCGGCCGAAACCGACGACGACGGTGCGCCCCTCGGGCGTTTCCTCGTCCTGGCTCTCGCCGCTGCGCATCTCGATCCGCCGCGCGATGTCGTGGCCGACGCGCGCCAGCAAGGGCGTGATCGTCAGCCCGATCGCGGTGACGATCTGCCAGAATTCGGCGGTGTCGCGGCTGATCAGCTGCGCCTGCAGCGCGGTCGCGAGCACGATGAGGGTGGTTTCCGACGGGCTCGACATCAGCAGGCCGACCTCGGCGGCGGTCCCGCGCCGCGCCGCGCCCGAAAAGCGCAGCAGCGCTGCGGTGACCAACGCCTTGACCAGCACGACGCCGACCACCGCGCCGATCAGCGCGGGCCATTGCGCGGCGATCGTTTTGAGGTTGAGCCCCATGCCGACGCTGATCAGGAACACCCCGAGCGCGAGGCCCTTGAAGGGCGCGGTGATCGCCTCGACCTCCTCATGATATTCGGTCTCGGCGATCATCAGCCCCGCGAGCAGCGCGCCGACGATCGGCGACAGCCCGACCGCGGCGGTCGCGAGCGCGGCGACGATGACGACGAGCAGGCTCGCGGCGAGGAACAGCTCGGGATCCTTGGCGCGCGCGGCCTGCGCGAAGATCCGCGGCAGCAGGAACCAGCCGCCGATCGCCAGCGCCGCGACCACCGCCGCGCCCTGCCATAGCGTGGTAAACAGCAGTTCGGCGCTGTCCCCCGATGCGGTGGGTGACAGGGCGGCGAGGACGAAGATGATCGGGACGAGCGCGAGATCCTCGAACAGCAGCATCGAGAAGCTCGCGCGCCCGACCGCCGACTTGGTCCCCGCGATCGGCAGCACCAGCGCGGTCGACGAAAGCGCCAGCGCGATGCCGAGGCCATAGGCCGCCGCGGTCGAATGATTGCCGAACAGGAGAAGCGCGGTGCCGAGAATCGCGCCCGCCAGGAACAGTTCGGCGGCGCCGATGCCGAACACCAGTTTCCTCAGCTGCCACAGGCGCCGGAACGACAGCTCGAGCCCGATCGAGAAGAGCAGCAGCACGATGCCGAGCTCGCCGAACAGCGCGATATCCTCGGTCGAGGCAATGGTGACATGTTCGAGCCAGGGATAATCGCCCGCGAGCGCCCCCAGCCCCGACGGGCCGACGAGCAGCCCGACGAGGATGAAGCCGATCACCGGCGAAATCTTGAAGCGCGCGAAGGCGGGGATGACGACGCCCGCGGCGCCGAGGACCACCAGCGCGTTGCCGATGGCCGAAGTGTCGGTTTCCGATACCATAGGGGCCGACCTTATGCAGGCCGGCCCCCCTTGGCTAGATAGCTATCTCAAGCTTTTTGCTTGTTTGTCAGGCGCCCATCTTGGCTTCGAGATTTTCGACGATCGCCTCGAAGAAACCCTCGGTGGTCAGCCAGTTCTGATCGGGACCGATCAGCAGCGCCAGGTCCTTGGTCATCTTGCCGCTCTCGACCGTCGCGACGCAGACCTTTTCGAGGTCGTCGGCGAACTTCACCAGCGCGGCATTGTCGTCGAGCTTGCCGCGGTGCTTGAGGCCCCCGGTCCAGGCGAAGATCGAGGCGATCGGGTTGGTCGAGGTCGCCTTGCCCTGCTGGTGCATGCGATAGTGGCGGGTGACGGTGCCGTGCGCCGCTTCGGACTCGACGGTCTGGCCGTCGGGGGTCATCAGCACGCTGGTCATCAGCCCGAGCGAGCCGAAGCCCTGCGCAACGGTGTCCGACTGGACGTCGCCGTCGTAATTCTTGCAGGCCCAGACGAACTTGCCGCTCCACTTGAGCGCCGAGGCGACCATGTCGTCGATCAGGCGGTGTTCGTAGACGATGCCGAGCGCGTCGAACTTCGCCTTGAATTCGGCCTGGAACACTTCCTCGAACAGATCCTTGAAGCGGCCGTCATAGGCCTTGAGGATCGTGTTCTTGGTCGACAGATACACCGGCCATTCGCGGGCGAGGCCGTAGTTCAGGCTGGCGCGCGCGAAGTCGCGGATCGAATCGTCGAGGTTGTACATGCCCATGGCGACGCCCGCCGAAGGGAACTGGAACACTTCCTCGTCGATCAGCGTGCCGTCCTCGCCCTCGAACACCAGGCGCAGCTTGCCGGGGCCGGGGACGCGGAAGTCGGTCGCCTTATACTGGTCGCCGAAGGCATGACGGCCAACGACGATCGGGTCGGTCCAGCCGGGGACGAGCCGGGGTACGTTCTTCATCACGATCGGCTCGCGGAACACGACGCCGCCCAGGATGTTGCGGATCGTGCCGTTCGGCGACTTCCACATCTTCTTGAGGCCGAATTCCTCGACGCGGGCTTCGTCGGGGGTGATCGTCGCGCACTTCACGCCGACGCCATATTTCTTGATCGCGTTGGCGGCTTCGACGGTGATCTTGTCGTCGGTGCGGTCGCGTTCCTCGATGCCGAGGTCGTAATAATGGAGATCGACGTCGAGATAGGGGAGGATCAGGCGCTCGCGAATCCACTGCCAGATGATCCGCGTCATTTCGTCGCCGTCGAGTTCGACGACCGGGTTCGCTACCTTGATCTTGCCCATATGCGTGCCTTTTCCTTGGGGAGTCGATTTGCAGCGGGCCTTAGGCAAAGCCGAGGCTTTGGTCAAACGCCACGGTGGCTCATCGAGGGAACGTCGCGCGGCTTATTCCGTTGTCAGTAGGAGATCGCGACCCTAGAAGAAGCCCCCATGTCTTCCATCTCTTCCAACCGCCCCGGTGGCGGTATCAAGTGGCACTGGCCCTCGATCCATCCCGAGGGGCGCAAATTCGTCCTGATCGCGGCGATCGTCACCCTCTGTTTTTTCCTGCTCGGCTGGCCGATCGTGCCCTGGCTGATGCTGGGCGTGACCGTCTGGGTCGCGGCCTTCTTCCGCGATCCGGTGCGCGTCACCCCGGTCGGCAGCGAGTATATCGTCGCGCCCGCCGACGGGCTGATCACGCAGATCGCCGAAGTGTCGCCGCCGCCCGAGATCGCGGGCGCCGACGGGCTCGGCGCCGCGCCGATGCTGCGCGTCTCGATCTTCATGAGCGTGTTCGACGTCCACATCAACCGCACCCCGATCGCGGGCACCTTGCGCAAGATCGTCTATATCCCGGGCAAATTCGTCAACGCCGACCTCGACAAGGCGAGCGAGGAGAATGAGCGCCAGCATTTCGTCGTCGAGCGCGCCGATGGCCTGCGTGTCGGTTTCACCCAGATCGCCGGGCTCGTCGCGCGGCGCATCCTGCCCTTCGTCAGCATGGGGCAGGAGGTGTCGACCGGCCAACGCATCGGGCTGATCCGCTTCGGCAGCCGCGTCGACGTCTATCTGCCCGCGGGCACGACGCCGCAGGTGCTGCTCGGCCAGCGCACGCTGGCGGGCGAGACCGTCGTTGCGCGGATCGGCACCGCCGGGGTCATCGACGGCATCGGGCAATAATATGGCCGAGCGCGAGGAGGTTCCGGCGGATGCCGCGGGGCGCCGTATCGGCGGGATCAGCCTGCGCGCCTTTCCGCCCAACGCGATCACCGTCCTCGCGCTCTGCTTCGGACTGACCGGGGTCCGCTTCGCGATCGGCGGGCAGTTCGAATATGCGGTGGGCGCGGTGGTGCTCGCCGGCGTGCTCGACGGCATGGACGGGCGCATCGCGCGCCTGCTCAACGCGCAGAGCAAATTCGGTGCCGAGCTCGATTCGCTGTCCGACGTGATCGCCTTCGGCGTCGCGCCGGCGATGATCCTCTTCCTCTGGTCGCTCGACGAGGCGCCGAAATTCGGCTGGACCGCGGCGCTCGCGCTCGCGGTCTGCTGCGCGCTCCGCCTCGCGCGCTTCAATTCGCGCATGGATGCCGATTTCCAGCCGCACAAGTCGGCGGGTTTCATGACCGGCATCCCGGCGCCCGCGGGGGCCGGGCTGTCCTTCGTCCCGGTCTATCTGTGGCTGGTGACCGAGAACGACCTGTTCCGTGAATGGTATGTGGTCATGCCCTGGGCGATCGGCGTCGCGATGCTGATGATCTCGGCGATCCCGACCTACAGCTGGTCGTCGTTCCGCCTGCGCCGCTCGTGGAGGCTGTTCGCGCTGGCCGGGGTCGGGCTGTTCGGCGCAGCGCTGGTGACCGCGCCTTGGTGGACGCTGCTCGGGGTGTGCGCGGTCTATCTGACGCTGCTGCCCTTCGGCATCGCGAGCTACGCGCGGGTCAGGCGGCGCGGCTGAGCTGCGGCTCGGCGCGGCCGGTCAAGCGCACCGTCCGGGGCGCGTCGCGGCGATCGCCGCGCTGGCGCAATTTGACGACGTTGGCCGCGGGTCCCGGATGCGGGGTGTTCTGGATCGGAAAGGCGCCTTCGCCGAGCAGCGACGAGAGAATCGCATTCTCGTTCGTCTTGAGCATCGCCAGGATGACGGTGATGCCCAGCCCGGCGGCAATGGCGAAGAGGAGAGCGGCAGCGACCTGAACCATCATCTTGTCCTTCCGGTTTCTTTGTGCGAAACCATGCCCATCGGTGACGGTTTCGTTACGCAAATCGTTCCATGTTCCTGTTTTGTTCTCAAGCCCTTTGCGACGAATGGAGTCATTTTGTCGCCGGGACGAGTCCGTCCGCGTCGCGGGCGATGGGTGCCGATGCGACGAAAAGTGCCGCTTGGCCCTTGCTTTTGGCCGCGGCTGCCGCTAACGGCCCGCCCATTCCACATGGAAGGCGCACATAAACCGGTGCCGGGTCATCCGCTTGCGGACCCCGGTTCTTGCTTTCCAGAGGACCAACCGGAAGGAGAAAGACCATGGCGGCCCCTGTCGTCACGATGCAGAATCTTATCGAAGCTGGCGCCCACTTCGGCCACCAGACCCACCGTTGGAACCCGCGCATGAAGCCGTATATCTTCGGCGCGCGCAACGGCATCCACATCCTCGACCTGTCGCAGACCGTGCCGCTGTTCGCGCGCGCGCTCGAATTCGTGTCGGCCTCGGCTGCCGCCGGCGGCAAGGTGCTGTTCGTCGGCACCAAGCGCCAGGCGCAGGGCCCGATCGCCGATGCGGCTCGCGCGTCGGGTCAGCACTTCGTCAACCACCGCTGGCTGGGCGGCATGCTCACCAACTGGAAGACGATCTCGAACTCGATCAAGCGCCTCAAGACGCTCGAAGAGCAGCTCGCCGGCGACACCTCGGGCCTGACCAAGAAGGAAGTGCTCAACCGCACCCGCGAGCGCGACAAGCTCGAGCTCAGCCTCGGCGGCATCCGCGACATGGGCGGCATTCCCGACGTGATGTTCGTGATCGACGCGAACAAGGAAGAGCTGGCGATCAAGGAAGCCAATGTCCTCGGCATCCCCGTCGTCGCGATTCTCGATTCGAACGTCTCGCCCGACGGCATCGCCTTCCCGGTTCCGGCGAACGATGACGCCGCGCGCGCCATCCGCCTCTACTGCGACGCCGTGGCCCAGGCCGCGACGCGTGGCGGCCAGCAGGCCCGCGCCGACCGCGGCGAAGACCTGGGCGCGGCCGGCGAGCCCGTCGCCGAAGAAGCGCTGACCGAAGAAGCCGCCGCTCCGGTGACCGAGGACGAACAGGTCCCGGCCGAAGCCGCCGCCGAAACCGAACGCCAGAGCGACGCCTAAGCGCGCTCGCATGACGGGACGGCGCGACAGCACGCTCGCGCCGTCCCTGTCATCGGTTTGACTTATCGCCCCGCCATGCGCGCGGGCGTCCCGCGGGCCCTATCGGCTCGCCCCTATGGAAAGGATTATCCCATGGCTGAGATTACGGCCGCTCTCGTCAAGGAACTGCGCGACCGCACCGGCGCGGGCATGATGGACTGCAAGAAGGCGCTCGCCGAGAATAATGGCGACATCGAAGCGTCGATCGACTGGCTGCGCACCAAGGGCCTCGCCGCCGCCGCCAAGAAGGCCGGCCGCGTCGCCGCCGAGGGCCTGGTCGGTGTCGCCACCGACGGCACCCGCGGTGCGATGGTCGAGGTCAACAGCGAAACCGACTTCGTTGCCAAGAACGAGCAGTTCCAGACCTTCGTCCGCGACGTCACCAGCGTGGCGCTCGCCGGCAGCATCACCGACATCGAAGCGCTCGCCGCTGCCGCTTACCCGGCCGGCGGCACGGTCGCCGAAGCGCTGACGCAGAACATCGCCACCATCGGCGAGAACCAGTCGCTGCGCCGTTCGGCCGTGATGTCGGTGAACTCGGGCGTCGTCACCGCCTATGTCCACAACGCCGCGGCGCCGGGCATGGGCAAGATCGGCGTGCTCGTCGCGCTCGAATCGACCGCGGGCGCCGACGTCCTCGAACCGCTCGGCAAGCAGCTCGCGATGCACGTCGCCGCCGCCAACCCGCTGGCGCTGAACGGCGACGACCTCGACGCCGACCTCGTCGCGCGCGAACGTGCGATCGCCGAAGAAAAGGCCGCGCAGTCGGGCAAGCCCGCCGACATCGTCGCCAAGATGGTCGACGGCTCGATCGCCAAGTTCCGCAAGGAAAATGCGCTGCTGTCGCAGCTGTTCGTGATGGACGGCAAGACCCCGGTCGCCGAAGTCGTCGCCGCTGCCGGCAAGGACGTCGGCGCGACGATCACGCTCAAGGGTTTCACCCGCTTCCAGCTCGGCGAAGGCATCGAGAAGGAAGAAAGCGATTTCGCGGCGGAAGTCGCGGCGGTCGCCGGCGTCTAAAAAGAAACGCGGGATTGCTGCGCCTTGGCGCGGCAGTCCGCTTGGCAATGGCGCGTGCCCGCTCTAGGGTGCGCGCCATTCGCATATATAGAGTAGCGAGAGGTTCCCCCCGACATGGCATTGCCCGGCATGAAACGCATTCTGCTCAAGCTGTCGGGCGAGGCGTTGATGGGCTCGACCCCCTTCGGCATCGACCCCGAGACGGTCGCGAGCATGGCGGCCGAGGTCAAGCAGGCCAAGGACAGCGGGCTCGAAATCTGCCTCGTCATCGGCGGCGGCAACATCTTCCGCGGCATGGCGGGCGCCGCCAAGGGCATGGACCGCGCGCAGGCCGATTATATGGGCATGCTCGCGACGGTGATGAACGCGCTCGCGATGCAGAATGCGCTCGAACAGCTCGGTGTCCAGACGCGCGTCCAGTCGGCGATCGAGATGGACAAGGTGTGCGAGCCGGTGATCCGCCGCCGCGCCGAACGCCACCTCGAAAAGGGCCGCGTCGTGATCTTCGCCGCGGGCGTCGGCGCGCCCTATTTCACCACCGACAGCGGCGCCGCGCTGCGCGCCGCCGAGATGAAGTGCGATGCACTGCTCAAGGGCACCAGCGTCGACGGCGTCTACAACGCCGACCCCAAGCAGGATCCGGCCGCGGTGCGTTACGACACGCTCGGCTACGACCGCGTGCTCGCCGACAATCTGAAGGTGATGGACGCCAGCGCGGTCGCGCTGTGCCGCGACAATCATATCCCGATCGTGGTGTTCAACATCCGCGAGCCGGGCAATCTGGCGCGCGTGCTGGCCGGCGAGGGTGTCTCGACCGTCGTCAGCGACGCCGCCGGAAACGCATAAGAGAGGAAGACATCATGGCGAAATATGACAAGGCCGATCTCGAGCGCCGCATGCACGGCGCGGTCGAATCGCTGAAGAGCGACCTCGCGGGCCTGCGCACCGGCCGCGCACACACCGCGCTGCTCGATCCGGTGACGGTCGAGGTCTATGGCAGCCACATGCCGCTGAACCAGGTCGCCTCGGTCAGCGCGCCCGAACCGCGCCTCCTGTCGGTGCAGGTGTGGGACAAGTCGAACGTCGGCCCGGTCGACAAGGCGATCCGCTCGGCGGGCCTCGGCCTCAACCCGATCGTCGACGGCCAGACCCTGCGCCTGCCGATCCCCGAAATGACGCAGGAGCGCCGCAAGGAACTGTCGAAGCTCGCCGGGCAATATGCCGAAAAGGCGCGCGTCGCGGTCCGCAACGTCCGCCGCGACGGCATGGACAATCTCAAGACCGACGAGAACAAGAAGGAAATCAGCGAGGACGAGCGCAAGCGGTCGGAAACCGACGTCCAGAAGCTGACCGACAGCACGATCGCCGAGATCGACGCCGCCGCGACCGCCAAGGAAAAGGAAATCC
The DNA here is from genome assembly GCF_001468285.1 of Sphingopyxis sp. HIX. GTDB lineage: Bacteria > Pseudomonadota > Alphaproteobacteria > Sphingomonadales > Sphingomonadaceae > Sphingopyxis. Next base: position 87,768 of record NZ_LNSB01000013.1, on the reverse strand, counting down.
TGGGCTAAACCGATGACCCAAGGCGCGCGCCATGTCGCAATCATCATGGACGGCAACGGCCGCTGGGCGAAGAAGCGGCTGCTGCCGCGCGTCGCCGGGCACAAGGCCGGGGTCGAGGCGGTGCGCACGATCGTCCGCGCCGCGGGCGACATGGGGCTCGAGGCGCTGACGCTCTACGCCTTCAGTTCCGAGAACTGGAAACGGCCCGAGGAAGAGGTGAGCGACCTCATGGGGCTGATGAAGCGCTTCATCCTCTCCGACCTCGACGAATTCGCCGCGAACGACGTGAAGCTGAAGGTCATCGGCAACTGGCGCGCGCTCGCGCCCGACGTCGTCGCGATGATCGACAATGCGCTCGAGCGCACCTCGGGCAACAAGCGCACGACGCTCGCGGTCGCGCTCAATTACGGCGCGCAGGACGAACTGGTGCGCGCGGCGAGTGCAGCCGCCGCCGCGGGTGCGATCACCGCCGAGGCGATCGAGGCGCATCTCGACACCGCCGACATGCCGCCGCTCGACCTGCTCATCCGCACCTCGGGCGAGGTGCGGTTGTCGAACTTCCTGCTGTGGCAATCGGCCTATGCCGAGCTTTATTTCACCGACAAGCTATGGCCCGATTTCGCACCCGCCGATCTGCAGGCGGCGCTCGACCAATTTGCGCGGCGCGAACGCCGCTACGGGGGACTTTAGATTATGGCGGCGGGCAAATCGGACCTGATGGTGCGCGTCGGATCGGCGGTCGTGCTGCTCGCGATCGCGGGCGCGGCTTTGTGGTTCGGCGGCATCGCCTTCGCGTTGCTGCTGCTCGTCGGGGCGGCGCTGCTGCTCGTCGAATGGTTTGCGCTGGTGCGCGCGATGACGCTTTCGGGCGGCGCCAAGGGCGCGCTCATGATCCTCGGCCCCGTGCTGACGATCGGCGCGATCGGCGGCCTCTGGTTCATCCGCGACACGCTCGGCATGACCGCGGCGCTCTGGGTGTTCGCGATGGTGTGGGCGACCGACATCGGCGCCTATTTCGCCGGGCGCGCCTTCGGCGGCGCGCGGCTCGCGCCGAAAATCAGCCCGTCGAAGACCTGGTCTGGGCTGTTCGGCGGCATGATCGCCGCGCTCGTCGCGGGCGCGACGCTCGGCGATCGCGCGGGCATCATCGGTGTGCCGCTGTGGATCGGCCTGATCATGGGCCTGCTCGCGCAGCTCGGCGATCTCGGTCAGAGCTGGATGAAACGCCGCGCCGGGGTCAAGGATTCGGGCAAGCTGATTCCGGGTCATGGCGGCGTCTTCGACCGCGTCGACGGGCTGCTGCCGGTTGCGCTGATCCTCGGCGGCCTCGCCTTCGCGGGCGACCTCATCGTGCGGACGGCGCACTGACATGACGCGCCGCCTCTCGCTGTTCGGTGCGACGGGATCGGTGGGGCAATCGACCCTCGACCTCGTGCGCCGCGACGGCGAGAGCTGGCAGGTCGCGGTGCTCACCGCGAACAGCGACGTCGCCGAACTGGCAAAGCTTGCCAAGGAATTCCGCCCCGCAATCGCGGTGATCGCCGACGAGGCGCGCTACGCCGACCTCGCCGAGGCGCTCGCGGGGACGGGGATCGAGGCCGCCGCGGGCGCCGACGCGCTGGTCGCGGCGGCGCAGGCGCCCACCGACCTCGTGATGGCGGCGATCGTCGGCTGCGCGGGGCTCGCCCCGACGATGGCCGCGCTCGAAGCGGGCACCCCGGTGGCGCTCGCCAACAAGGAAGCTCTGGTCTCTGCCGGCGAACTGATGACCGCCGCGTCGCGCGCCTCGGGCGCACCGATCCTGCCGGTCGACAGCGAGCATAACGCGATCTTCCAGTGCCTCGCGGGCGGCCGGATCGAGCAGGTGCGCCGCATCATCCTGACCGCGAGCGGCGGCCCCTTCCGCACAATGAGCGCCGCCGACATGGCGCGCGTGACCCCGGCACAGGCGGTCGCGCATCCCAACTGGTCGATGGGCGCAAAGATCAGCGTCGATTCAGCGACGATGATGAACAAGGGCCTCGAACTGATCGAGGCGTTCCACCTGTTCCCCGTCGGGCTCGACCGCATCGAGATCCTTGTCCACCCGCAATCGGTGATTCACAGCCTCGTCGAATATGTCGACTGCTCGACGCTCGCGCAGCTGGGCTCACCCGACATGCGGATTCCCATCAGCAGCGCGCTCGCCTGGCCCGACCGGATGGCGACGCCCTGCGCGCCGCTCGACCTCGCCAGCATCGCGCGGCTCGATTTCGAGGCGCCCGACGAACTGCGTTTCCCCGCGACCGCGCTCTGCCGCGCCGCGATTGCCGAGGGCGGCGCGCGCCCGGCGCAGCTCAACGCCGCGAACGAGGTGGCGGTCGCCGCCTTCCTCGCGGGCCGTATTTCCTTCCCCGCGATCGTCGATACGGTGCGGCGCGTGCTCGATGCCGAAGCGCCCGCCGCCCCGGCATCGCTTCACGACATATTCAGCGTCGATGCGTCATCGCGCGCGGCCGCGCAGCATTTTGTGGACCGATACGAACATGCTTGAGTCTCCGGGTTTCCTCTTCACCGTGCTGGCCTTCCTCGTCGTGCTCGGGCCGCTCGTGTTCGTGCACGAATATGGCCATTATATCGTCGGGCGCTGGTGCGGGGTGAAGGCCGAGACCTTCTCGATCGGCTTCGGCCGCCGCATCCTCGGCTGGACCGACAAGCGCGGCACCGAATGGAAGATCGGCTGGCTGCCGCTGGGCGGCTATGTCCAGTTCGCGGGCGACCGCGACGCGGTCAGCCAGCCCGATGCCGAGTGGCAGTCGCTGCCCGCCGAAGAACGGTCGCACACCTTTCCCGCCCAGCCGGTGTGGAAGCGCGCGCTGATCGTCGCCGCGGGGCCGGTGACCAATTTCCTCTTCGCGATCCTGATCCTCGCGGGCTTCGCCTGGGTCGGCGGGGTTGCCACCAACCCCGCGCTGATCGGCACCGTCGAGCCCCGGTCGGCGGCCGCTGCCGCCGGGCTGCAATCGGGCGACCGCATCCTGTCGATCGACGGCCGCGCCATGGAGCGCTTCACCGATATCCAGAAATCCGTCGAGCACCGGCCCGGCGAGATGATGGACATCCGGATCGATCGGGCGGGCGCCGAGCGGACGATCCGGCTCGCGCCGCGCCTGATCAAGGAAAAGGATCCGTTCGGCAACGACATCGAACGCGCCGTGATCGGCATTTCGCCGGGGCCGCCGGTGTTCGAACCCGTGCCGTTGGTCGAGGCGCCCCGGGTGGCGGTGCGCCAGACGGTCCAGATCGTCCGCCAGACGCTCGACGTGCTCGGCCAGTTCCTCACCGGCAACCGTTCGATCAAGGATCTCAGCGGCCCGGTCAAGATCGCCAAGGTGTCGGGCGAGGCGGCGTCGCTGGGGCCGCAGGTGCTGATCTACTTCATCGCGCTCATCTCCATCAATCTGGGGTTCATAAATCTCTTGCCATTGCCGATGCTCGATGGTGGCCATTTGCTTTTTTACGGCTATGAAGCGGTGCGGCGGCGGCCGGCGCCACCGCAGGCTCAGGAATGGGCCTTTCGTTTCGGCTTTGCGGCGATCGTCACGCTGATGCTGGTCGTGACTTTCAACGATTTGGGCTCAATCGGGGTTTGGGACCGGATCGCGCGCTTGATTGGATAAGCGGACTGGGGCAGGAGTGCGCGCGGACCCGTGGGCAAGCGGGTTCGTCGCTTTTTTGAGTATTTTTGCGGGATGAACAGCGTGGCTTCACACAAATTTTCGGCGCAGGCGCGTTTGGCTGCGTTCCTCATGGCTGGAACGATGCTCGCGGGCCCCGCGCTGGCGCAGGGCGTCCAGCCTCCCGTCGTGCCCGCCCCGACGGTTCCGGCGCCCGCAGCCGAGGCCGTCCCCGCGGCGACCACCGTCCGCTCGATCACCGTCACCGGCAACCAGCGGCTCGAGGCGCAGACGATCCTGTCCTATCTCCGCCTCCGCGTCGGCCAGACCTATAACCGCGCGACGCTCGATCAGGCGCTGAAGGACCTGGCCTCGACCGAATTGTTCAAGGATTTCCAGATCAACGACGACAATGGCGCGTTGACGATCCAGGTCGTGGAAAACCCGGTGATCAACCGCGTCATCCTCGAGGGCAACAAGCGCCTCAAGGAAGACAAGATCCGGCCCGAGATCAAGCTCGCGCCGCGCCAGATCTTCACCCGCTCGAAGGTCCGCGCCGATGTCGCGCGCATCATCGAGCTCTACAAGCGCCAGGGCCGCTTCGCCGCGACCGTCGAGCCCAAGATGGTCTCGCTCGACCAGAACCGCGTCGACGTCGTCTTCGAAATCAACGAGGGGCCGAAGTCGAAGGTCCGCCAGATCAACATCATCGGCAACGAGAAGTTCAGCGACGGCGACCTCAAGGACGAGATGGCGACCAAGGAATCGGGGCTGCTGACGATCCTGTCGTCGAATACCAGCTACGATCCCGACCGCCTCGCCTATGACCAGCAGAAGATCCGTCTCTTCTACCTGTCGAACGGCTATGCCGACTTCCGCGTGATTTCGGCGGTCGCCGAACTCACCAGCAACAAGCAGGACTTCATCATCACCTATGTGGTCGAGGAAGGCGAGCGCTACAAATTCGGCAAGGTCGACGTCGAAAGCGAGCTGCGCGATTTCCGGCCGGAGGCGCTGAAGACGCTGCTGCCGATGAAGGAAGGCGACTGGTACGACGCCAAGCAGGTCGAGGATACGGTCGAAAGCCTCAGCGAGACCGCGGGCCTGTTCGGCTACGCCTTTGCCGACATCAACCCCGAATTCCGCCGCGATCCCGAAACGCGGACGATGGACATCACCTTCAACGTCGCCGAGAGCCCGCGGACGTACGTCGAGCGCATCGACGTCAACGGCAACACGCTGACGCAGGACAAGGTCGTGCGCCGCGAGTTCCGCCTGAACGAGGGCGACGCTTTCAACAGCTTCGGCGTCAAGCGCACCGAGAACCGCATCAACAGCCTCGGCTATTTCCAGGAAAATCTGGAGATCGAGCGCAAGGAGGGCAGCGCCCCCGATCGCATCATCCTCGAAACCAATGTCGAGGAAAAGCCGACGGGCGAACTCTCGCTGTCGGCTGGTTTCTCGTCGATCGAGAATTTCCTGCTTCAGGCGTCGGTCCGCCAGCGCAACTTCCGTGGCCTCGGCCAGCAGCTGCAGGCGTCGGTCAACTATTCGAGCTATTCGAAATCGGTCGAGCTGGGCTTCACCGAACCCTATCTGTTCGACCGCAACATCTCGATCGGCGGCAGCGTCTATCGCCGCGACCTGAACTCGTTCAACTTCATCGACAACGACCGCCGCACGACCTTCCAGCAGGTGACGACCGGCGCGCAGGTTACCGTCGGCGTGCCGCTCACCGAATATCTGTCGGCATTCGGCCGCTACAGCCTCAATTTCGACGATGTCACGCTCGACCGCTCGCTCTATTATTTCGGCGGCGAGTGCGACCCGCTCGTAGCGGGCCGCTATCTGTGCGACGCGATCGGCAAACGCACGACCTCGCTGCTCGGTTACACCATCGCCTATGACGATCGCGATAACCGCCTGCGCCCGACGCGCGGCCAGTCGCTTTCGCTCAGCCAGGATTTTGCCGGCCTCGGCGGCAGCGTCAAATATGTCCGCACCCGCGCGAACGCGTCGAAGCATTTCAACCTCGGCAGCCGTTTCATCCTCAATTTCTCGGCCGAGGGCGGCTATATCTATCCCTTCGGCGGTCGCCCGACCCCGACGAGCGACAAGGTTCGCCTGACCGATCGCTTCTTCCTCGGCGAGCCGCAGATGCGCGGCTTCGACATCCGCGGGGTCGGACCGCGGGTGATCCGCTATTCGGTGGACAATACCAATCCGGCCGCCCCGGTGGTCATCACCGAGTCCGACAATCGCGGACAGATCGACGACGCGCTCGGCGGCCGTGCCTATTACCAGGGCCGGATCGAACTCGACATTCCGCTCGGAACGGGCGCGAAGGAACTGGGGCTGCGGCCGTCGATCTTCCTCGACGTCGGCTCGGTGTTCGGGGTGCGGCGCCCGTCGCTGACGACGCTCGCCGACTTCAGGGAAACCGATCCCAACGCGCCCGGTTTCGGCCTGACCAAGTCGCTCTGCCGCAACGCGGCCAATGGGACCCGGCAGTTCGCGACCGAAACGACGACCACGGTCAACGGGGTCACGACCGGAACGGGGCAATATACGACCTGTCCGACCAGTTTCACGCGTCTCGATCCGTTCGAGGAACGCTTCTTCGGCGACACCTGGCTGCCGCGCGTCGCGATCGGCGCCGGCGTCAACTGGAACTCTCCATTCGGTCCTTTCCGGATCGATTTCGCTTACGCCCTTCGCAAAGAAGAGGGCGATGACACCAAACGCTTCTCATTCAACGTAGGAACCCAATTCTAATGAAGAAAATTCTTGTTGCATCGGCGCTGGCGATCGCCACGCTGTCGGTTTCGCCGATGCTCGCCGCCCCGGCTTTCGCGCAGGCGAAGGGCGTTGCCGTCGCCGACGTCCGCGTCGCCGCCGCCCGCTCGAACGCCTTCACCACCGCGTCGCAGCAGATCGAAACGACCTACAAGGCGCAGATCGACCAGCAGAACACGCGCGCGCAGACGCTGCAGGCAGAGGTCAACGTCCTCATCGCCAAATATAACGAGGAAGCGAAGAAGAGCCCGCAGAACCAGACCGCGCTCCAGGCGGCGGCCAAGGCCGTGCAGGACAAGCGCCAGGCCGCGAGCACCGAGCTCGGCCAGATCGGCGCCCCCGTCGAACTCGCCGTCGCCTATGTCGAGGACCAGATCAGCGTCCGCATGAACGAGGCGATCAAGGCCGCGATGACCGCGAAGAAGATCGACCTGCTGCTCAACCCCGATGCCGTTCTCGCGCGCGAGAATAATGTCGACATCACCGACGCGGTGGTGACCGAAATCAACCGCATCCTGCCCAATGTCTCGATCGCGGTGCCCGCGGGTTATCAGCCGGGCCAGCTCGTCCAGCAGCGCAACCAGCAGCTGATGGACGCCGCCCGCGCGGCGCAGGGCACCCCGGCCGCCCCGGCGCCGACCGGCAGCGCGCCGACCACCCGCTAAGATCGTGGCGGACGGGGAAAATATGGACGGCGCCATGGGTCCGGTGGATATCCGCCGGATCCTGACGCTGCTGCCGCATCGTTATCCGATGCTGCTCGTCGACCGGGTGGAATCGATGGTGAAGGACACCTCGATCCACGCGGTCAAGGCGGTGACGATGAACGAGCCCTTTTTCCAAGGGCATTTCCCTGGCCGGCCGATCATGCCCGGCGTCCTGATCGTCGAGGCGCTGGCGCAGGCCGGCGGCATCCTCGCGGTCGAATCGCTCGGCCTCGGCGGCTCGGGCAAGCTCGTCTATTTCATGGGGATCGATGGGGTGAAGTTCCGGAAGCCGGTCGAACCCGGCGTCCTGCTCGACCTCCACGTCAATATTCTCCAGGCGAAGCGCAACATCTGCAAGTTCGAGGGCCGCGCCATGCTCGGCGACAGCCTCGCGACCGAATGCCAGTTCACCGCGATGATCGCCGACCCGCCGAGCGACTAACCACCACTTGCCAAATCCAGCTTTCGCCGTTAGGGGACGCCGCTTCGCGGCCCTTGGCGGGGAAGCATCGACTCACGCTGCTGGTCGGAAACCAGCGGCACAGGAGCCCAGGACATGAAAAAAGACATTCACCCCGACTATCACATGATCACGGTCAAGATGACCGATGGCACCGAATATCAGACGCGCTCGACCTGGGGCAAAGAGGGCGACGTGATGACGCTCGAAATCGACCCCACGGCGCACCCGGCCTGGACCGGCGGCACCGGTCGTCTGCTCGACGCCGGCGGTCAGGTCGCGAAGTTCAACAAGCGCTTCGGTGGTCTCACCCTCAAGCGTTAATTAGCGCTTCGGCGTCAGCCGAGGACCTTTGCAAGCGCGCTTTGCCACCCGGCAAGGCGCGCTTTGCGTTTCCCGGCCTCCAGCGCGGGCGTGAAGCGCGTAGCGGTGCCGCGCATTGCCTGCGCCGCACTCGTTAAGTCGGGATAGAGCCCGGCCCCCGTCGCCGCCAGCATCGCCGCGCCCAACGCCGTGCTCTCGACGAAGCCCGGCCGCTCGACGACCAGATCGAGCATGTCGGCCAGATCCTGCGCCATCCAGTCGTTCGCGGCCATGCCGCCGTCGATGCGGAGTTCCGCCCAGTCGACCCCGTCGGCGGCGAAGGCGGCTTTGAGGTCGTGCGCCTGATAGGCCTGCGCCTCGAGGGCGGCGCGCGCGACATGCGCCTTGCTGCTCGCGAAGCTGAGGCCCGACAGCGCCGCGAGCGCGTCGGGCCGCCAGTGCGGCGCCCCGAGCCCGGCGAGGGCAGGGACCAGATAGACCCCGCCATTGTCGTCGACCGAGCGCGCGAGTCCCTCGCTCTCGCCCGCACTCGCGAGCAGCCCCAGCCCGTCGCGCAGCCATTTGATCAGGCTCCCCGCAACGAACACCGACCCCTCGAGCGCGTAGGACCGGACATCGCCTTCCTGCACCAGCACCGTCGCAAGCAGGCGGTTGTTTGAAACGGGGCGCGTGGTGCCGCTCGCCGACAGGATGAAGGCGCCGGTGCCGAAGGTCGCCTTGGTCTGGCCCGGCGCGAGGCACGCCTGGCCGATCGCCGCCGCTTGCTGGTCGCCCGCCATGCCCGATATCGGAATCGCGCCGCCGAAGAGTGCGGGGTCGGTCGTGCCGACGGTCGCGGTGCAGCCGGTGATTTCGGGCAGCAGTGCCATCGGCACGCCGAGCAGGTCGCAAAGCTCGCCGTCCCAGCCCCCGCTGCCGTTGATGTCCATCAGCAATGTGCGCGACGCATTGCTGGCGTCGCTGACATGCACCCCCCCGGTCAGGCGATAGACGAGATAGGATTCGATCGTCCCGACCGCGAGCCGGTCGCCTGCCTCGCGCAATTGCGGCCAGTTCCGGAGGGCCCAGCCGATCTTGCTGCCCGAAAAATAAGGGTCGAGCAGCAGTCCCGACTTCGCTTGAACGGCTGCCTCGTGGCCAGCCTCCTTGAGCGCGGCGCAGTCGGCGGCGGTGCGCCGGTCCTGCCACACGATCGCGGGCGCCAGCGGCTCGCCGGTCGCGCGGTCCCAGAACACCACGGTCTCGCGCTGGTTGGTGATCCCGATCGCCGCGACCGCGTCGGCACCGCCCGCCTGCGCCACCATCTCGCGCGTGCAGGCGAGCGTCGCGTCCCAGATTTCGGCCGCGTCATGCTCGACGAGCCCCGGCCCCGGATAATGCTGTTTGAACTCACGCTGCGCGCTGCCGAGCGGGGTGCCGTCGGCGCCGAAAAGCATCGTGCGGGTCGAGGTCGTGCCCTCGTCGATGACGATGATCTTTTCGGCCAAAACACATCCCCTCTCTTTGCCGGAGTGTCTGCCAAAGGCGTTGGGTCAGGACAAGGGTTCACGCGGAGGCGCGGAGACGCGGGGATGAAAATTGCGCGCAGAGGCGCACAGATCGCAGAGGGAAAAGAAAATAGCGGCAAAGCCGCCAATCAGCCCTTTTTTCCGCGCCTCCGCGTGAACCAAATCTCGGCGAGCTCTGCGCCTTTGCGCGAATCCTTTTCCTTCTTCCCGTGATACCCAAGCAATAATCTTGCAATTTCGCGCAACCCATGCCATATGTTGTGCAGCGCAGCATGGCGGGCTTCCCCGCCGCAACCACCGGCAGCGTGATTTTCCCGCCCGCTTTCAGGTGCGGGACGAGCCGGACCGGCGCTTTGTCCCCAGAGGCACCCTTTCACGCGGGTCGTTTCGAACCCGCGGCCGTGCGCCGTCCGTTCGACGCGAACGGACGCTGTGCGCGTCGCCCATTGTGAGTATCTTATGACGACTTTTAACGACTTTGGCCTGCACGCCGACATCAACCGTGCGCTCGCCGCCAAGGATTATACCCAGCCGACCCCGATCCAGATGCAGGCGATCCCGCCGCTGATGAAGGGCCGCGACCTGTGCGGCATCGCGCAGACCGGCACCGGCAAGACCGCGGGCTTTTCCTTGCCCTCGATCCATCACCTGATCACCTATCCGCACAAGACCAACCCGCGCAGCTGCCGCATGCTCGTGCTCGCGCCGACGCGCGAACTCGCCGCGCAGATCGCGCAGAGCTGCCGCGACTATGGCCGCTTCACCAAGCTGCGCGTCTCGACCGTCTTCGGCGGCGTGCCGATCAACAAGCAGATCCGCGACCTTAGCCAGGGCGTCGAAATCCTCGTCGCCACGCCGGGCCGCCTGCTCGACCTGATCGACCAGCGCGCGCTGCGCCTCGACGATGTCGAGATCTTCGTCCTCGACGAGGCCGACCAGATGATGGACATGGGCTTCATCCACTCGCTGCGCCGCATCGCCAAGCTGCTGCCGTCGCGCCGCCAGAATCTGTTCTTCTCGGCGACGATGCCGAAGGAAATCGCGCATCTCGCCGAACAGTTCCTCGAGGATCCGGTGACCGTGTCGGTGACGCCGCAGGCGACCACCGCCGAAAAGATCCGCCAGTTCTCGACCTTCGTCGAACAGAAGGAAAAGCAGGCGCTGCTCCACCACGTCATCAAGACGTCGGACATCGACCGTGCCTTGATCTTCACGCGCACCAAGCATGGTGCCGACCGCGTCGTCCGCCACCTGAAGGGTGCGGGCATCGAAGCCTATGCGATCCACGGCAACAAGAGCCAGGCGCAGCGCACCACCGCGCTCCAGGCCTTCCGCTCGGGCCAGGTGCGCCTGCTCGTCGCGACCGACATCGCCGCGCGCGGCATCGACGTGTCGGGGGTCAGCCATGTGATCAACTTCGAGATCCCGAACGTGCCCGAACAATATGTCCACCGCATCGGCCGCACCGCGCGCGCCGGTGCCGAGGGCATCGCGATCAGCTTCGTCGCCCCCGACGAGCGCACCTATCTTCGCGATATCGAGCGCGTCACCCGGACCAAGTCCGAACCGATGGCGCTGCCCGAGGGTTTCAACGAACTCGTGCGCAACCTGCCCAAGCCCGCGGCCCCGCCGCGCGACACCGGCAGCAAGGGCCGCAACCCGCAGCGCCAGCGCGACGACGCGCTCGCCGGGCGCGGCGAGGGCAATCGTGGCAACGGTCAGCCGCGCGGCGACCGTGGCCCGCGCCGCGACGGCGCCGCCGACGGCCAGCCGCAGCGCAAGCGGCGCTTCCGCCCCCGCGGCGGCAAGGTCGGTGCGCACAAGGGGGCGGTCAAGCGCGTCGGTTGACGCGCCCCGCCTCCGGTCCTTAGTGTCTCCCCAGGGTCTGGGGAGGCACGATGAGCGACGACGACGAATATGAGCCGCTGCCGCCGCGCCCGATGATGCGGCGCAAGCGCGTGCTGATCCCGCTCGGGCTGCTGCTCGCGCTCCTCGCCGCCTTTCTGTGGCTCCGCACGCCCGACACCGACCGCGACGCGATGATCGCCAAATATGGCGGCCCCGCGGCGACCTTCGTCGCGGGCCCCGCCGGCCAGCGCATCCACTACCGCGATCAGGGCAAGCGCGACGGCCCCGCGATCATCCTGCTCCACGGCTCGAACGCCAGCCTCCACACCTGGGAGCCGCTGGTGAAGCGGCTCGGCGCCGACTACCGGGTCGTCACGCTCGACCTGCCCGGCCACGGCCTCACCGGCGGCACCCCCGACAAGGATTATGGCGCCGACGGCATGGCCGCGGCGGTCGACGTCGTCGCGGCGAAGCTCGGGCTCGACCGCTTCGTCCTCGGCGGCAATTCGATGGGCGGCTGGGTCGCGTGGCGCTATGCGCTCGGCCATCCGGGCCGCGTCGACGCGCTGCTGCTGCTCGACGCTAGCGGCATGCCGCTGCGCAAGGGCGAGAAGCGCCCCGAATCGAACATCGGCTTCCGCGTGCTCGAATATCCGCTCGGCCGCTGGCTCGCGACGCGGATCACCCCGCGCATGCTCGTCGAACAGTCGCTGCGCGGCTCGGTCGAAAAACAGGGCATCGTCGACGAGCCGATGATCGACCGCTATTGGGAATTGCTCCGCTTCCCCGGCAACCGCGAGGCGACGGTGCTGCGCGCGCGTTTGGACCGCGAACCCGCGATGGCGGCGCGGGTGGGGGAGATCAAGGCGCCCACGCTGATCCTCTTCGGCAAGCAGGACAAGCTGATCAACGCGACCGCCGCCCAGACCTTCCACGAGCGGATCGCGGGGTCGGAAGTCGTCTTGCTCGACGGCATCGGTCATCTGCCGATGGAGGAAGCCCCCGATGCGACCGCCGCGGCGATCGCCGACTTCCTCAAGCGGCGGCTTGTGCCCGCGCCGGCTGGTCCAGAAACGAACTGATCCGCGTCGAAATCGCCGCCGCATGGGTGAAGGGGAAGAGGTGCGACCCCGGCACCACCTCCAGCTCCGCGCCGTCGATCAATTCGGCGATCGTCTGGCCGTGGCACGCGGGCACGACGCCGTCATTCTGCCCCATCAGGATAAGAGTCGGCACGCCCCTCAGCTGCGGCAGCAGCGGCGCGCTCGTCCAGCCCGCCATCGCCATGCTCTGATAGGCGAGCCCCAGCGGCGTCGCGGTCGGCAGCTTGAGCCCGCTCGCCAGCATGTCGTCGTCGAGCAGCGCCGCCCAGCCGATCCCCGGCGCCGCGACGCTCGGCGTCGTCGCCATCAGCACCAGCCGGCGCACGCGCCCCGGAAACTGCACCGCAATCTGCTGCGCCAACGCGCCGCCCCAACTGAACCCCGCGAGGTCGACCTGCTGCTGGCCCATTCGGCTGGCGATTTCCATCACCACCGCGGCCATCGTCGGCGCGCCATAGGGGATCAGGGCGTCGGGCGAGCCGCCGACGCCGGGCATGTCGAGCGTCCACACCTCGCGCCCCACGATCTGTGCGAGCAGCGGCGCCGCCGCGCCGATATCGGCGCCGATGCCGTTGAGGAACAGCAAAGGCGTGCCCGGCGCCCCGACGCGCCAGCGCGCGACGCGCAGCGTCAGGCCATAGACATGTTCTGTGCTGAGGACGGGCTTGCCGCTGATCCTGCTCATGGCCCGTGCCTTGGCAGTTTTTGGTGACCGGCGAAAGTCCGCTTTGGTCGTCAGGCGGGCTGCTGCGCCGCCGCCGCCTCGCGCTCGGCCTTTTCGTAGCGCAGGCAGTCGAAGATCTTCGCCCCCGCCAGGAACACCGAGCCGCTGCACGCGAGCAGCAGCAGCTTGCCGCCGAACCCTGGATATTCGTCGATATAGATCATCCCGCGCGCGATCGCGCCGACGCCGAGCGCATAGATGATGAGGCAAGCCTCGAACTTGGTCTTGATGACGAACAGGCGTCCGATTTTCTTCAGCATCACCATTTATCCAGCAAGAGCCGTGCCAGTGACGCAAATCGGGGATTCACCGCCGCGGGCTTATGGTAAACTGTAAATTAACTCGACAGCCGAGGGAAGGGGCGGCGCGATTTCCGCGTGCCCGAAACGAAAAGCGGCACCCCCGCATCGCTGCCGGAGTGCCGCTGACTGACGTCCCAGGGTCGCAGAAGGGCCGGCAGTTGCAGGCCTTATCGATGCCCTGGACGCTGCCCGCATCCTTCATATGGAGGATGGATCGCGATTTCTCAGTGCGGCGTCGTGACCGCGATCCGCGCGAGCAGCGACGCGAGATCGGCCTGCCGCGTACAGCCGGTCTTTTCGAGCACGCGGCTCAGCTGGCTGCGCACCGTGCTGATCGCGACATCGCCCGCCGCGGCGATCGCCTCGGGGGTTTCGCCGCCCGCGATCCCCGTGGCGACGCGCGCTTCCGACGGGGTCAGGTCGAATAGCGAGCGCATCAGCGTCGCCGACGGCGCACGCTCCGAGGCGACGGGGACCAGCAGCATCAAGGCGTAGGAGTCGCCGAACACATCGTGCGCGCTGCGCCGCACCGGGACGATATGCGCGACCAGCTCGGGCTGCCCCGACGCGCCGCGGATCGGGAAGGACCGCACTATGCTCTCACCGCCCTGCGCCAGCCCCGCGAGCGCGTCGGTCAGGATCGCATCGGCTTTCCTGTCGTTCAGCCGCAGCCGCCCCTTGGCACCCCAGACGATCTGCCCGGCGACGGCGTCGGTCATGGCGCTCGCCTCGGCCACCTCGCCGGCGTCGCTGAGCAGGAAGGCGGGCAGTTGCAGCGCCGCGAGCGCCTCGGTCGCGCCCTGCGCGCGCTTCAGCTGCAGGCGCGCGCTGACCAGCGCGCTGCGTGCCAGATGCGGGCGGATGCCGTTCAGCCGCGCGACATTCTCGGGCTCGATCGGCCCGCCGTCGAACGCGCGTTCGACGCTGAAGACGATATTGTCGCCGGTGGGCAAATGCAGCCCTGTTCCCGCCGACCAGCCGAGCCCGCGCGGGCGAAAGAAGTCGCGGTACACCGGATCGGCGCTCAGCTGCTCCTCATCCCAGAAATCATGCTCGACGAAGAAGGACGGCGCCTCCTGGCTCATGATGCAGACGCGGCGGCTGCATTTCCCGAACCAGCCGTCGTTGACATAGGCGTCGAAGGCGTCGGCGACGCTCTCCGACGCGGTCCAGTGCAGCGCCTTGCGCGCTGAGAAGAGCAGCCCCCCGGTCGACTGCGCGAGCGCCGCGACATCGTCGAGCACCGTCGGCCATGCCTCGGGAACCACCGAGCATTCGTAGATCCGGTCGATCAGGTCGTCGTGCATGCGGGCCCCCCGGCGCGATGAGGGGCCATTGTCCGCGGATGGGCGCGAAATGCAAGGGGGAGGAGGGCGGCTCGCTCTCCGCTCACCGCGCCCGGATAAACGCCCGCACGTCCTCGGACAATTTATGCCGGTCTTCGTCGCGGATATACATCATGTGGCCCGCGCCATAGTAGGTGTAGTGGATGCGGTCCTGCGGGATGCCGGTGCGCGAGAGCGCATATTCGGCGGCGAAAAAGGGCGTCGCGAAATCGTACCAGCCCTGCGCGACCAGCACCTTCAGTCCGCTATTCTCGCGCAGCGCCTGCCCGATATAGGGCGCGACGTTGAGGTACGCGTTGGTGTCGCGCCCGCCGATACGCCAGTCCCATTGCCCGCCGATGCCGCCGATCGATTGATATTCGCGGTCGGTCTTGAAGCCGAGGCCGTCGCGGCTCCAGCTGTTGATCGCGGCCGTATACGACGCGTCGATGCCATAGAAGCTGGGGTCGTTGTCGGGGCCTTCGCCGGCATTGTCATAATCCTTGCCGGTATAGCGGCTGTCGAGGCGCCCGACGGTCAGCCCGCGGTCGCGCAGCAGTTCCTTGTAGAAGCGGCTGGGGGTGACGCGCAGGTCGGCCTGTTCGAGATAGGTTTCGGAGAGGCCGGTGAAGCGCGCGAGGTCGCGGCGGATCGCGGCGCGTTCCTCGCCCTGCAATTTCTGGCCCTTGAGCAGCGCGGTGGCATAGGGGCCGATCGCCCATTGCCGCGCTTCCTCGGCAAAGGCCTCGGGCGACGAACCCTGCGCCTTGCCGTGGTAGAGCGCGGTGACCGCCATCGAGGGCAGGTTGGTGATCGGCGACAGTTCATTGCCCGGGGTGTCGGCGCCCGCCGCGAAATCGAGCACGGTCGAGATCAGGATGATCCCGTTGAGCGCGACATCGTTATAGGTGTCGTTCATCAGCTCGTTGGCGACCGCCGCCGAGCGGGTGGTGCCATAGCTTTCGCCGCCGAGATATTTGGGGCTGTTCCAGCGGCCATTGTCGTTGAGCCACAGCCGGATGACCTGCGCGACCAGCTTCGCGTCCTGCGTGACGCCGTAATAATCCTTGGGGTCGGCCTTGCCGATCAGGTGCGAGAAGCCGGTGCCCGGCGGGTCGATGAACACCACGTCGGTGACGTCGAGCAAGGCGTCGGGATTGTCGACGATGGGGTATGGCGGGGCGCCGTCGTCGACCCCGGTGCCGGGAATCGCGACGCGCTTGGGCCCAAAGGCGCCCATCATCAGCCACACGGTGCCCGAGCCCGGGCCGCCGTTGAACAGAAAGGTCACCGGCCGGTTCGGGTCGCGCGGTTCCTTGACATAGGAGGTGGTGACCACCGCCACCTCGGGCACGCCGTCCTTGTTCTTGATGATCGTCTCGCCGATCGTCGCGGCATAGTTGATGCGCTGGCCGCCGAAGGTGCCGCTGAGCTTGGTGGTGCGGACCTGCGGGCTAACGTCGGCGGGCTTCTCGGCCTTCGCCTCGTCGGCAGGCGCATCCTGCGCGTGGACGGCGACAGGCGCGGCGAAGGCAAGCGCCAGGGTGATGAGCGACGGACCCGATTTCATTGGATATTTCTCCCCGGTTGAGGCGCGGACGCTAGGCCGCGCAAGGGGAGGGGGCAAGGGCGCTGGTCGGTCTCGAAAGACTATTGGTCGAAGCGGTCAGCTGCCCGTCTTGCGAAAGACGATCACCGGCGCGGTCCTGGCGCCGGGCTGGTCGCTGATGTGGCGGGTGCCACGCTTCGTCGCGCCGTCGGGCCACAGCACCTGATAGACGAAGCGCCCGGCATAGGGGAAGGCGGTGCCGGTCTGGACCTCGTTCCAGCGGCACGCCGTCCGGTCCCACGGATCGCCCTGCTTGCGCAGGCAAACGTTGAACGCAAAGGCGTCGATCATCCAGATTTCGCCGCCGTCGGGGCTGGTGCGAAAGGTCGGGCGGACGTCCTCGCGCCCGTCGGCGCATATCGTCATCGACGCGACGATCGGCGGCTTCTTCGGCGCCAGCCTGCGCCGTTCGGCGTTCAGCCGCTGCGTCAGGCCGAGGTCGAGATAGCCGTTTTCGGCGGTCGCACCGAGCGCCTCGGCGTCGGGGTCGGCGAGCGAGGGCGGCTCGGGCGCCGCCGCGCTCGCCGCATCGCCATGCTCCTCGATCCTTTCGCGTTCATAGGCCGCGAGCGTTTCGGCATAGACGGCTTCGGGATAGCCGAGCCGCGCCATCTCGGCGCGCAGCCGCGCCACCTCCAGCGCCAGTTCGCCCCATCGCTGCGTCTCGGGATCGAGGTCGTCATAATAGTCGGGTTGCAGCACGCAGCCCTGCTTTTCCGCGTCGGTGACGTCATAGACCTCGCCCTTTCCGTTCGGCGAAGGTATGAGCATCTCGTCGAGCGGCCGCGGATATTCGGCGACATAGGCTTCGGCCCCGAGCCGCGCTTCATAATAGCCCGGCGGGTACCAGGGCTGGCGCGGTGTCTTCGCTTCGATCGCCGCGAGCTCCGCCGGGGTCCGCAATTGCTGCGCGCGGGCATCCGGAGCAGCGGTCGCCGCCAAGGGAATAAGCGCGAATAGCCGCC
This sequence comes from Sphingopyxis sp. HIX, assembly GCF_001468285.1. Lineage (GTDB taxonomy): Bacteria > Pseudomonadota > Alphaproteobacteria > Sphingomonadales > Sphingomonadaceae > Sphingopyxis. Next base: position 70,441 of record NZ_LNSB01000013.1, on the reverse strand, counting down.
ACGCCCGCTTCATACCGAGAACCCTCACCCGAAGGACGTCATTCTATGCTCGTTCGACGGGTTCCGCTACCTCTCGCTCGCGCTATGCCTCATGCCGCCTTCGGCTGCACCGACAGTTGCAGGCCCAGTGCATCCAGCACGGCCATCAGCGTTTCCAGGGTCGGATTGCCATTTTCGGAAAGCGCCGTGTAGAGCGCCTGCCGGCCCAGGCCTGTTTGACGCGCCAACTCGCTCATGCCCTTCGAGCGTGCGACATCGCCGAGTGCCCGAGCAATATGTTTCGGGTCATTCCCTTCCATCGCGGCTTCCAGATAGAAGCGGATGTCCTCGGGGGTCTCGATATGATTGGCCGGGTCAAAAGCTAATGTCTTCAATGCCATCGTCTGCTTCCTTTGCCAGTCGTTTGGCTTTCGCGATGTCGCGAGTCTGACTATCCTTGTCGCCGCCGTTCAACAGCAGGACGAGCGTGCTGCCTCGCCAGATGTAATAGATACGGTAACCGGGCCCGAAAGCCAGCCGCAGTTCCTGAACACCATCGCCGACAGGCTTCGTATCTCCCGCATTGCCCGACGCAAGGCGCCTCAGCCGATCGTCAATACGTAGCCGAACCCGCCGGTCGCGTAAGCCGACGATCCATCTGTCGAATTGGATCGTCTGCAGAATTTCAATATGTCCTGTATAAAGGACAGGCGAAGGATCGTCAATCGGTTCGTCCATGGGCGGTGATCCTTCCGCGGATCGCGTGCCCTGGAATTCTGGCGGCTGTTGTCGGCGCTAGCTAGCCGGCAGCGCGTCCGACTGGTCCCAAATGGATGCGATCGACGCTCCCATTTGACCTGGCCAGCGCGCCGAACTGGCTCCGTCAGCGCCGCGACAATATCCGGTCCATCACCCACGCCGTATGCGCCGCGCTTTCGCCGGTCGACGGATGCACGCCGCTGCCCGCGAGATGATCGCGCATTGCCTCGACGTGGAAATGCTGGATGACCGGCGGATGCTCGACCGCGGTTTCGACGACCTCGCCGTCGCGCACGCGCTGCAAGGGGGCATCGTCGAAGATCGAAAAGAGGATGCGGCCGCTGCTGCCGATGATCTCGACTTGGTCCTCGCGCTCGGCGGCGCCGAAATTCCAGGCGCCCGATCCCGTCACACCCCCGCGATGCAGCCAGCAGCCCGTCACCGCGTCGGCGGCGCTGTAGCGGCGCTGCTGGTTGACCGCGAAACCTGCGACGTCGCTGACCTCGCCGAAAAGCCACCCGAAAAGGTCGAGGCCGTGGCTTGCGAGGTCGTCGAAATAGCCGCCGGGCGCGATCGCGGCGTCGACGCGCCAGTTGGTCGCCTCGACATCGGCGGGGCTGGCGGGCTTGGTCAGCGTCCAGTGGACGTGGCGCACGGCCCCGATCGCGCCCTCGTCGAGCCAGGCCTTGACCTGCCGGAAGCGCGGGAGCGTGCGGCGATAATAAGCGACGAAGAGCGGCAAATCCCGCGCCGCAAAGGCATCGCGGATGCGGACGCAGGCGGCGTGGTCGGGCGCCATCGGCTTTTCGATGCAGCAGGGCTTGCCCGCGCGCGCGACCTCGAGCGCATAGGCCTCGTGGCTATCGGGCGGGGTCGCGATATAGACGGCGTCGATGTCGTGCGAATGGATCAGCGCCCCGGCGCTGGCGAAGACATGCGGCACCCCGTGGCGCGCGGCATAATCCTCGGCCTTCGTTAAAGTGCGGTTGAACACGCCGTGGAGCGCGAAGCCCTCGACCTGCCGATAGGCGGGGCCGCTCTTGCGCTCGGTCACGTCGCCGCAGCCGATCATCCCCCAGCGGACGAGGGTCATCGCGCTGTCACCGTCCCCATTTGGTCTTGCTCTGCTTGCCGAAGCGGCCTTTGCGGGTGCCCGGCTTGCCTTCGTTCGAGCGCCCGACGCGCGGTGCGACCTGCTCGTCGGGGGGCAGGCCGAGTTCGTCGGCCTCCAGCTTGCGGATTTCGTCGCGCAGGCGCCCGGCCTCCTCGAACTCGAGGTCGGCGGCGGCGTCGCGCATCTTCTTTTCGAGCTCCTGGATATAGGCGCGGAGGTTGTGTCCGACCATATGCGCGGGCTTGTCCTCGCCGATGTCGATCGTCACGCCGTCCTTTGATGCGACATGCGCGATGATGTCGCCGATGTTGCGCTTGATCGTCGTCGGGGTGATGCCGTGCTCGGCGTTATAGGCTTCCTGCTTTTCGCGGCGGCGGTCGGTTTCGCGCATCGCGCGTTCCATGCTGCCGGTGATGCGGTCGGCATAGAGGATCACGCGGCCGTCGACGTTGCGCGCGGCGCGGCCGATCGTCTGCACGAGGCTGGTCTCGCTGCGCAAAAAGCCTTCCTTGTCGGCGTCGAGGATCGCGACGAGCCCGCATTCGGGGATGTCGAGCCCTTCGCGCAGCAGGTTGATCCCGACGAGCACATCGAATACCCCGAGCCGCAGGTCGCGGATGATCTCGATGCGTTCGAGCGTCTCGACGTCGCTGTGCATGTAGCGGACCTTGAGCCCTGCCTCGTGCAGGAACTCGGTGAGGTCCTCGGCCATGCGCTTGGTGAGCGTGGTGACGAGGGTGCGGTAGCCCGCCGCGGCGGTCGCCTTCGCCTCCATGATCAGGTCGTCGACCTGCTCCTCGACGGGCTTGATGAACACCGGCGGGTCGATGAGGCCGGTCGGGCGGATCACCTGTTCGGCGAAGACGCCCTGCGTGCGGTCCATTTCCCAGGTGCCGGGGGTTGCCGAGACGCTCACCGTCTGCGGGCGCATCATGTCCCATTCGGAAAAGCGCAGCGGCCGGTTGTCGATGCACGAGGGCAGGCGGAAGCCATATTCGGCAAGCGTGATCTTGCGGCGATGGTCGCCCTTCGACATCGCGCCGATCTGCGGGATCGTCTGGTGGCTCTCGTCGACGAAGAGCAGGGCGTTGTCGGGCAGATATTCGAACAGGGTCGGCGGCGGCTCGCCGGGGAGGCGGCCGGTCAGGAAGCGGCTGTAATTCTCGATGCCCGCGCAGCTGCCCGTGGCGGCGATCATTTCGAGGTCGAAATTGGTGCGCTGTTCGAGCCGCTGGGCCTCGAGCAGCCGGCCCTCGGCCTCGAGTTCCTTGAGGCGCTCGGCGAGCTCGTGGCGGATCGCTTCGGTCGCCTGCTTCAGCGTCGGACCCGGGGTCACATAGTGAGAGTTCGCATAGATGCGGATATAGTTGAGGCTCGCGATCTTCTTGCCCGTGAGCGGGTCGAACTCGGTGATCTCCTCGATCTCGTCGCCGAAGAAGCTGACGCGCCACGCCATGTCCTCATAGTGCGACGGGAAGATTTCGAGGCTGTCGCCGCGAACGCGGAAATTGCCGCGCGCGAACGCCTGGTCGTTGCGCTTGTACTGGAGCGCGACGAGCTTGCGAATGATCTCGCGATTGTCGGCGACCTGGCCCTTCTTGAGGTCGAAGATCATCGCCGAATAAGTCTCGACCGAGCCGATGCCGTAGAGACACGACACCGAGGCGACGATGATGACGTCGTCGCGCTCGAGCAAGGCGCGCGTCGCCGAGTGGCGCATGCGGTCGATCGCCTCGTTTACGCTCGACTCTTTCTCGATATAGGTGTCGCTGCGCGGCACATAGGCCTCGGGCTGGTAATAGTCGTAATAGCTGACGAAATATTCGACCGCATTGTTCGGGAAGAAGCTCTTGAACTCGCCATAGAGCTGCGCCGCGAGGATCTTGTTCGGGGCGAGGATCAGCGCCGGGCGCTGCAGCTCGTCGATGACCTTCGCCATGGTGAAGGTCTTGCCCGACCCGGTGACTCCGAGCAGCACCTGGTCGCGCTCGCCGTCGCGCGCGGTCGAGACCAGTTCCTTGATCGCCGTCGGCTGGTCGCCCGCGGGCTCATAGTCGCTGACCAGCTCGAAGCGTTTGCCGCCCTCGACCTTGTCGGGGCGCGCGGGGCGGTGGGGGACATAATCGGCCGCGGTGTCGATTTCGTCGAGCGAGGTGCGAATCTGAATTGCCATTGCTGCCAATATGGTGAGGATGGAGCCGGTCCACAATCGGACTCGACAGGGGAAATGCCATGAAAAAGACTTTGATGCTGGCGATCGCGAGCAGTCTCGTCCTCGCCGCGTGCGGCGACAAGGCGGCAAAGGACGGCGAGGCCGGCAAGACGGCGTCGAACGAGCCCCCCGAACTGCGCCAGCCGGGCAGCTGGGGCCAGAAGATCGAGATCGTCAAGCTCGAGGGCGACGACGTCACCCCCGAGGCCAAAGCGCAGATGCAGCAGATGTTCTCGATGCTCAGCGGCATGACCGTCTGCCTGACCCCCGAAGCCGCGAAGCAGGAGGACATGGCCAAGAACCTGTCCGAAATGGGCTCGAAGGGCGAGAATTGCACCTTCGACAAGAAGGTCTTCAGCGGCAAGACCGTCGATTTCTCGGCCACCTGCAAGGGCGATGGCGGCAAGTCGATGAAGATGAGCGCGACCGGCACCAGCGGCGCCACCGCGCAGGACATCACGATGACGATCCTCGCCAACAAGGCTGACGGCAGCAAGGAAGGCGAGATGGTCATGCGCATCACCGCCGAGCGCAAGGGCGAATGCGGCCCGAACGACATCACGCCGCCGAACCCGCCCGCCGCCAAGAGCTGATCGGAAACGCCCATGCTCGGTTATGTGACCATGGGCGCCGACGACCTCGACCGGGCACGCGGATTTTATTCCGCGCTGCTCGGGACGATCGGCGCTAGCGAACTGATGCGCATGTCGGACACCGAGGCCAACGGCTTCACGCTGTACGGCACCGGCTGGGGCCAGCCGGGGATCGCGGTGACGCGGCCCTATGACGGCCAGCCCGCGGATCGCGGCAACGGTCATATGGCGGCGCTCGTCGTCGACGAGCGCGCCAAGGTCGATGCCCTCCACGCCAAGGCGCTCGAACTCGGCGGCAGCTGCGAAGGTGCGCCGGGGGTGCGCGGCGACGAGGGCGATCAGGCCTTTTACGCCGCCTATTTCCGCGATCCCGACGGCAACAAGCTCTGCGCCTTCCGGATCGGCCCGGCCTGAGCGCCGCCGCCTGGATCGGGCAGCGTTGGGCGCCGCTGCTCGTCGGACTCGCCGCGGGGCTGGTCGCGGTGGCGGCTGCGCTGGTCGCGGGGCAGGGCGCGCCGCAGGAAGCCCTGCTCGCCGCGCGCTGGACGGCGCGCACCGCGGCACCGGTCTTCCTCGTCGCCTATCTCGCCTCGACCCTGTGGCGGCTGTGGCCGGGCGCTCTCACCGCCGCGCTGCTCAAGCGCCGCCGCCAATGGGGGCTCGGCTTCGCGCTCGCGCACAGCATCCATCTCGCGGCGCTGCTGGTGAACATCATTGCCTTCCGCCCGCGGCCCGCCGCAACGCTGATCGGCGGTGGGCTTGCCTATGCGCTGATCTACCTGATGGCGCTCACCTCGAACGACGCGTCGCAGCGGCTGCTCGGGCGGTGGTGGAAATGGCTGCACAGGATCGGCATCCACTATATCTGGCTGATCTTCACCATCAGCTATGCGAGCCGGGCGGTGCACGCCGACCCGGCCTATCACGTCGAAGGTCGCATATTGGCACCGCTCTTCCTTGCCGCGCTCGGCCTGCGGCTCTATGCGCGGCTTGGGCGCCGTTGACGCGCCGGCAACAGCGATGGGTGCGTGACGATTTTCGGGATGGCGGTGGCGGTGGACTTGCCGGGCGGAAAAACGGGTGGGGCCATTTTTCCGCCCGGCGAAGTCGCTGTGTATGAAGCCGGAGGACCATGCGACAAGTGCCAGGGACCAGCTCGCACCCGTCGGCCTTCCGACCTCAATTCGTCATACCGAACCAAGGCCCGGACCAGACGGCGACGTCACGAGGACGTCACCACGATCAAGGGATGCCCGAAATGGGACAACAAGATGAGTTACATCGGGTCACGTAGCGGGTTGTCGCAATCCGTTAGGAAATTATTAACCTCGTTTCCGCTTTTTGCGCCGCTATTTGGCGCTCACGCAATTTTATGTTATGAAGACTGGCTCAGTTGTTACCGTTACAACGAAGTGACAACGGCTGGTCGCGCCCAGTTATTGGCGTATCTACCGCGCAGCAGCTCGCTTGGGGGCATTTGGGGGTAGTATGGACCGGACGAAGCCGAGCGCTGAGCAGCAGGAAGGCGATGCCGACAGGATCATAGCCGACGAACTCGCGCGCCTGCTCGACTCGCCGCTGTTCGTGCGTTCGCCGGTGCTCACACGCCTGCTGCAATATCTCGCCGACCATCGGCTGCAGGGCAACCGCACCGCGCCCAAGGCCTATGCGATCGCGACCGAGGCGCTCGGACGTAGCGCCGATTTCGACCCCGCCGTGGACAGTTACCCCCGCGTCATGGTCGGCCGGCTGCGCAACCTGCTCGACCGTTATTATGCCGAGACGCCATGGCTTCACCGGCTGCGCGTGCCGCAGGGCAGCTACGAGATCGTCGTCCAGCATCGCGCCGCGCCGCCGGCGGCGCGCGGCGGTGACGCGGGCGAGGCGGTGCGCGAAGGCCATCCGGCCGGCGAAGCCGGTGCGTCCGCGCCCGGCGGCGTGACACCGGTGCCGCCCTCCACGGCGCGTCCCGCGGGGGCGCCGCGGCAGCCCGGCCTGCTCCTGTGGCTCGGCTTTGCCGCGGCGCTCGCGCTCGCGGCTTTCGCCGGCTGGTGGTTCGCGCATTCGGGCCGCCCGTTGCTCGGCGGCGATTCCGTGCCGATGCCGACGCTCGAGCTCAGCGCGCCCGCGTCGGGCGACAGCGGGCCGTCGCGGGCGATGGCGCGCGGGCTCGACGGAAAATTGCGCGACGGCTTCCGGCGCTTCGAGCTGGTCCAGCTCCTCGCCTCGCGTCCGGCCGGTGCGACGGGACCGCGCCAGCGTGCCGACTATCGCCTCGACGCCTTGCTCGTGCGCCGGCTGGAAGGCGGCGCGGTCGATGTGACCCTCGTGCTCAACCGCGTCGCCGACGAGCGCGCCATCTGGTCGCAGCAGATCCGCGTGGACGCGGACGACATCCCCGAATTCACCGGGCTCGAACCCGCGATTGCCCGAGTGGCCGGCGACTATGGCGTCATCGTGCGCGACCAGCTGCAGCGCGAGCCCGACAATTATGCCACCGGCTTCCCCTGCCTCGCGCAGTTCAACCGCCTGCGCCAGATGCGCAATCCCGCCACCGCCGCGCGCGTCGACCGCTGCCTGCGCGCGACGATCGCCGACATGCCGCAGGATGCGGTGCCGCTGAACGCGCTGTCGCTGCTCCGCTTCGGCGACTGGCAGCAGCGCCGCGCGACGGCGGAGGGCAAGGAAGCCTATGCCGAGGGGCAGGAACTGGCGCGGCGTGCCTATAGCGTCGGGCCGAACAGCGCGGCGGGGCTGTTCGCGATGTCGCGCGCGCATTTCTATGGAGGCGACTGCCAGCGCGGGATCGGGCAGGGCGGCGCGGCGCTCGCGCTCAATCCCTATGATGCCGACCTCACGGGCTTTTTCGGATTATTCAACACCTCGTGCGGCCGCGCGGACGAGGGCGAGGCGCTGCTCACGCGGTCGGTCATGCTCGACGATTCGCACGCGGGGGTTCCCGCGGTGACGCTCGCCTTTATCCATTCGCAGCGCGGCGAGCAGGCCGAGGCGCTGGCGTTGCTCGACCGCATGCCCTCGCCCAGCAACCTCGAGCCGCAATATCTGATGGTGCGTGCGATCGTGCTGGCGCGGATGGGCGAGGTCGACCAGGCGCGCGGCCTCTGGCGGCGCCTGCTCGACTATACCGGCCAGCCTGCGAACGCGCCACCCGAGACGGTGCTGCGTCAGTTCATGATCACGCCCGCGGTGATCGCGCGCGCTTCGATGGCGCTGCGCGAATCCGGCGTGGTGGGCCCGCGCCCCGCGACCGCCAAGGCGACCGATTGACGGCGCATCCGCCCGCGGCGGTTCGATCTTGAACCGGGGCAGGGCATTGCCTATTTCGTCACGCAGGTGCCGGAGGGGCAGAAAGGGAAGCGGTCGGCCCATAGCGCCGCAGAGGAGGCATTGGTCGATACCGCACGCGCCGGGCACCCCGACGCCAGCCCTCTTGCCAGCCCCGCTGGCGCGCACTAGGGCAAATTTCAACATTCACGGCTTAGTCAGAAAAGGAATAGCGCATGAGCGATTCGGCCGAAAAGGTTAAGAAGATCGTCGTCGAACATCTGGGCGTCGAAGCCGACAAGGTCACCGAGGAAGCGAGCTTCATCGACGATCTGGGCGCCGACAGCCTCGACATCGTCGAACTGGTGATGGCGTTCGAAGAAGAATTCGGCGTCGAAATCCCCGACGACGCGGCGGAAAAGATCGCCACCGTCAAGGACGCGATCGACTATATCGAAGCGAACAAGGGCTGATCCGCCCTGTCCGGCGTTGCCGGACGTGGCGGCGACGCCGCCCACGCGTTTCCGGCTTCCCGGTCCCGAGCGCTCGCGCGCAGAGACCGGGAAGCTTTTTTTATGCGCCAAGCTTCATTAGAAGCGCGCCGACCGAAGTGATGCGGGTTTCTGCGGGGGCGGGAACCGACGAAAGGAATGTTTATGCGCCGGGTTGTGGTGACGGGTCTGGGTCTGGTGACGCCGCTGGGTGGCGACGTCGAGACCACTTGGGCCAATCTGATCGCCGGGAAATCGGGCGCGGGCCCGATCACCCATTTCGACGCGTCGGACCAGAAATGCACCATCGCCTGCGAGGTGAAGGGCCCCGACCATGAATATGGTTTCGATCCCGGCAAGCGCGTCGACCACAAGGTCCAGCGCCAGGTCGACCCCTTCATCATCTTCGGCATCGACGCCGCGGGCCAGGCGCTCGAAGACGCCGGCCTTACCGACATGCCCGAGGAACTGAAGGTGCGTGCCGGCTGCTCGATCGGCTCGGGCATCGGCGGCCTGCCGGGCATCGAGAGCGAGAGCCTACTGCTCGCCGAAAAGGGCCCGGGCCGCGTCAGCCCGCACTTCGTCCACGGCCGCCTGATCAACCTGATCTCGGGCCAGGTCAGCATCAAATATGGCCTCAAAGGTCCGAACCACGCGGTCGTCACCGCCTGCTCGACCGGCGCGCATTCGATCGGCGACGCCGCGCGGATGATCCGCGACGACGATGCCGACATCATGCTCGCGGGCGGCGCCGAGGCGACGATCTGCCCGATCGGCATCGCGGGCTTCGCGCAGGCGCGCGCGCTCAACATGACCTACAACGACCGGCCGGAGCAGGCGAGCCGCCCCTATGACAAGGACCGCGACGGTTTCGTGATGGGCGAGGGCGCGGGCGTGGTCGTGCTCGAGGAATATGAGCATGCCAAGGCGCGCGGCGCCAAGATATACGCCGAAGTCGTCGGCTATGGCCTGTCGGGCGACGCGTACCACGTCACCGCGCCCGATCCCGAAATGGACGGCGCCTTCCGCTCGATGAGCGCGGCGCTGAAGAAGGCGGGCATGACCCCCGCCGACATCGACTATATCAACGCGCACGGCACCTCGACGATGGCCGACACGATCGAACTCGGCGCGGTGAAGCGCCTGTTCGGCGATGCGATGGGCAATGTGTCGATGAGCTCGACCAAGTCGGCGATCGGCCATCTGCTCGGCGGCGCGGGCGCGGTCGAGACGATCTTCTGCATCCTCGCGATCCGCGACCAGATCGTCCCGCCGACGCTGAACCTCGACAATCCCGACGAGGGCACCGAGGGCGCCGACCTCGTCCCCAAGGTCGCCAAGAAGCGCACGGTCAAGGCCGCGCTCAACAACAGCTTCGGCTTCGGCGGCACCAACGCCAGCCTGATCGTCAAGGCGGTCGATTGACACTTAATCCTCCCCGCGGCGAAGCCGTGGGGAGGGGGACCGTTCGCGAAGCGAATGGTGGAGGGGTCAGCGACGTAGCGCTACCGCCCCTCCGTCAGCGGCTGCGCCGCTGCCACCTCCCCATGGCTTCGCCACAGGGAGGATTAAAACCTCTTTCCTACATTATCCCGCCATGCTTTACCCCTCGGCACGACCCGCCGGGTGACTGGCGTTAAGGCGACAAAGGAGACAGTTTCGATGCGTGCGTGCGTATCCTTTGTCTCCTTAAGCGCCGATTGGAGAGATTAGCGTGCATCCGTTCCGCTGGCTGACGATGGCGATTCTCGCTCTCCTCCTCGCCGCCTGCTCGGGCGGCGCACCGAAGGATGCCGAGGTCGTGATTCCGCAAGGCGCGAGCATAGCCAAAGCGGGCGAGATCCTCGAAAAGGCCGGGCTCGTCTCGGCCTCGAGCTTCCGCAACGAGGCGCGCTTCTTCGGTTCGTCGGACCCGATCAAGCCCGGCGAGTATAAGGTCGAAAAGGGGATGGACGCGGGCGACATCCTGGAACTCTTCCAGTCGGGCAAGACGATCCAGCGCCTCGTGATGATCCCCGAGGGCATGCCCTCGATCATGGTCTGGGACCGGCTGATGGCCGAAAAGCGCCTCAAGGGCGAAATTCCCGTGCCCGCCGAGGGCAGCATCCTGCCCGACAGCTACGCCTTCACCACTGGCGAGACGCGCGCCGCGGTGATCAAGCGCATGCAGGCCGCGATGGACAAGGCCTTCGACGAACTCTGGAAGAAACGCACCGCGCGAACCGCGGTCAAGGATCGCAATGAGGCCATCACATTGGCCTCGATCGTCGAAAAGGAAACCGGCGTCGCCGCCGAGCGCCGCACCGTCGCGGGGGTCTATACCAACCGCCTCGGCGTCGGCATGAAGCTCCAGGCCGACCCGACGATCATCTATCCGATCACCAAGGGCAAGCCGCTCGGCCGCCGCATCCTGCGCTCCGAGATCCAGGCGGTGAACGGCTACAACACCTACAGCATGGCGGGCCTGCCGCAGGGCCCGATTGCCAACCCCGGCAAGGCGTCGATTGCCGCGGTGCTCGACCCCGAGGCGAACGACTTCCTCTTCTTCGTCGCCAAGGGCGACGGCGGCCATATCTTCGCGCGGACGCTGTCCGAGCATAATGCCAATGTCCAGCGCTGGTACCAGCTGCGCCGCGACCGCGGGGAGATGGAGTAGCCGCGCGGAGGGAGGGATGCCGATGCGACGCCTGTTGGGACTATCCGCCGCGGCGTTTGCGCTCGCTGCCTGCATGAGCGGCGGCGGCGCGGCCGAGAAGGCGGCGAGCGACGTCCGTTTCGAGCAGGGCCCCGGCCTCGGCGCGCCGCGCGCGACGCACCAGCTGATCGCGGCGGGCGGCGGCACCTTGCTCGCCATCGGCGGCTGCGTCGAAGCGGGCTGCGAAGCCGGCCCCGCCAGCGCCACCGTCGACATCATCGAAGCGCCGGGCATGGCGGTCATAGCGACCGGGCGCCTGCTCGCGCCGCGCATCCAGCCCTCGGCGGCCGCGCTCGCCGATGGCCGGGTGCTGATCCTCGGCGGCTGGGTGAACGGCCGCGTGAGCGCCGCGACCGAAATCTTCGATCCCGCCACCGGGCGCTCGGTCGCCGGTCCCGCCTTGGCCGCGCCGCGCAACGCGCCGACCGTCGCCGCGCTCGCCGACGGCCGTATCCTGATCGCCGGCGGCTATGATGGCAGCGACGTCCGCACCGACGCCGAAATCTTCGATCCCGCGACGGGCAAGCTGACCCGCACCGGATCGCTCGCTGCCGCGCGCAGCGGCGCGACCGGCACCCTGCTGACCGACGGCCGTATCCTGATCGTCGGCGGCGGTCGCCCCGACCGCGAACCGCGCCGCGCCCTCGCCAGTGCCGAGATCTTCGACCCCGCAACCGGGCGCTTCGCCGCGGCAGGGAATCTCGCCGAGGGCCGCTACAAGCATGGCGCGGTGCGCCTCGCGAACGGCGACGTGCTCGTTGTCGGCGGCTCGGACATCCGCGACTATGGCGGCAAGCTCCGCTCGGTCGAGCGCTACGACGTCGCGGCGGGCCGCTTCGTCCCCGCGGGCCATCTCGCCGATCCGCGCTTCAAGATCGGCGACGGGCTGCTGCTGCTTCCCGGGGGCCGCGTCCTCGTCGCGGCGGGCGATAGCGCGCCCGAGATTTTCGACATCGCGACCGGCGCCGGTCGGCGGCTCGATTACGATCTCGGCGGCCAGTGGAATTATATGACGCTGGTCCGCGCCGATGCGAACACCGCCTTGCTCGCGGGCGGCTATCGCGAGGGACGGATCGAGCCGACCGCGCAAAGCTGGATCGTCCATCTGCCGAAGGGATAGCGCCATGACCACCGCGAAACTCTTTCTCCACGGCGTCCCCGACAGCCCGCTGATCTGGCAGCCCCTGCTTGCCGCGCTGGGGCTCGGCGACACGCCCGTCGCGGTTCCGGCGCTGCCCGGCTTCACCGGCCCGCTCCCCGCGGGCTTTGCCGCAACCAAGGAGGCCTATGCCGGCTGGGCGGTGGGGCAGGCCGAGGCCTTGGTCGCGCGGCACGGGCCGATCGATATCGTCGGCCACGACTGGGGCGCGCTGATCGCACAGCGCGTCGCGATGCTGCGCCCCGACCTCATCCGCAGCTGGGCGATTTCGAACGCGGTGATCGAGCCCGACTATCGCGGCCACCGCCTCGCGCGCATCTGGAACACGCCGATCCTCGGCGAGCTGTTCATGGCGCTGAGCAAGCCCGCCAAGCTCGCCGAGGGGCTCGCCGCCGCCGGCATGCCCGCCGACATCGCAGAGGAGGAAGCGGCGCAATGGGCGAACAAGGACAAGCGCCGCGCGATCCTCAAGCTCTACCGCTCGGCCAAGGGGCTGAGCTTCGCGCACGACTGGGCGCTCGACATCGCGAAGCTCCCCGCGAAGGGTGCACTGATCTGGGGCGAGGGCGATCCCTATGTCGATCTGTCGGTCGCGCAGCGCTATGCCGCGAACACCGGCACGCCGCTGACGGTGATCGAAAAGGCCGGCCATTGGGCCATCGCCGAGCGCCCCGATGCGGTCGCCGCGGCGCTGAAAGCGCATTGGAACAGCGGCTAAGGCCCGGATAATAATATGTCATCGCCTTATACGATTATTGTCATGCACTTTTTCGATTGGCGATTTTCCGCGGGATTAGCCATTTGGGTGGCGAGCGAGACAGAGTGTCCCATGGACGACGGCCATCCCCCTCCCGCTTGCCGCGCCCATCTTTGCTCGTGACAGGCGATCCGGTCATCCCCCCTCCCGACCGGGTCTCTGGCGCCGCGCCCATCATCGTGACTGCGACGATGGGTGCGGCCGACCAGCATCTCTTCGACACGCTCCGCACCGCAAATTTCCCGCCCGAGCGTAATCATCTCGCCGCGCATATCACGCTCTTCCACCAGCTCCCGCCCTCGGCGCTCGCCGAGCTCGAAGGCCTGATCCGCGCCATCGCCGCCGACACGCCCCCGCCCGCGGCGCGGCTGGCCGAGGTTTATTCGCTGGGGAACGGCACCGCCTTCCGCATCGACAGTCCCGAACTGCTCGAAATCCGTGCGCGCATCGCCGACCATTTTGCCGGCATGCTCACCGCGCAGGACCGCGGCACGCCCAAACTCCACATCACCGTCCAGAACAAGGTGACGGCGAAGGCCGCGCATGCCTTGCAGGCCGACCTCGCCCGCGATTTCCGCCCGCGCCCGCTGATCGTCGCGGGACTCGCCGCGCATCACTACCGCGGCGGCCCGTGGGAAAGCGCCTTCGCCCGCAATTTCCGGGGGCCGCGCAGATGATATTGACCAGACCCCGCCGCCTGCCTATAGGCGCTGCTCGCCCGCAGGGGCGGCCTTTCGGGGCGGAGTAGCTCAGCAGGTTAGAGCAGCGGAATCATAATCCGCGTGTCGGGGGTTCGAGTCCCTCCTCCGCTACCAGATATCTTTCAAGCATATCGATGGTATGGGTCTGCAAGGTGCAATTCGCCTGCAACCGCTCAACCCGTGGTGCTGCTCGCCTGCTTTGCTGTAGCGGCGGGAGCTTCCCGAGCGCGTACAATAGTGCCGGCCACGACCGCTTCCGCCCATTGACCGGCAAGACCTGTCCGTTCAGCTTGGGTTCGCCTGGTTCCCACAAATCATTCGCTGGTGATCTTCATGTCCTTCAAGCCTTCCGCATCCCTCGGCGCGCTGACGCTGACCGCCTCGCTCCTTGCTCTTTCCGCCTGCGGCGACGGCGCGGCGGGCGACGGCAAGCAGGTCGCCGCTGCCGCGACGCAACGCAAATGCCCGGCGATTGCCGACACGCCGGTCAAGCTTGCCGGCGGGACGTTCGAAATGGGCGAGGACGATGTCTATGACGAGGAAGGGCCGGTGCGCAAAACGACGGTCGCGGGCTTCTGGATCGACCCGCACGAGGTGACCAACCGGCAGTTCGCGGCCTTCGTCAAGGCGACCGGCTATGTCACCGTCGCCGAAAAGCCCGTCGATCCGAAGCAGTTCCAGGTTCCCGTCGAACAGATCCCGGCCGACATGCTGAAGGCGGGGTCGGCGGTATTCACACCGCCCGATTTCCCGTCGAATAATTACGCCGACTGGTGGAAATATGTCCCTGGCGCGAATTGGAAAAAGCCCCATGGGCCGACGGGACCCGATCAGGTGGCGAACGAGCCCGTCGTCCATCTCGCATGGGACGATATGGCCGCTTATGCCAAATGGGCGGGAGGACGCATCCCGACCGAGGCCGAGTGGGAATATGCGGCGAGCGCCGGCAAGCGGTCGAAAAATGTCCAGCCCGAAGAGGCGAACAGCTGGCAGGGCGCCTTCCCGAACTACAATGCCGAGAGCGACGGGTTCAAGGGTGTCGCGCCGGTCGGCTGCTACCAGCCCAACGCGAACGGCCTCTACGACATGGTCGGCAATGTCTGGGAAGTGACGTCGGATTTCTTCAAGCCGGGGCACAACCCCGACGACCAGGACAATCCGAAAGGCCCCGACGAAGGCTCGGCCTATGACCCGCTCAACCCCGGGATGCCGTCGCGCACCGTGAAGGGCGGCAGCTATCTCTGCGCACCAAACTATTGCCAGCGTTACCGCCCGGCCTCGCGGCAGGGCCGCGACCCCGGCCTCGGCACCAGCAATGTCGGCTTCCGTCTGGTCTACGATCGCGCGCCAACCGCCTGATGCTGGGCCGCCGCGCGTTCATCGGCACGGTGGCCGGGCCGTCCTGACCCTGGCCAGCCGGGCCGCTCAACCGCCGTAGGCGCGCAGGAAAAAGACGATGGTGGTGGCGCCGGTGATCAGCAGCGTCCAGACGCGGACGACGCGGTGGGTGAGCCGCTTGCCGACGATTGCCCCCAGCCAGCCGCCGACGATCGAGCCCAGCAGCATGGGCAGGCACGCCCACCACCAGACCATCGCGAAACCGATGAAAACCAGCGCCGCGGCGAGGTTCGCGACCGCCAGCATTGCGGTGCGGATCGCGAACAGCTCGCGCGGCTGGATATTGGCGAGCAGCCCGTAGAGCGCCGTGGTGATGAGCCCCACGCCGCCGCCGAAATAGCCGCCATAGATGCCGAGCAGCGCCTGTACCGCGACCAGCGTCGGCCGCCCGATCGTGACCCGCGCATGCAGCCAGTCGGCTGCGCGCTTGCCGAAAGCCATCATGACGAAGGCAAAGAGCAGCAACCATGGAATGAGGATGTCGAAGGTCTCGGTCGGCGTGAGCACGAGGAGCAGGCTGCCGACCAGCCCGAAGACGAAGGTCAGTGCCGCGAGCAACCGGACCGACAGGCCGGCAACCGGCCCGAGTTCGTTCCGATAGGCCCAGGCGCTCGTCCCCGCGCCGGGGAGGAGGGCGACATTCGAGGTGGCGTTGGCGATATTCGCCGGCAGCCCGAGCGCGATCAGCGCGGGCAGCGTCGCGAAAGTGCCGCCACCCGCTAGCGCGTTCATTGCGCCGCCAAGCAAGCCTGCACCAGCGGCCACGAATATCGTCCACGGATCGATCACCGGATTATTCCCATTATTGCGGCAGACGCGGCGCCGATGAAGGCATTATCCGGCGGGTGCGCCAAAGCCTTGAACAAACGTGCATCGCGCGTCGCGCCTCCTCAAGGCCACGGCCGTCCTTTGACGCCCACCCGAACGCGTGCGCCTCGGCTCGTTCGACAATCCTGTCAAGGTCGGTCATATCGGCACCGCCCGCGCGGAACCCTTCGCCTTCTGCCGCGCTATCCCCGGCGATGGAACTCAACGCGCCGATACTCGTCCACTGGATCGATCTGGACCTCCTGTCGCGGCTCGGGGTCGCCGCCGTGTTGGGTTTGCTGCTCGGGCTCGACCGCGAGGTGCGCGGGCACGAGGCGGGGTTTCGCACGCATGGGCTGATCTGCTTCGCCGCGGCGGCGATGACGGTGTCGATGATTTCGCTCTATGGCCAGATCGGCGGCGACCGCGCCGACCCGCTGCGTATCTTCGAGGCGACGGGCGCCTTCATCGGGATCATCGGGGCGGGACTGATCGTGTTCAGCAAGGGCGAGGTGAAGAACCTCACCACCGCGGCGCATCTGTGGCTCGCGGCGGTGATCGGGGTCGCGTGCGGTGCGGCGCAATGGCCGCTGGTGGCGATCGCAAGCGTGATCAGCTTTGTGATGCTGACCGTGCTGGGGTTCGTCGAGAGCTTCTGGGAGCGGCGGCGCGCGAAACCCGAGGAGGAGTGACGCGCTTCAGGCGTCGTTCGCCGCCGCCAGCTTCGCGGCGCGAATATCCTTCTTGAGCACCTTGCCGACCTTCGAGCGCGGCAGGTCGGGCCAGATTTCGAGCTCCTTGGGCGCCTTGACGCTGCCGATCGCGGCCTTCACCGAGGCGATGATCTCCTGCGGGTCGGCGTCCTGCCCGGCGCGCAGCTGGACCACGGCGCAGACGCGCTCGCCCCATTTGTCGTCGGGCAGGCCGAACACCGCGCCGTCCTGCACCGCGGGGTGCGCGAGCAGCGCCGCCTCGACCTCGGCCGAATAGACGTTGAAGCCGCCGGTGATGATCATGTCCTTGGCGCGGTCGACGATGAACAGGAAATTGTCGGGGTCGAGATAGCCGATGTCGCCGGTGCGGTGCCAGCCGTCCACGGTGGCTTCGGCGGTGGCTGTGGGGTTCTTGTAATAGCCGTCCATGACCAGGCTGCCGCGCACGACGATCTCGCCGCGCTCGCCCTGCGGCAGTTCGCGGCCCTCGCTGTCGAGGATCGCGACGCGGACGAGCGGACCGGGCTTGCCCGCAGAGGACAGGCGGTGGCGCGCGACCGAACCGTCGGGGTTCAGATGGTCCTTCGGCGCCATCATCGAGATCATCATCGGCGCCTCGGTCTGACCGAAGAGCTGCGCCATCACCGGGCCGAGCTTGGCGATCGCTTCCTCGAGCCGCGCGGGCGAGATCGGCGCGGCGCCGTACCAGAAGCAAAGCATGGAAGAGAGATCGGTCGCGGGCAGCGCCGGGTGGTCGAGCAGCATGTAGATCAAGGTCGGCGGCAGGAAGCTGTGCGTCGCGCCGTGGCGCGAGGCGAGCGCGAGAAATTCGCCGATGTCGGGATAGGGCATGATCACGACCTCGCCGCCGTGCGCCATGATCGGGAAGGTGAGCACGCCTGCCGCATGGGTGAGCGGCGCCATCGCGAGATAGACGGGGCGCCCCGCGAAGGGATAACCCATCAGCGTCAGCGCGGTCATCGCCTCGAGGTTGCGATTGGTCAGCATCACCCCCTTGGGGTGGCCCGTGGTGCCGCCGGTGCCGGGCAGCATCGCGAGGTCGCTGACGGGCGCCGCCGCGAAGGGACTGGCGTCGACGCCCGCCAGCCACTCGGCCAGCGACGGCGCGAAATCCTGTTCGGCGTCGAGGCAGACGAGCAGCTTCAACTTGGGCAATTGGCCGCGCAGTTCGTCGACGAGGTCGGCGAACTTCGAATGAAAGATCAGCGCGGTGCAGTCGAAATTGTCGAGCACATAGGCGTTTTCGGCCGCCTCGTTGCGCGGGTTGATCGGGCACCAGACCGCGGCGGCGCGCGAGATGGCGAAGACGCAGGCGAAGGCGGTGGGGTCGTTGCCCGACAGGATCGCGACATGCTGGCCGGGCAGGATGCCCGACGCGTCGAGGCCGCGCGCGACGCGGTGCGTCAGCGCCTGAACCTCGGCATAGGACAGGCTCTGCCCGTCCATCGTCAGGCAGGGCGCGTCGGCGCCGAGCGACGCCCCTTTGTCGAGCCAGTCGACCAACCGCATTGGTCCCACCTCCTCAGTCGTTGACCGTGACGATCGGTTTCAGCACCAGCCCGAACTGGCGCAAGGTGCCGAGGATCTCGCGATGCCCGAAGGCCTGGCACGCCGAAGCGAAGCCGGTACGGCGCGGCGCCTGCTGGAGCAGGTTGGCGGCGGCCCAGGCCTGCATCAGCCCGGTCTGCTTATAGTTGCAATTGCCGTGAAGCAGCACATGGACGCGGCCGAGCGGACCCGAGGCATAGACCGAATCGATGCTGGTGTTGAGCCGCGGATTCTCGCGCGGCGGCATGTCGCCCTGCACCGATTCGGCCATCTTGGCGAGCGCCGCCTCCTGTTCCTTGAACGGCAGCGGCTTGATGTCGGTGTCGATCATCTTGGTCATATTGACCACATTGTCCATCACCTCGCGCGCGAAGACGCCGCCATAGACCTTGACCGTGGAGACGCGCGGATCGTTCTTGAACCACAAGGGATGCGAGGTGCCGCCCCACGGCAGGGTGAGCGCGGTGGCGTGCTGGCCGGGGACCTGGCACTCGGTCGTCGTCAGCGTCGGCCACTGCACATATTGGTTGTTCTCGAGATAATACCAGTCGGCCTTGAGGATGGTGAAGATCGTCTGGACCGAGGCATAAGTGGGAAAACCCTTCCACAGCACGAGCATGTCGAGCGTGTCGAGCCCGGGCATCGTCTCGAGCGCGATATTCGCGGCGATCTCGCCGGTGGTGTACATATGCGCGACGCAGGGCGAGAGCAGCAGGCCCTTCTTCGCGAAGGCGTCGCCCCATTTTTCCTGCGCCAGCATCATCCAGTCCTGCTCGCCGGTGGTGTCGAGATAATGGCAGCCCGCGGCCAGGCACGCCTCGACCGCCTCGGGGCCATATTTGATGAAGGGGCCGACCATGTTGCACACGACGCTCGCGCCCTTGAACAGCTTCGTCAGCGCCGCGACATCATGCTCGACCTCGGCGACTTCATAGTCGGCGGTTTCGATGCCCGGGACCTTGTCCATCACTTCCTGCACGCGCTTCTTGTCGCGCCCCGCGGCGATGAAGGGGATGCCCAGCTCGCGCAGATATTCGCAGACGAGGCGCCCGGTGTAGCCCGATGCGCCATAGACGATGACCGGTTTCTTGCTCATGTCCTCTTCCCTTTTCGTTGATTTGTCAGCGTCAGACCGCGGTGTAGCCGCCGTCGACGATCAGTTCGTTGCCGCACATGTACGCCGCGTCGTCGCTCGCCAGGAACAGCAGCGGCCGCGCGATCTCGTACGGCGTCGCCATGCGTCCCATCGGGATCGCGGCGGCGGTGGCGGCGGCGAAACCCGCGGCCTCGTCGCCGAGCGCACCGACCGCGTCGACGACGAGCTTGGTCTCGCAATAGCCGGGGTGGAGCGAGTTGATGCGCACCGGCCAGCCCTTGCGCGCGCAATCGACCGCGGCGGCCTTGGTGAACATCGCGACCCCGGCCTTGCTGGCGTTGTATGCGGGGAAGAGCGGCTCGGCGACGTTCGCCGCGATCGAGGCGACGTTGACGATGACGCCGCCCTTGTCCTTCATCGCCTTGATCGCGGCGCGGGTGCCGAGGAACACGCTTTCGAGGTTGACCGCCATCAGCCGCCGCCATTCGGCAAGGCCCGTATCGACGACCGATTTCAGGAAACCCATGCCGGCGTTGTTGACGAGGATGTCGAGCCCGCCGTCGCGCGCGGCGATATCGGCGATCAGCGCGTCCCACGCCGCTTCGTCGGCGACGTCCTGCCGCCGCGCTTCGGCCTTCAGCCCTTCGCCGCGGATCGCCGCCGCCGCCGCCTCGGCTTCATCGAGGTCGATATCGGTGATCGTCACCGACGCCCCCTCGCGTGCGAATTCCTGCGCCGCGGCGAGGCCGATGCCGCGCGCGGCGCCGGTGATCAGCACGCTCTTTCCCGTAAAACGCATCATGACATGATCCTTGGCTCAAAGGGGGTAGGGCCGACGGGCGGGAGGAGGATTGCCCGCCGACCCCGGGGGCGACCCGTCAGAATTTCACCGTCGCCTCGACGCCATAGGTGCGCGGCATGCCGCGGTTCAGATAGTCGAGCCCGAACACGTCGATGTTGAGCCCGTAGGTGTAATAATATTTGTTGGTCAGGTTCTTGACCCACGCGCTGACCGAGAAGCTGTCCTTCTGATAGGTCAGGCGGCTGTTGAGCAGCCAGTAGGACGGATTGCCGCAGGTGAAGGCGGTCCCCGCCGGGCGGATCGCGCCGGGCGCGCCGGGCTTGTCGCACGGATCGAGCCCGTAATCGCCGAACGAGTCGAAATAATATTTGCCCATATAATTGGCGTCGCCGCGCAGCGTCAGCTTGCCGGCATTGCTGTCGAACACGTCCCATTCGAAACCCGCGGTGAAGGTCGTCTCCGGCGCGTTGGGGAAGCTGTTGCCGTTGACGTTGCGCGTGAACTGCGTCGCGGGATCGGCGGGATCGACGACATTGCCCTTATACTTGCTGTTGAGCAGCCCGAGCGTCGCGTCGAGGCGGAGCGAATCTGCCGCCTGCACCGTCAGCTCGGCCTCGCCACCATAGACGCGGCCGTTGGCGCTGCGGGTGAAGGTCGTCGCGCCGACGACCTGCGTCGTCTGCTGGTTCGAATAGTCGTAATAGAAGCCCGCGAGGTTGAGCTGGACGCGGCGGTCGAGGAAGCGCGTCTTGAGCCCGCCTTCATAGGCGTTCACCTGCTCGGGCTTGATATAATAGACCTGGTTCGTGCCTTGGTAGGCGAGGCCGTTGTAGCTGCCGCTGCGATAGCCGCGGCTATATTGCAGATAACCCATCACGTCGTCGGCGAACTTGTAGCTGACGTTGACGCGCCCGGTCAGCCGGTTCGCCTTGCTGCTGAGGTTCATCGTCGGCAAATTGGGATTATAGGGGTTGCTGTACGGGATCAGGTTCACCACCGGGGTGGTGCCGTCGAGGCTGTACAGGATCGTGCTGCCGTTCCGGAACTTCACCTTGTCCATCGTGTAGCGCAGGCCCACCGCGATGGTCAGCGCGTCGGTCGCTTTCCAGGTGACGTCGCCGTAGATCGCCTTCGAGGGCCGCTGGATGTCGAATTTCTGCGAGCCCAGGATCGGGGTGAAGGGCGGCGCGCCCGCGGCGCGGCACGCGGCCGAGATCGCCCCGCCGAAGCCGCCGCCGCCCGAATTGTTGAGCTGGATGTCGGTCAGGAGCGCGATCAGCGAGCGCGCGTCGAGGAAGCCGTTGGGATTGACCGCGACCGGCGCGCAACTCGCGGGATTGGTCGGGTCGAGCGCCGGATTGGCGGCGAAGGCGGGAACGATGCCGATCGAGTCGGGCGTCGCGACCGCGGCGTTGTTGTAGCTGCCGGGCAGCCCCGCGCCGAGCAGCAGCGGGCGGATCACGCCGAAGAAGTCGGGCTCGTTCGATGTCTTGACCGTGTCCTTGCCGTAATAGAGGCCCGCAATGACGTCGAGGCTGTCGTCCGAATAGGCGAGGCGGAAGTCCTGGTTGAAATTCTTGCTGCGCGAGCGGAAGCGGATCGCGCAGAGGTCGTTCGGCGAGCCGTCGCAGTCATTGGGGTCGATCGCATAGCGGCCCTTGTCGAAGCCGGTGATCGAGGTGAGCGTCACAGTGTCGCTGGCCTCGTAGCTGATGTTGAGCGCGGCGCCCTGCGAGCGGGTATAATAGGTGCCGCCGGTGTCCGCCGACACCTCGTTGCGGCGCAGCGCCCGCCCGCCGTTTTGCGCGGGGTCGAAGCGCGAATAGCCGAGCGCGTCGCGATTGCCCGCGAGCTGGCCGATCGCATAGGCGTTGGCGCCGAGCGGATCGTCCTTCGCGGCATAGAATTTGAGGTTGATGTCGAGCCGGTCGGTCGGTTTCCAGCGGATCGCGATGCGGCCGCCGATCGTGTCGGTGGTGCCGACATGGCGGTTCTGCGCGGGGTTGAACTGCCAGCCGTCGCCCTTCGAGCGGGTGCCCGCGACCCGGATGCCGAGCACGTCGGGAACCAGCGTGAATTCGGCGGCGCCCTGCACCGTCTTGGTGTCGTAATTGCCGTACCCCAGCGTCAGATAGCCGTTGTTGCCGTCGAGCTCGGGCTTGCGGGTGAAGAAGCTGACCGCGCCGCCGGTGGTGTTGCGGCCATAGAGTGTGCCTTGCGGCCCGCGCAGCACCTCGACGCGGTCGATGTCGTAGAGCTGCTGGCCGTGGCTGGCGCGGAAGCTCTGATAGACTTCGTCGACATAGACCCCGACCGGCGAAGCCGTGGACGCCGAAAATTCGTTCGCGACCGAAATGCCGCGCAGCGCGAAATTGGGCTGGGTGTTGCCATAGGGGCTGGTGACCTGGAGGCTGGGCACCGCGCCCATCAGGTCGGAGGTCTCGGTGATCCCGCGGCTTTCGAGCGCGTCGCCGCCGATGGCGGACACCGCGACGGGGACGTCCTGCAGATTCTGCGCGCGCTTCTGCGCCGTGACGACGATCTCGGCGATCCCGCCGCTGTCGGCCTCCGCCGCGGCGGCGTCGGCCGGCGCATCGGCCGGCGCGTCCTGGGCAAGGGCGGGGGCGTGCCAGCCGACCAGCATGGTGGTGGACAGGCAGGTCGCCAGAAAAGCCTTGTTGATCATATCGTCTCTCCCACGGCTCGCGGCCCGTCGATGCGAGGCCGTCGATGGGGAGAGGCTATGGCGGAGCCGGGCGGCGTCATAGCCGAGGCGGCGGGGGGAGCGATGGGGGGGACGCTTGCCGCGGGCGCCGCATGGCTATAGCCATGGGGTTCAGATGGAGGGCGAGACATGACCATCCAACCGGGATCGAGGACCGAGGCCAAGGCGCATCTGCGCGTCGTGGGGGATCATGCCCGCGCGGCGCCGGTGCCGCCCAAATATCGCCCGCCGCGTTTCCCGGCCGATCTCGTCGGCCTCGACCGTGCCGCCCTATGGCTGGACCGGCTCGCGCAGCGCGAGCTCGCGCTGGTGCGGGCACCCATGGGTTACGGCAAGACCGCTTTCGCCGCCGCACTGTTCGCCGAGGCGAAGACCGCGGGCTGGCGCGCGGGCTGGGTCTCGTTCGCCGCCGACGACGATGGCCCGGCGGCGGCTTCGCATATCGCGGCAGCAGTGCACCTCGCGTGCGGCCGCGCGCCTCAATCGGGGGGAGCGGATAGGTCCGGGCCCGACCTCGCGGCCGAACTGGCCGAGGCGATTGACGCCGACGACCGGCCGCTCCTGCTGATCCTCGACGACGCCGACTGGCTCGCCGACGCGCGCGCGACCGAATTGCTCGACGCCGTGCTCCGCCACCCGCCCGCGCAACTGCATCTCGTCCTGACCGGCCGTACCGCCCCCACGGTTGCCGTCGACACGGTCGAGCGCCGCGGCATGGCGCTGCGGATCGGCTCGGCCGAGCTGGGGCTGGACGATGCGGCGGCGAGCGCTTTCCTTTCCGCCGCGGGTGCGTCGCTCGAGGCTCAAGACGCCGCTCGACTGCATGAATTGCTCGAAGGCTGGCCCGCCGGGCTCAGGCTCGCGGCGCAGTGCCCCGAACTGCTGAAGGGAGGCGATTTTGCCGGCCTGCTCGCGCGCATCGATGTCTTCCTCGCGCAGGTGGTCGACGGCCTGCCCGATGCCTCGCGCCTGTTACTTCAGCGCTGCGCGGTCGCGCCGCGCCTCGATGCTCAACTCGCGCGCCTGCTAAGTGGCGATGGAGGTAGCAGCGACCGGCTGCGCGATCTGGCGGGGCAGGGGCTCTTCGTCGAAGCCGGCGAAGACGGTGCGTCATACCGGCTGCACCCCGCGTTTCGCGCCGCACTGCGCCGCCGCCTCGATCGCGCCGAACCCGGCCGTGCCGCGCAACTGCACTGCGCAGCCGCGCGCTATTATGCCGCCGCGGGGCTGACCGCCGAGGCGATCGAGCAGGCGCTGGCGGCCGCAGATTTCGAGCAGGCCGGCGCGCTCATTGCCGCCGCCGCGATGCCGATGATCGAAAGCGGCCATATCGAGCAGGCCGGCGACTGGATCGCCGCGCTCCCCGCCGGGACCATCGCCGCCAGCCTCGACCTCGGCCGCGCGCGCGCGTGGCTCGCGGTGCTGGGCGGGCAGGACGAGGGCGGTTTCGAAGCCGCGGGTGCCGACGCGCCCGCACTCGACCTGCTCCACCGCGCTTACGCCGCCGACGGGCTCGATCAGGCCGTCGAGGCCTGCGACCAGTTGCTCGCCGCGCCGGTCGAACTCTCGGATTTCGCTGCATCAATGCTGCATGCGACGCTGGCGCATGGCGCGCTGAAGCGCGGGCTGTTCGGGCTGGTCCACGACGCCGTGCGGCCACTGCTGCTGCGCGGTCGCGGGCGCCCGCTCGACCTGCCGCTGGCGCTCGCGATCACCGCCAGGGCTGCCGCCGCGCGGGCGCAGGCGCAGCTCGGCGAAGCCGAGCGGATGCTGCGCGATGCGCCGCAGGGCGCGGAACAGGGGCTCGCGACGGCGCTGGTCGACGCAGCGCTGGCGCGCTGCTGCTACGAGCGCGAGGATTTCAATACCGCAGCCATGCTCGCGGCCCGCGCGCTCCCCCAGCTCGACAACGCCTGTTTCCAGGACGCGTTGCTCAACGCCTATCTCGTCGCGATCCGCACCGCGGCGGGCGCCGAGCAGGCCGATCGCGCCGCGGCGCTGATCGACCGCGCCGAACTTGTCGCCTTCGATCGCGGCTGGGCGCCGCTCAAGGCGCTGTGCGTCGTCGAGCGCGCGCGGCTGCGGTTGCCGCAGACGGTCGATCCCGAGGCGGTGGTGGCCACCGCCGACGAGGAAGCGGCGGTGCTCGATCCGCTGTCGGCGCCCGGCCGCGCCTTCGCGCTGCTCGCCGAAATGCGGGCCTATGAGGCGATCGCCGCCGGGGACCGCCCGCGGCTGACGCGCGTCGCGGCACTGCTGCTCCAGCTCGCGTCGAGCGCCGACGATGCCGAGCTGCGCACATCGGCAACGCTGTTCAACATATTGCCGCAGCTCAGCGGCCGCTGCGACAAGATGGTCGAATTGGAGACGGTACGCTTCCTCAACCACGCCGCCAGCGTCGGCTTCCGCCGCACGATCGTCGACGTGCTCGACGTCACCGGGGTGCGCGCGGTGCAGAATTTCTGCAGCGAGGCCTATGCCTCGGGCTGTTTTCTCGCGCTGCTGCGCCTCGCCGAGCCCTCGCGCCGCAACCCCGCGCTCGAGGGCGGGCACGGTGCCGCGCCGGGCGAGGCCTTCTCCTTCCTTACCGAGCGCGAGATCGAGATATTGAGCGCGCTCAACGCCGGCGAGTCGAACAAGGAAATCGCCCGCACGCTGCAACTCGCGCCCGAGACGGTGAAGTGGCACCTCAAGAATGTGATGCGCAAATTGCGCGCGGGGACGCGCGAGGAGGCGGTACTCAACGCCTCGACGCTGGGGCTCAAGCTGATCGAGCCGGGCGCGCGGCATTAAAACGGCGCGTGCCGGCGCGTAAATCCCGCCGCCAAAACCTCTGCTTAACCACATGAGTTACAGAATTATTTCGCCGATTAGTCGCATCGGTGACCGCCGACAAAGATATGGACAGGCCGGGGGGCGGTTTATATCAGTCGGACTCCCGTGGATGTCCGTCGGTGGAGGAGAGACAAGTGGCCATTTCGCTCAACAAGAATTCGAGTGTCAGCCTGTCGAAGGAAGCCGGCGGCAGCGGGCTCACCCGCATCGCGCTCGGCGTGGGCTGGGACATGGCCCCGGCAAAGGGTTTCTTCGCCAAGCTCGCGGGCGGCAACGAAGAGATCGACCTCGACGCCTCGTGCCTCGTGTTCGACGGCGGCGGCAATATCGTCGACGTCGTGTGGTTCCAGAAACTGACCAGCGACGACGGCTCGATCCGCCACAGCGGTGACAATCTCACCGGCGAGGGCGACGGCGACGACGAGACGATCATGATCGACCTGACGCGCCTGCCGTCGAACGTCGAGACGCTCGTGCTCACCGTCACCAGCTTCCGCGGCCAGACCTTCGACAAGGTCGCCAACGCCTTCGGTCGCGTCATCGACTTGTCGACCAACCGCGAACTCGCGCGCTACGACATCAGCGAGAGCGGCAGCTATACCGGGCTGATCCTCGCCTCGTTGAAGCGCAGCGGCGGCGAATGGATCTACAAGGCGCTGGGCGAACGCGCGCAGGGCGTGCATGTCCAGCAGCTCGCCGACCAGTCGCGCAGCCTGATCTGATCCGTCAAACTCAACGATCCGCGTCGCGGCGAAGCCGCGACGGCAAGGGGGGCATCGATGCAATTGCAAAAGGGTGAAAAGCGCGGCCTCGCCGATCTCGGCGTCGGCAACCGCTGCGAAGTCGTGGTATCCTTCGGCCTCGCGGGGGTGGATATCGCGGCCTTCGGGCTCAACGCCGAGCGCAAGATCGGCGACGACCGTTATGTCGTGCTCTTCTCCAACCCGCGCACGCCCGAGGGGGCGATCAGCCTGTCGCCCTCGTCGGACAAGGCGGTGTTCGCGGTCGACCTCGACGCGCTGCCCGCCAGCATCGACCGTATCGTCTTCACCGCGACGCACGACGACCGCTCGATCGCCGATGCCAGGCCGCTGCTCGTCTCGATCGACGGCGGCAAGGCCGAGTTCAACGTCGCCGAGCATCTCACCAACGAAAAGGCGGTGATGATGGTCGAATTCTACCGCCACAGCTCGGGCTGGAAATGCGGGACGATCGCCGCGGGCTTTGCCGGCGGCCTCGCGAGCCTGATCGGCCATTTCGGTGGCGAGGTGGCCGATGCGCCGGCTCCCGCTCCCGCCCCGGCGCCCGCGCCCGCCCCGGCTCCCGCGCCTGCGCCCGCTCCGGCCCCTGCGCCTGCGCCGTCGGCACCGGTCAGCCTCAAGAAGATCACGCTCGAAAAATCGAGCCCCAGCGTCAGCCTCAAGAAGACCGGCTCGACCTTCGGCGAGATCGTGCTCAACCTCAACTGGAGCCAGCCCGAACAGAAGCGCGGCTTCTTTGGCGGCGGGCCCAAGAATATCGACCTCGATCTCGGCGTGCTGTTCGAACTGCAGGACGGCTACAAGGGCGTGATCCAGGCGCTGGGCCGCGCGTTCGGCGACTTCCACCGCGAACCCTTCATCCAGCTGTCGGGCGACGACCGCACCGGCGCGGTTTCGGCGGGCGAGACGATCCGCGTCAACGGGCAATATTTCGACCATATCAAGCGGATCGCGGTGTTCGCGCTGATCTACGACGGGGTTCCCAACTGGAACAAGACCGACGGCGTCGTGCGCATGACGATCCCCGGCCAGCCCGAGATCGAGGTCCGCCTCGACGAAGGGCGCGACAATTGCCGGCTGTGCGGCATCGCAATCCTCGATAACGAGGGCGGCAGCCTGAAGATGCAGCGCCACATGCGCTATTACCGTGACCAGAAGGAATATGCCGACGACATCGGCATCTTCCTGCGCTGGGCCGCGGGTTCGAAAGACTGATTTTTAAGGACCGCTGCGGCGGGAAGGGGACGAATTTCGATGTTCAAACATTTTGGCGGTTCGCTGCTATTCACCGTGGTGGCGCTCGCATTGGGCGCTTGGTACGGCTGGGAGCTCACCGGCACGGTCGACGGGGTGCTCGGCATCGTGTGGATCTGTATCGTGCTCTCGGTGCTCGAGGTCTCGCTCTCGTTCGACAATGCCGCGGTCAACGCCTCGGTCTTGAAGGACATGGACCCGGTCTGGCAGCAACGCTTCCTCACCTGGGGTATCGCGATCGCGGTGTTCGGGATGCGCATCGTCTTCCCGCTCGTGATCGTGATGGTCGCGGCGGGCCTCGGCCCGATCGAGGCGTTCAAGCTCGCGCTCAACGAGCCCCAGGAATATCAGCGCATCGTCAGCGACGCGCATATCGGCCTGATGGGCTTCGGCGGCGCCTTCCTCGGCATGGTCGGCCTCAAATATTTCTTCGATTCCGATAAGGAAGTCGACTGGATCGCAGCGATCGAACGGCCGCTCGCCAAGGTCGCCGACATCGACGCGGTGGCGATCGGGCTGGTCCTGCTCGGCACCTGGCTCACCTCGACGATGCTGTCCGACGCCGACGCGCTGGTCTTCATCATCGCGGCGATCGGCGGCCTCCTGACCTTCATCGTGGTCGAGATCGTCAACCATGTGCTCGAACCCCCGACGCCGACCACCGGCCAGGTGGCGAAGGCCGGCTTCGGTGCCTTCCTCTACCTCGAAGTGCTCGACGCCAGCTTCTCGTTCGATGGCGTGATCGGGGCGTTCGCACTCACCAACAACCTGATCATCATCGCCATCGGCCTCGGCATCGGCGCGATGTTCGTGCGTTCGATGACGATCTTCCTCGTCCGCAAGGGCACGATGTCCGAATATCGCTACCTCGAGCATGGCGCCTTCTATGCCATCCTCGCGCTGGCGGTGATCATGTACATCAACACCTTCCAGCATATTCCGGAGGTGATCACCGGGCTGATCGGTGCGGTGCTGATCGGCATCGCCTTCTGGTCCTCGGTGCGCTGGAACCGCGCCAACCCCGACGGGGACGGCGCGGACGAGGGCGAGGCCGAAACCGCAAGGGCTTGAAGATAACGGGGACGCAATATCGGGGGATGGCCGGACGGTCCGGCCATTCCAACCAGCAACGGAAAGGATGAAACTCCATGGCAATTTCTCTTTCAAAGGGCGGCAACGTCAGCCTGTCGAAGGAATCGCCCGGCCTCGACGAGGTCATGGTCGGCCTCGGCTGGGACGTCCGCGCCACCGACGGGCAGGATTTCGACCTCGACGCCTCGGCCTTCCTGTTGAAGGGCGACGGCAAGGTCCGCTCGGACGGCGACTTCTGCTTCTATAACAACAAGGACATCGGCGGCGCCGTGGTCCACCAGGGCGACAACCGCACCGGCGAAGGCGATGGCGACGACGAGCAGATCAAGATCGTGCTGTCGAAGGTCCCCGCCGACGTCGAGAAGGTCGCGGTCGCGGTCACCATCCACGACGGCGAATCGCGCGGCCAGACCTTCGGCCAGGTCTCGAACGCCTTCATCCGCCTGGTCGACAACAAGACCGGCACCGAAATCGTGCGCTATGACCTGGCGGAAGACGCTTCGGTCGAAACCGCGCTGATCCTCGGCGAAGTCTATCGCAACGCCGGCGAATGGAAGTTCCGCGCCGTCGGTCAGGGCTTCAAGGGTGGCCTCGGCCCGCTCGCCAGCAACTTTGGCGTCAACATCGGTTGACGCGGATATAGGAAGGGACCGGCCGACAAGGGTCGGCCGGTCCCTTCCCAAGGATTTGAAAGGACGCGGACATGGCAGTGTCATTGAGCAAGGGCGGCAATGTGTCGCTCAGCAAGGAAGCGCCCGGCCTGTCGGCGGTGACCGTGGGGCTCGGCTGGGACGTGCGCCAGACCGACGGCGCGGCCTTCGACCTCGACGCCTCGGCGTTCGTTCTCGGCGCCAACGACAAGGTGCTGAGCGACGCGCATTTCATCTTCTACAACAATAAGTCCTCGCCCGACGGCGCGGTCGTCTATGGCGGCGACAACCGCACCGGCGAGGGCGCGGGCGACGACGAGACGGTGAAGGTCGACTTCGGTCGCCTCGGCGCCGATGTGAAGAAGGTCGTCGTCGCGGTCACGATCCACGAGGGCCAGGAGCGGAAACAGAATTTCGGCTCGGTCTCGAACGCCTATGCGCGCGTGATCAACGACGCCGACGGCAAGGAACTCGCGCGCTTCGACCTCTCCGAAGACGGCAGCATGAACACCTCGCTGATCTTCGTCGAGCTGTATCGCGGTCCGCAGGGCGACATCAAGGTCAAGGCGATCGGCGAGGGCTGGGAAAGCGGTCTTTCGGGTCTCGCCGGCAGTATGGGCGTCAACCTTGGCTGATCGCGTGCCCGGCCTTAGCGGGACCGCGGTCCCGGCATGCCGGGCGCGATGATGCGTATCTGGTTCAATCGCGGTTTTTCGCTCGCGCCGATCGCGGGGCTGATGCGCGCCGCCGATCCCTCGCTCGAGGTCTGTATCAGCGTGGGGCCGCACGCGGCGCGCTATCCAGGCCCGACCGCGACCTGGATCGACGGCGGTTCGGCCGATGCGCCCGCCGACGACCGCGACGCCTATCTGGCGTGGGTGCGCGAGACGATCGCGCGCGAGGGCATCGACCTCTTCATCCCGACGCGCCATCGCAAGCTGATCGCGGCGGCGGAACTGCCGTGCCGCGTGCACCTGCCCGCCGACATGGCGACGCTCGCGCTGCTCGACGACAAATACGGCTTCGCCGAGGCGCTGGCGGGCGAGGAGCATCACCTGCCGACGCATCTGGCGCAGAGCAGCGGCGAGCTCGCCGAGCTGCTGGCGCGCTGGCCCGACGACGGGTCGAGCCCCTGCGTCAAGCCGCGGCAGGGGGTCAACGGCCTCGGCTTCTGGCGCCTGATGGACGTCGATCCGATGGCGCACCTCAAGGACCCCGAACGCCGCCGCATCCGCGCCGAGCTCTATGTCGCGGCGCTCGCCGAGCAGGAGGCGCGCGGGCCGATCGACGACATCGTCGTCATGCCCTATCTGCCCGGCCCCGAAATCTCGTTCGACATACTGGCCGACCACGGCCGCCTGCTCAAATATGCCGCGCGCACCAAGATGGCGAACGGCCACCAGCATATCGTCTCGCGCCACCCGCTCGAGGACGCGGTCGCGGCGATCGTCCGGCGCTTCGGCCTCCACGGCCTCGTCAACGCGCAGTTCCGCCGTGCGAACGACGACAGCTGGAAATTGCTCGAGATCAACGCCCGGCCCGCGGGCGGGGTCGTCTATGCCGACCAGGTCGGCTGCCGCCTCGTCGCCGACTGGGCGGGCTTGCTCACCGGCCGGCTGACCCCGGAGACCATCGACCGGCGCGCGATCGACAGCGAAGTGTCGTTCACGACCGTCGTCCAGGCCGTCGCGGCATGAAGGGGGAGGGGCGATGAACAAGGCGCAACCCGGCGAACGGCTCGCGGTCGACGACAGCAGCGCGTGCACGATCCGCGTCGGCGGGCGCGGCGCCGACCGCGTCGGCATACTCGCGGTCTCGCGCGAGGGCGCTTTCCAGCCGCTCGAAAAGGGAAGCGGCGCGGGCGAGTGGACCTTGTCGGCGATGTCCGACCTCGGCGACCATGCCGAGCTCTTGCTCTACATCGTCGACGACCGCAGCGGTGGCTTCGTCAACGACGCCTATCCGCTCACCGTCGATTTCGGCGGCACCAGCTACGACTTCCCCGCGCCCTTCGACCAGCTCGCTGCGGTCATCATCGCCGAGGCCTATATGCGCAACGGCGCCCGGCGGGTGAAGGTCGCCAACGAAGGCTATACCTTCGGCATCGAGGCCTTCGCGCGCGCACGCAATTTCTCGGTCGATGCGATCCCGGGACGCCAGCGCAGCAGCGGCGGCGGCGGTTCGGGCAATCCGTGGGGCGATCACCGCCCGCCGCCACCGCCGGGCACCTCGCTCGGCTCGGGCAGCGGCGTGCTCGTCGCGCCCGGGGTCGTCGTCACCAACGCGCATGTGATCGAGGGCGGCAACGACTTCAAACTCGGCGGCAGCAAGCAGGCGCTGACCATGCTCGCCGTCGACCCGATGCACGACCTCGCGATCCTGCAGGGCGAGGTCCAGGGCACCCCGCTGCCGCTCCGCCATGCATCGCCGATCTGGCTGGGCGAGGCAGTGCTCGCCGCGGGCTATCCGCTGATGGATCTGCTCGGCACCGACCTCAAGGTCTCGACCGGCAATGTCTCGGGGCTCAAGGGCTGGGAGGGCGACGTCGCGCGCTTCCAGTTCACCGCGCCGATCGGCTCGGGCTCGTCGGGCGGCGCGATCCTCGACGAATTCGGCAATCTCGTCGGCATCACCTCCTCGTCGCTGGCGCACGGAAACCTGCGCGATCGCGGCGCGATCAGCGAGAATGTCAATTTCGGGATCAAGGTCGCGCTGGTGCACGAGATGCTCGCCGCCTCGGGCGTCGATATCCCGGCCACCGGCCTGTCGGAGGACAATAATCGCCGCAACGTCGTGCAGCGGCTGCGCGGCTCGGTGATCAGCATCATCGTTAGCAGCTGAGCCGGACGGCCGCTGCCATGCCTTTGCCCGACCGGCTCGAAGCCATGCTCGACGGCGACGCGATCCGTTTCGCCGACGACCGCGGCAGTCCGCTCGATCCCGCGCTCTACCCCGTCGCGCGCCGCGCGATGAAGGCCGAGATCGCCGAGCTGCTGGCGCAGCATGCCGCCGCGCGCAATGCGCAGATCGACGCGCTGACGGCGCAGCATCACGATGTTCCGGCGGTCCTGCGCGCCGCGCCGCCGGCCGCGGCCAAGCCGCCGCGCGAGGCCTATGCCAGCGACCAGGCGCATATCGAGGCGGTGATGCTGTGGCGCGCCGCGGCCGCCAATACCGGCCCCGCGACCGCGGGCATCGAGGAAAAATTGCTCGCCGCGCTCGGCGACCTGCAATTCGCGCACGAGACCAATGTCGCGCTCGAATTGCGCGGCGACCGGCTGCTCCTCGACGTCGGCCTGCCCGCGATCGAGGCAATGCCGACGAGCCGCTGGGTCGCCAATATCGGCTATGCCGCGCTGATCGCCCGGCCGATGCCGCCAAGGGAGATCGCCGCGCTGTATATGGGCCATGTCGCGTCGCTGATCCTGCGCTTGATCGGGCACAGCTTTTCGGTCAGTAGCGATATCCGTTCGGTCGCGGTCTCCGCTCATACGCAGCGCTGTGGATCCACCGGTCAGCTTGCCGACGAATATGTCGCGGTCGCCGAAATCGATCGCGACGGCTGGAACCAGGTCGATTGCGCCAACATCAGGGCGATCGACCCCGCGGAACTCCTGCGCCGCTTCGGGGCGAGGCTGGAGGCCGATCCGCGGGGGAAGCTGAAAGTCCAGCAGCGCTTGGATTAGGGCGCTTTCGTCGTCGACTGGCCGGCCGGGCCGAAACCGCCATCATGATTTCACCATTTTGAGGAAAAATCGCGTCCATGCTCCAGGAGCTGTCCCAGAAGACGATCATCGACCTTGCGACCGGGCAGCTGGGGCTGGTGACCGCGGAGGATGTCGACCTCGACGCCTATTGCGATTTTGCGGCGCGCGCGAACCCCAAGCGCGGCTTCCTGATCGTCTCGAAAGTCCTCGGCCGCCATCTGCCCGCGCGCCCCGCGGCGATGCGCGAGGCGATGGACGCGATGGCGGCCCGGATCGCCGCCGACCTGCCCGAACCCGTCGCCTTCCTCGGCATGGCCGAAACCGCGACCGCGCTGGGGCAGGGGGTTTTTGCCGCCTGGCAGGCGCGGCATCCGGGGCACGAGGCGGTCTATCTGCAATCGTCGCGTCAGCGCGTGGAAGGCGCCGAGATCGTCGCGCGCTTCGAGGAAGGGCATAGTCACGCGACCTCGCACCTCGTCCAAATCGCCGATCCCGCGATCCGCGCGCTCGCGGCATCCGCTCGTTCGCTGGTGATCGTCGACGACGAATGTTCGACCGGCAAGACCTTCGTGGCCGCGGCCGAGGCGCTGGTTGCCGCGATGCCGCTGGTCGAGCGCATCGAGACCGTGTGCATCACCGACTGGAGCGACCGCGCCTATCTGGACGCGATGCCGCGGCCAAGCGCCGCGCGCGCGATCGTTGAAGGCCGGATGGACTGGACCGCCGCCGCGGTGCCGCCCGCCGTCCCCGAACTGGCGGCAGCCAGCAACACCCCCGGCGCGGCGCCGGCGTCGGGCATGGCGAGCCGCACCGGCCTGCTGGCGTCCGAGGCCGCGACCCGCGCGCCGGTGCGCGCCGCGCCGGGCGAGCGCGTCCTCGTGCTCGGCGAGGGCGAGCATAGCTATGAGGCGCTGCGCGTCGCCGAAGAGGTCGAGCGTAACGGCGGTATCGCCGCGGTCCAGTGCATCACGCGCAGCCCGGCGCTTCTCGGCGGCGCGATGGCCAGCCGCTCGACCTTCGCCGACAGCTATGGCAGCGGCGCGCCCTGCTTCCTCTACAATATGCTCGGCCATGCCCCCGACCGCGTGCTCGTCGTCACCGAAGTCGCCGCCGACCAACAGGCCGAGACCGAGGCCGCGCTCGCCGAACTTGGCTCCGACGTGCCGGTCGAAGTTGTGCTTTGCCATTATGCGGCGGAGGGCTGATCCGATGCGCCCGCTCGTCCTCACCGACCTCGACGACACCTTGTTCCAGACGATGCCCAAATGCCCGCCGGGCATGGAAGGGCTGCGCCAGATGAGCAGCCTGCTCGACGGCAGCCCCAGCGGCTTCGCGACCCCGATGCAGCAGCATTTCCTTGGCTGGCTGCGGGACGGCACCGTCGTGCCCGTGACCGCGCGCGGCCGCGACGTGCTCGCGCGCGTGGCGATCGAACAGGCGCCCGCGATCTGCTCGAACGGCGGCTGCAT
Source organism: Sphingopyxis sp. HIX (assembly GCF_001468285.1). Lineage (GTDB taxonomy): Bacteria > Pseudomonadota > Alphaproteobacteria > Sphingomonadales > Sphingomonadaceae > Sphingopyxis. Next base: position 35,818 of record NZ_LNSB01000013.1, on the reverse strand, counting down.
CGTCGGCGACGACGGCGAGATCGACCGTGTCTGGCACGACCGGCTCGCGGGGGAGGCACTTCGCGTCGATCCCGTCGCCGACGTCTATCGCGCCATCGCCGACCCGCTCTGCACCGTCCGATTCCGCCACTGGATGGTCGAAGAGAATGGCCTCGACCTCTATGTCGTGATCAAGAGCAACGAGCATGACGACCAGGCACTCGCGGTGCTCGAGCAGGAACTGGCACCCCACGTGCCGAAAGACTGGCGCTGCCATCGCAACGGCAACAATCTCGCCTATCTGCCGCCCTGGCTCAGCAAGCGCGTCGCGGTACGCTACCTGATCGACCGCGCGCGGAGCGAGGCGCCCGACCGGCCGGTGATCGGCATCGGCGACAGCGTCTCCGACGTCGGTTTCATGGACCTCTGCGATTTTGCAGTGGTGCCGACGCGCTCGCAGCTGTGGGCGCAGGTCGTCGACGGCAATGGCTGGGTCGATTGACGCGATGACACGCAGCGCCATCTATCTCGACGCGGAAGGGAATTGGAGCTTTTCGGGCTCCTATGACCCGGACGACGTTGTCTTCCTGCTCAATCCCCGGCGGATCGAGCCGGTCGACATCGCCGAGAAGGAGCGGCTGATCCAGTCGGGCGCGCGCCATTATTCCGAAATGCTCTCGGCCGAGGCGGTGCCCGGCGAGGCCTATATGCGCCTCTACCACGCCGCGCTCGCCGCCAATGCCGCGCGCGTCCGCCACGATGTCGAGGTGCTGGCGGCGGCAATCGCCGCGCGCCGCGAAACGGCCGAAAGCTGCGTGATCCTGTCGCTCGCGCGCGCGGGCACGCCGATCGGCATCCTCCTCAAGCGCGCGCTCGTCCGGCGCGGGGTCGCGGCGCATCATTATTCGATCAGCATCATCCGCGGCCGCGGCATCGACACCAACGCGCTCGCCTATGTCGCGCACCGCCACGGCACCGCGAATGCCGTCTTCGTCGACGGCTGGACGGGCAAGGGCGCGATCCGCGGCGAACTCGACCGCTCGCTCGGCGACGGCGCCACCGGTTTCGCGCCCTTCCTCGCGGTGGTAGCCGATCCTGCGGGGGTCGCCGACCTCGCAGCGAGCTTCGACGATTATGTCATCCCCGGGGGGTTGCTCAACGGCATCGTCTCGGGTCTCGTCAGCCGCTCGGTGCTCAACACCGACCTCGTTGGCCCGCACGATTTTCACGCCTGCCTCGCCATGCCCGAACACGCCGCGCGCGACGTCAGCCGCGCCTATATCGATGCGATCGAGGCGGCGGGCGAGTGGCAGGGGAGCGCCGAGCGCCCCTGGTCCGCCGGCGAGGTCGCGACCGTGCGGCAAGGCGCCGCCGACACCATCGCCGAACTCGCCGCCGAAGCCGGGATCACCGACATCAACCGCATCAAGCCTGGCATCGCCGAAGCCACTCGCGCGATCCTGCGCCGTGTGCCAGACCATATCCATGTCCAGCGGCGTGGCGACCCCGACGTCGCGCACATCGTGCTGCTCGCTCGCCAGGCGGGCGTACCGGTGATCGAAAGAAACTTGCGGACCTATCGGGCCGTCACCATTATCAAAGACTTGGGAGCAGAGCAGCAATGAACGCGGTCGAACTGGGTGCCACCCTCTACGTCCCCGCCATCAACCCGACCGCAAAGGCGATCGCCTATGGCGCGATCGACGACCTGCGCTCGGTCGTCATCTGCCTCGAGGATTCGGTGCGCGACGACCAGGTGCCCGCGGCGACCGCCGCGCTGCAGGCGCTGCTCGCGGGTTTCGCCGAGCGCGCGCCGACGCTGTCCATCTATATCCGCCCGCGCAATTTCCCGATGCTGACGCAATTGCTCCACATGGAGGGCATCGACCGTATCGACGGCTTCGTCCTGCCCAAGGTGACGACCCAGTCGCTGCCCGTCTGGCTCACCGCGCTGATGCACGAGCATCACCGCATCATGCCGACGATCGAGGGCGAAGAGGCGTTCGACCGCGCCGCGCTCGCGCGCCTCTGCGACCAGCTCAAGCCCTATGCCGAGCGCGTGTCGGCGGTGCGCATCGGCGGCAACGACATCCTCGGCCTGCTCGGCATCCGCCGCTCGCGCTACCGCACCGCCTACGACGGCCCGCTCGGCAGCGTCATCCGCGACATCACCGGCACCTTCATCCCCAACGGCTTCGGCGTCGCGGCGCCGGTGTTCGAGCATTTCTCCTCGCCCGACGTTCTCCGCCGCGAGGTCGAGCAGGATATCGAGCATGGCCTGCTCACCAAGACCGCGATCCACCCCGAGCAGATATCGATCATCCATTCGGTCTATCGCCCCGACGCGTCCGAAATGGCCGAGGCGCGCGCGATATTGAGCCAGGAGGCGCCCGCGGTGTTCGGCAGCAACGGCAGCATGTGCGAACCCGCGACGCACGCGCCCTGGGCGGGCATGATCGTGCGCCGCGCGCAGGCGCATGGAGTCGCGGGCCCCGAACAGCAGGCCGACGTCCGGGTGGCATGAGCGGGCTCGATCTCGAACCCCCGGCGCCCTCGGCGCCCCCCGCGCGGCCGGCGAGCGGCAGCGAGGTCGCGCTCGACGCTTCGACCGTCGCGCGGCTGAAGGCGGTCGCGCGCGAATTCGCGGGGGCCTTCGTGTCGATCGACCCGCACAGCCCCGAATTCGACAGCAAGGCGGCGCAGATCGCGGCGCTCGGCAGCCGCGAGGTCAAACTGCTCTCCGACCAGGCGCGCGCCACCATGTCGCGCACCGGCAACCGCGACGGTGCGGTCACCGCGGTGCACACGCATCTCGAACGGCTGCGCGCGGTGGTCGAGCGGCTCGACCCCGGCGTGGGCGACGAACTGCTCAAACCGCGGCGCCTGCTCGGGCTCTTCCCCTCGGGCAACCGGCTGACGAGCTATTTCGACCGCTATCGCGACGCCGAGGGCGAGATCGAAGCCGCGCTCGGTGCGCTGGCGGCAAGCCGCGACCTGCTGCTCCAGGACAATATCGCGATCGAGCGCTTCCGCGCCGCGACCTGGCCTTTGCTCGCGAGCCTCGCCGAGGCGGTCGAGATGTCGGGCCACCTCGACGCGCGCTTCGAGAAACTCGCGTCGCAGCTCGATCAGGGCGATCCGAACAAGGCGCAGCGGCTGCGCTCGACCGCGCTGTTCCAGGCGCGCCAGCGCCACGGCGACCTGCTGACGCAAATGGCGGTGTCGCAGCAGGGCTATGCGATGCTCGGCATCATCCAGACCAACAATATCGAGTTGATCAAGGGCATCGACCGCGCCTCGGCGACGACGATCGCCGCGCTGCAGACCGCGATCGTCGCGGCGCAGACGCTGACCAACCAGCGCATGGTGTTGTCGCGCATCGGCGGCGTGACGGCGGCGGCGGGCTCGCTGCTCGAACGCTCGGCGCAGGCCTCGGCCGACGGCAATGCCGGCTTTGCGCTGGACAGCGCCGAGGCGGCCCAACAGGTGGCGGCGCTCCGCGCGGCGTTCGCCGACGTCACCGCCTCGGTCGATGCGCTCGATGGCCAGCATCGTTCGGCGCTGAGCGCGCTTTGACCGCCTTGGAAAGCCCGGTGCGCGCGGCTATGGATGGGGCAGGATGACGGCAGCAGGCGGGAAAGAGACGCGATGAGCATGTTGCGACGGCTCGGCCGCCTGTTCGGCGGGGAGGCGGAAACGCCGCGCGGCAACCCCGCGCCGCCGCCCGCTGCGCCGCCGCCGGCCGCGGCGCCCCCCGCCTTCGACTATGACGACGAGCGCATCCCCAAGAGCGCCAAGGCCAAGATCGCCACCATCCTCGAATCGATCACCGCGGTCGAAAAGGCGATGGAACGCGAACAGGTGCCCAGCTTCAGCCGCGTCGACACCGGCCAGATGCGCGACGTCCACCTGCCTGGGCTGGTGCAGAGCTATATCGACGTCCCCGCCAGCCACCGCGGCGAGATTTTCCGCAAGACGGGCAAGTCGGCGAGCTTCCTGCTCGACGCCAGCCTCGACAAATTGCAGGAGCGCGTCGATTCGATGCTCCGCGACCTGGCGCAGCACGACATCGACGCCTTCACCAACAACACGCAGTTCATAAACGAACGCTATTCGGACGACGAAAACCCGTTCCGCTGACCCGAAGGAGCCCGAAGATGACCGAATTTCGCAGACTGGAAGAAGCCGTCGAAGCCGGCGGCGTCCGGATCGAGAAATATCGCTTCGTCGAAAAAAGGCTGGTCACCCGCGGTATGCCGACCGCCGAGGGCGGGGTGCATTATATCGTCGAGAATACCGACATCTTCCAGCTGTGCATCAAGCTTTCGGGCGGCGCGGTGATGCTCGAACCCGGGGCGCTGCAATATATGCACGGCAAGATCGAATCGACCGTCCAGCAGCACGAGGACAAGGGCTTCTTCGGCCGCGCGCTCGCCTCGGCGGGGACCGGCGAATCGGCCTTCGCGACCAAATTCTCGGGCCATGGCACGATCTGGACCGAGCCCGGCCGCCGCAATTTCATCATCGGCGAGATCGATGGCGATTCGCTGCTGCTCGACGATAAGGCCTTTTATGCCTGCGGCGCGGGCATCCAGCTGACGACGCATCGCCACAACACCATCGCCGGCGTGCTCGGCGGCAACGGCCTCGTCCAGCCCAAGATGAGCGGCAAGGGGGTGTTCGCGGTCGAGGCGCCGGTGCCGGTCGAGGAGATCGACATCGTCGAACTCGACGGCAGCCAGGAACTCACCGTCGACGGCGACTTCATGCTGATGTTCTCCGCCGAGCTCAGCGTCACCATCGGCCCGCTGGTCAAGGGGCTGCGCAACGCGTTGCGCAGCGGCGAGGGCTTCGTCTACAAGCTCAACGGCCGCGGCACCGCCTGGCTGATGCCGACCGCGAAGGTCAGCTAGCCCCTAGAACTTCACGCTCAGCCCGGCGGTGATCCGCCGGTCGGTGAGCCCCTGGAAACACAGCAGCGCCTTGTTGTTCACGCAATATTGGTTCTGGTCGCCGCGCAGCAGGTTGATCCCCTCGACCCCGACGTTGATGTTGTCGGTGATGTCGTAGTTGATGCTGGCGTTGAGCTGCCCGCGCGCGCCGTTGATCAGCGGCAGGCCGAAAAAGAAGGGGTCGTTCGACACATAGCTCGACCGCCATGTGTAGCGCAGCCGCGCGTTCAGCCCGTATTTGTCGTAGAATAACGTCGCGTTATAGGCATATTTCGACAGGTTGGTCAGCGTGATCAGGTCGCGCGAATTCGGGAAACCCAGCTGGGTGAACACCGTCCGCGGCCCGTCGGCGACGCGAAACTCGCGCGCCGATCCGCCGGTCTTCTGATAGGTGAAATTGCCGATCACGCCGAAGCCCGAGGCGAAGCCGAGCGCGTCTTCCCACGCCGACAGATCGTGCTGGAAGGCGATTTCGATGCCGGTCTGCGTCGTGCTGCCCGGGACGTTGAAGGTCGAGCTGCGCGGGACGCAGATGCCGACGCCCTGGATCGGGTTGTTGATGTTGCGGTTGGCGATCGGGTTGTAGATGCCGCCGCCGGGGCAGGCGGGATCGATCGAGATGTTGAGATTGCCGTTCGCGTCGAGGTTCGGCGCCGGATCCTCCTGCCGCTGCGCGAACAGGTTCGTGCGGCTCTTGTGGAAGAAGCCGATGCTGACCAGGCTCGACGGCGCGAAATAATATTCGCCCGACAGGTCGAACGACCACACCGCCTCGGGCACCAGGTCGGGGTTGCCGACCGCGACCGGGGTGTTCGCGCCCGTGCCGAACGAGAAGGAGGTCGACAGCGTGTCGAAATTGGGCCGGCGGATGTCGCGCGCGATGCCTGCGCGGACCAGCAACCTGTCGGCGGGCTCGAGCACCAGGCTGAAGCGCGGCAGCAGGAAATTATAGTCGCTCTTCGCGACGGTCTGGCCGGTGACCGCGCCGTTGGCGATGTTGTTGCCGGTCGACGACAACCTGGTGTGCAGCCAGCGGAAGCCCGCATTGCCGCGCACCGGCATGCCCGCGATCTCGCCCTCCATATTGGCCTGGAAATAGGCGGCGTTGGTCGTCTCCTTGATGCTGAAGAAGCCCGCGAAGGATTCGGTCGGCGTCGCGAGCGACGCGACCGCTGGCCCTTGCGTCCGCGCGGCATTGCTCGCCGCGATCGCTTCGTTGAGCGCCGCGAGGACGCTCGCCGGATCGCGGAAGGCGAGGCCGCCGTCGATCAGCAGGAAGTCGGGGAAATAAAGCTCGCGCCCGTCGGCGGCGTTGAAGTTGTTCGGCCCCGGGATCAATATATCGGAGAAGAGGTCGCCCGACGGACGGTTCCACGCGGTGGTGGTGTTGGTCAGGCTGACATTGTTCGAAAATTCGCTGTTCTCGGCCGAGGTGCGGTTCCAGCGCCAGCCGAAGTCGACCGAGGTGACGAAGGGGTTGAGGTCGCTCGTGTCGTAGCTGAAGTCGAGCCGCGCCGCGCGCTCCTCATTATCGGTCGAATTGGCGCCCTGCGTCACCTGCTGCAGCTGGTAATTGGCGGGGTCGAGCAGTTGCGCGGTCGTCGGCGCGAAGGGGCTCGCCTGGTCGATGCCGAATTGCAGCGTGCCGCCGCGCAGGTCGAATTCGATCGGCACGCCATTGTCGATGCTGCGCCCGATCACGGGCTGCGGCCCGTTGGGGTTGATGAAGTCGAGCGTGGTCGAGAAATTGGGGAAATCGGACTTCGAGGTCGACAGCGACAGCTCGGCGCGGAGGCTCAGCTTGTCGGTCACCTGCCATTCGGTGCCGAGGTCGAACACGCGGCTCTTGGTCACGCGCGCACCGGTGTCGGACGAGGTGCGCAGGTTCGGATCGATGACCGTCCCGGTCGAGCCGCCGATGCCGATCGTGCCCGCGAGCGCGGCCTGCACCGTACCGAGGTCGATCGGGCCATTGGGGCCGTCGAGCGTGCCGAAATCGACGGTTTCGAAGTCGCTATTGTTCATCGCGTCGACCACCGAAGGGGTCGCGGTGCCCGAAATCTGGACGCGGTGGCTCTGCTGGCCGCGCTGCTGGTTGTTCAGCGTCGCGTCGAAATAGAATTTGAGGTCGTCGTTGGGCTTCCACTCGAGCGCGGCGGTGCCGTTGTACGTCTCATATTCGTAATTCTCGAGCCCCTGCTGCAGGAACTGGATGCGCAGGAAAGGGAAGGCCTCGGCGCTCGGCCCCGAGCCCGGCAGCACGAGCGCATCGCGGTCGACCCGCGGCTTGAACGCCGCGACGTCCTGCCGCGCATAGCTGCCGCTCACGACGATGCCGATCTCGCCGATGCCGGTATCCCAGCGGTTGCCGAGCGTCGCCGAGACGCGCGGCAGCGTCGATTTGGAGAGGTCGCTGTTTTCGAACTGCACGCGCGCGGCGATCAGCGGATCGCGGAGGTCGAGCGGGCGGATCGTGCGCAGGTTGATCGTACCGCCGACCGATCCCTCGATCGTCTGCGCGGTCGGCACCTTGGTGACCTCGACCGAGGCGATCAGCGCGGCGGGCAGATCCTCGAAGCTGATGCCCGAGCGGCCGGCGCCCGACCCGACGGTCGACACGCCGTTGATTTCGGTGCGGTTGGCGTCGGTGCCGCGGATCTGCACCGCATTGCCGACGCCCGCCTGGCGCGTGATCTGGACCCCGGTGACATTTTCCAGCACTTCGGCGAGGTTCTGGTCGGGCAGCTTGCCGATATCCTCGGCCTGGATGACTTCGACGATATTGTCCGAGGTGCGTTTCTCGCCCAGCGCGGTGGCAAGGGAGCTGCGGATGCCGGAAACGACGATCGTGTCATCGTCACTCGCGTCGGTCGCGGTGCTGTCCTGCGCTGCCGCGTCCTGCGCGAAGGCGGGGACGCCGAGCAGCGCGGTCGTGCCCAGCAGCGCCGCCGCGAAATTCATCTTGCCGCGCGAAACGCGCATCAGGCTGGCCCGAATCATATCCCACTCCCTCCCAGGTCTTGTTTTGCGGCAAGCTCTTCCTGTCAGGCCAGTATGTCAACCCATGATTCAGACCAAAGCCGGGTTGATATTGTCATACCGCTTGTATAGACCAGTGAGCGAGAATCAGAAGATGGGTGAGGCATAGTGCGGACAAGGGCGGTTCTAACGGCTATTTTGCTGGTCTCGGCGGCGCATCCGGCGCTAGCGCGCGACCTGCTCGTCAGCGACCAGGCGCAATATCAGGTCGCGGTCAAAAAGGCGCAGCCTGGCGACAATATCATCCTCGCCGACGGCGAGTGGCGCGATTTCCAGATCGTCTTCACGGGTACCGGCACCGCGGACAAGCCGATCGCGCTGACCGCGCAGACCAGGGGCAAGGTGTTGCTCACCGGCCAGTCGAACCTGCGCATCGGCGGCCGGCACCTGCTCGTTTCGGGTCTCGTCTTCAAGAACGGGTCGAGCCCGACCGGCGAAGTGATCGCCTTCCGCCGCGATTCGAAGACGCTCGCGAGCGATACGCGCGTGACCGAGGTCGTCATTGACGGCTACAGCAAGCCCGACCGCCGCGCCGAGGATATCTGGGTCGCGCTCTACGGCACCGGCAACCGCGTCGACCATTCGCATTTCGAGGGCAAGACCAACAGCGGCGTCACGCTCGCGGTGATCCGCCGCGCGGGCGACCCGCTCGATAACCGCCACCGCATCGATCACAATTATTTCGGCCCGCGCCCGCCGCTGGGCTCGAACGGCGGCGAGACGATCCGCATCGGCACCAGCGAGGAATCGCTGTCGGCGTCGAACAGCATCGTCGAGCGCAACATCTTCGACCGCACCAGCGGCGAGGTCGAGATCGTGTCGGTCAAGTCGGGCGGCAATATCCTCCGCGAAAATCTCGTGCTCGAAGCGCAGGGCGCCTTCGTGCTGCGCCACGGCAACGGCAATATCGTCGAGCGCAATATCTTCCTCGGCAAGGGCGTGCCCGACACCGGCGGGGTGCGCGTGATCAACCGCGACCAGCAAGTGCGCGGCAATTATTTCGAGGGGCTTTCGGGCAGTTCGTTCAAGAGCGCGCTCAGCGTGATGAACGGCGTGCCGAACTCGGTGATCAACCGCTATCATCAGGTCGCGAATGCGCGGATCGAGAATAACAGCATCATCGACAGCGCGCGCATCACGCTCGCCGCCGGCGCCGATGCCGAACGCTCGGCGGCGCCCGTCGACAGTCGGTTCGAGCGCAACCTGATCGTCGGTACGAAGGGCGAAGACCCGTTCCGCGCCGAGGGCGAGATCGGCGGCATCGCGCTCGCCGGCAATGTCGAGGCGAAGGTCGCCAAGCCGCTGCTCGGCGCGGGGGTCGAGCAGCGCGAGGTGACGCTCGAGCGCGCCGCGAACGGCTTGCTCTATCCGACCGACCCGGCACTCGCCGCGGTCGGCGCGCCGCGCGACCTCCAGCCCGTGACGCGCGCCGAGGTCGGCGCGAGCTGGTACCGCGGCGAGGCGCCCGAGGCGGCGTTCGGCACCGGCGCCACGCACCCGCTCGCCGCGGGCGCCTCGCTCGCTGCGGCGGTGGCCGAGAGCCGGGCGGGCGATACGCTGTCGCTCGCGGCGGGCACCTATGAGGTCGCCGCGCCGCTGGCGCTGCGCCACCGGTTGACGATCGCGGGGGCGAAGGATGCGAAGCCCGTGCTGCGCGTCGCGGCAGGGCTCGCGCGCATCGAAGGTGGCGGCGGACTGCGCCTCGAAAATCTGGACATCGATGCGCGCGGCGCGGCGGGCGAGGGCGCGCTGATCGCGGTCGGCCCCGGTGCCGCGCCCAATTACAGCCTCACGCTGGACGGCGTGTCGGTGGCGGGGCCGGGCAAGGGCCGCCTCGACGGCATCGTGATGGCGCCGGGTACCTTTGCCGACGATGTGATCATCACGAACAGCGCCTTCGCCGAGATGGGCGTCGTCGTCGCCGCGACCGGCGAGCAGGAGGCCAAGGGCTGGTACCCGATGGAGCGGCTGACGGTTACCGGCAGCCATTTCGCGCGCGTTGCGATGGTCGCCGACCTCTTGCGCAAGGGCAGCGACGAAAGCACCTTCGGTCCATGGTTCGCGATGACCGGGTCGAGCGTCGCCGACAGCGGCGCCGACGGTGCGTCGCTGCGCATCTCGGGCGCGCAGCACGCCGAGATCGTGCAGAATAATTTCGCCAAGTCGGACGGCATCGTCGTGATCCACTCGGTCGGCGCGCCCGAGACGCGCATCGCGTCGAACGCCTTCGCCGCGACCCCCGCGCCGCGCATCGAGGAGCTCGCCTGGAAAGGCCCGCCGCGCGGGCTGGTCGAAGGCAATGTCGAGGCGCGCCCATGACCCGCACCCTCGCGCTCCTGCTCGCCGCCGCGACGCTGCACGCCATCCCGGCGCAGGCCCAGACCCCGCCCGCCGCCGTCCCGCAGGCCTATGCCCCACTCTTCGCGGGCGAGGTCGAGCGCGCGCGGCGCGACGTCGACGCCTCGATCGCGGCGGGCATCAACGTGCCCGTGCCCAAGGACCCGGGCGGCGGCTTCACCCACGAGCAACACAAGCGCAACTACCGCGTCATCTTCGAGGGCGGCCAGCTCTTCCGCCTGACCGGCGAGGCGCGTTACCGCGACCATGTCCGCGCCATGCTGCTCGCTTATGCCGACCTCTATCCGGGGCTCGGCCCGCATCCGGCCAAGGCCAACCAGAGCGCGGGGCGCCTCTTCTGGCAAAGCCTCAACGACAGCGTCTTCCTCGTCAATGCGGTGCAGGGCTATGCCGAGATCCGCGCCTCGCTCTCGGCCGCCGACCGCCAGCGCATCGACGACCGGGTGATCCGCCCGATGGCGCATTTCCTCTCCGACGGCTCGCCCGAGGTGATCGACCGCATCCATAATCACGCGACCTGGGCCGCGGCCGGCGTCGGGCTGTCGGGCTATCTGCTCGGCGACCGCGACCTCGTCGACAAGGCGCTGCTCGGGCTCGACAAGAGCGGCAAGGCGGGCTTCCTGCGCCAGCTCGACCTGCTCTTCTCGCCCGACGGCTATTATGCCGAAGGACCTTATTACCAACGCTATGCGCTGCAGCCTTTCGTCGTCTTCGCCGCGGCGATCGCGGCAAACGATCCCGACCGCCGGATTTTCGAATATCGGGGCGGCATCGTCCTGAAGGCGATCCGCACCGCGATCGACGTCACCCACGACGGCTATTTCCTGCCGATCAACGATGCGATGCCCGACAAGAGCCTGCGCACCGAGGAACTCTATCACGCGGTCGCGATCGCCTATGGCGCCACGAAAGATCCGGCCTTCCTGTCGATCGCCGACTGGCAGGGGCGCACCGTGCTGACCCCCGCGGGGCAGGCGATGGCCGCCGACCTCGCGGCGGGCAAGGCGCAGCCCTGGCCCTTCGGCTCGCGGCTGCTCTCCGACGGTCCCGACGGCAAGCAGGGCGCGCTCGTCCTGCTGCGCACCAAGCCCGATCCGAGCGGGCCGCTGCTCGTCGCCAAGAACACCGTGCAGGGCATGGGGCACGGCCATTTCGACCGGCTCGGCTGGCTCTATTATGACGAGACCGGCGCGGTGGTGACCGATTACGGCGCCGCGCGCTTCCTCAACGTCGAGGCGAAGCAGGGCGGGCGCTATTTGCCCGAGAACGACAGCTGGGCGAGCGCGACGATCGCGCACAACACGCTGGTCGTCGACGAACAAAGCCATTTCGGCGGCGATTGGAAGGCGGGCGAGAAGGTCGGCACGCGCCAGCTCGCGGCGTCGCTCGACGGGCCGACGCGCTATGCGATCGGCGCGATCGACGGCGCGTACAAGGACGTCGCCTTCCGCCGCGCCTTGCTTCTGGTCGAGGTCGACGGCCTCGCCAACCCGCTCGTCCTCGATATCCTCCACCCGACTGGCAGCGGCAGGCATCGTTACGACCTGCCGCTGCATTTTTCGGGGCATATCATCGACAGCGACATTGCGTTCGCCCGCAAGCTCGCCGAGCGCCCGGTGCTCGGCCAGGCCAATGGCTACCAGCATCTGTGGGTCGACGGCGAGGGGAGCAAGGCCGGCAAGGCGCGGCTCACCTGGATGCAAGGCAGCCGCTTCTACTCCTATCATATGCTGCCGCCCGCGGGCGCGCGCTTCATCGTCGCCGAGAGCGGCGCCAACGATCCCGACTTCAACCTCCGCCGCGAACCGGTGGTCATCCAGCGCGTCGACGGCGCGGGCGACGCGACCTTCGTCAGCCTGCTCGAACCGCATGGCGCCTATGACGCCTCGGCCGAGACGGTCGTCGCGAGCAGCGCGCGCGTGACGGGGCTCGAGCATCGCCGCGAAGGGGACATCGATATCATCCTCGTCACCCTCGTCGACGGACGCCGCATCGCGATTGCCGTCGCCGACGATGTGACGGCGACGGCGAAGCACAGTGTCGGCATCGACGGCCAAACCCTCGCCTGGACCGGCCCCGTCGGCCGCCTCGACCTCGCCAAGACCGGAGCGAAGAAATGAGCAATATCAAGGGCCGCTTCCGCTGGTGCGTGATCGGACTGATCGCGCTGGCGACCGTCATCAACTATATCGACCGCAACGCGCTCGCGGTGATGTGGCCCGAGGTGTCGAAGGAAATCGGCGCGTCGAAGGAAGATTATGCGCTGCTGGTGACGATCTTCATGATCTTCTACGCCTTCGGCCAGTCGCTCTTCGGGCGCATCTTCGACGCGATCGGCACGCGGATGGGCTTCACCATCTCGATCGTGTTCTGGTCGCTGTCGATCGCGGCGCATGCACTGGTGCGCTCGATGCCGCTGCTGATGGTGCTGCGCGCGACGCTCGGGATCAGCGAGGCGGGCAACTGGCCCGGCGCCGCCAAGGCGAACGCGCTGTGGTTCCCGTCGCGCGAGCGTGCGCTGGCGCAGGGCATCTTCAACGCCGGAGCTTCGCTCGGCGGCATCGTGTCGGCGCCGCTGATCGCGCTGCTCTTCGTCCAGTTCGGCTGGCACGGCACCTTCCTGCTCATCGGCGTGCTCGGCTTCGTGTGGCTCATCCCATGGCTGTGGTTCTACAAGGCCGATCCCGACAAGCATCCGGGGCTGAGCGAAGAAGAACGCGACTATATCCTGACCGGGCGCACCGAGGCGGGGCGCGACGACGACCGCCGCGTGCCGCTCGGCGAGCTGCTCCGCTATCGCCAGAGCTGGGGCGTCATCCTCTCGCGCTTCTTCCTCGACCCCGTCTGGTGGCTCTTCGTCTCGTGGCTGCCGATCTATCTCGCCGAGACCTTCGGCTTCGACGTCAAGCAGATCGGGCTCTTCGCCTGGGTGCCCTTCGTCGGCGCGATGCTCGGCAGCCTGTTCGGCGGCTGGCTCGCGGGGCGGATCATCGGCAAGGGCGGCGGCGTGCACAAGGCGCGGATGACGACCATCGCGATCGGCTGCGCGATCATGCTGCCCGCGCTGCTGCTGACGATCGGCGCCAGCGATCCGCTGACCGCGGTGCTGCTGATCGCGTGCATCCTGTTCGGGTTCCAGATGGCGATCGGCAACATCCAGACGCTGCCCAGCGACTATTTCGGCGGCGGCGCGGTCGGCAGCCTCGCGGGGATCAGCGGCACCGCCGCGGTCGCGGGCACGCTGATCACGACGTGGCTCGTCCCGGCGCTCACCGAGACGAGCTACGCGCCGATCTTCGCGCTCTCCGCGGCGATCGTGCCCATCTCCTTCCTGTGCTTCTGGCTGGTCGGCGGCCGCGTCGCACCGGTCACCGTCAAACCCGCCAACAATCAAGAATAAGGAAGTGCACCAGATGAATCTCCAGGGGAAAACCGCGCTCGTCACTGGCGGCGGCCGCGATATCGGCCGGTCGGTCTCGATCGCGCTCGCGCGTGCCGGCGTCCGCGTCGCGATCAACTACAACAGCGGGCGCGAAGCCGCCGAGGACACGCTGAAAGCGATCAAGGACGCGGGCGGCGACGCCTTCCTTATCCAGGCTGACGTCACCGACAGCGGCGCGGTCAAGGCGATGCTCGAGGAGGTCGGGATCGCGTTCAGCGGCCGGCTCGACATCCTCGTCAACCTCGCGGGCGGTATGGTCGCGCGCAAGACTTTGAGCGAGATGGACGAGGCCTTTTTCGACCATGTCATGACGCTCAACCTCAAATCGGCCTTCCTCGTGCTCCAGGCGTCGCTGCCTTTCCTCGGCGAAGGCTCGGCGGTGGTGAACGTGTCGAGCCAGGCCGGCCGCGACGGCGGCGGCCCCGGCGCGTCGGTCTATGCGACCGCGAAGGGCGCGCTGATGACCTATACCCGCTCGATGGCCAAGGAACTCGGGCCGCAGGGCATTCGCGTCAACGCGGTTTGCCCCGGCCTGATCGGCACCAGCTTCCACGACATCTTCTCGCAGCCCGAGGGCCGCGCCGCAACCGCGGGCAACACGCCGCTCCGCCGCGAGGGCCATCCCGACGAGGTCGCCGACACGATCGTCTATCTCGCCTCGCCCGCGGCGAGCTTCCTCGCGGGCGTCTGCCTCGACATCAACGGCGGCCTGGCCTTCTCGTGATGCGCTGGCTTGCCGCAACCGCCGCCTGCGTGCTGCTTTCGGGCGGGGCGCAGGCGCAGACGCGCGAACGGACCGATGCGCCGCCGCTCGAGCCGTACAAGATCATCCTCGTCGGCGATTCCACCATGGCACCGCACAGCGGCTGGGGCGGGGCGTTCTGCGCGCATCATGTGAAGTCCTCGGTCGCCTGCCTCAACGCCGGGCGCGGCGGGCGCAGCACGCGCAGCTACCGCCAGGAGGGCGGCTGGGACATCGCGCTCGCCGAGGCGAAGGTGCCGGGTTATCGCGGCACCTGGGTGCTGATCCAGTTCGCGCACAACGACCAGTCGTCGCGCCCCGAACGCTGGACCGACGAGACGACCGAATTCCCCGCCAACCTCAAGCGCTTCGTCGAGGAGGTGAAGGCGGTGGGCGCGACGCCGGTGCTCGTCACCCCGCTGACACGCCGCGAGTTCAAGGACGGCAAGCTCAGGAACACGCTCGCGAGCTGGTCGGACCAGGTGCGCGCCGTCGCCAAGGCGATGGACGTGCCGCTCGTCGACCTCAACGCACTCAGCGCGGCGCAGGCGCAGGAGATGGGCGCGGAAATGGCGACCAAGCTCGCGCAGGAGCCGCCGACCGACGAGGAACTCGCCGCGGCGAAGGCGGGCACGACGCTCACCGCGCGCCCGGCGCCGCCCGAGCCCGCGCCGATCGTCGGCGACGGCGCGCGCGGGCAGGTGACGCGCAAGTTCGATTACACCCACCTCGGCGACGTCGGGGCCGAGGTCACCGCCAAGCTGGTGACGCAGGCGCTGGCGCGCGCGGTCCCCGGCCTGCGGAGTCAGCTCGTGCGCTGATCAAGTGTGTATGGCAAAATGGACTAACCAATTTGCCATACACTATTGTTGACAAATTGGCCGCCATGCTCGACAGCATCGGCTAGAACAGAATCGATTTTCAGGGAGAGACGACGTGACTTCTCTTAATCCGATCCGCGCGCGCAGCCTGCGCGCCGCGTTGCTGGCCGGTGCCGGTTCGACGCTGCTGATCGCCGCCACGCCCGCGGCCGCGCAGGAGGCCCCCGCGCCGCAGGACGCGGCGCAGGAGGAAGATGCGATCGTCGTCACCGGCATCCGCGAGACGATCCAGAATTCGATCAACACCAAGCGCGAGGAGACGGCGATCGTCGACGCCTTGTCGTCGGACGACATCGGCGACATTCCGGCGATCTCGGTGGGGCAGGCGATCCAGACGATCACCGGCGCGACGACGCACCGCGAAAAGGGCGACGCGTCCGAAATCGCGCTGCGCGGCCTCGGCCCCTTCCTGTCGAACGCGACCTTCAACGGCCGCGACGCGACCAACGGCAGCGGCGACCGCTCGGTCAACTTCAACCAGTTCCCGTCGGAACTCGTCAACAACATCAAGATCTACAAGACCCAGCAGGCGAGCCTCGTCGAGGGGGGCGTCGCGGGGACGATCGAAATCGGCACCTTGCGTCCGCTCGATTTCGGCAAGACGCGGCTGCAGGGCGAGATCAAGGCGCAATTCAACCCCTATGGCGACCGCATCACCGGCGGCTCGGGCGGGGTGGGCTGGCGCGGGACCCTGAGCTATGTCGACCAGTTCGCGAACGACACGATCGGCATCGCGATCGGCGCGCAGCGCAACGACACCAACAATCCCGAGGAGACCTATGCCGCCTCGACGACCTGGACCGCGTGCCAGGCTGCGCCCGTCGTCGCGAACAACAATTGCAACGAATATACGCGCGACGAATATGGACAGAACCTGCCCTTCTACCTCGTCCCCAACGCCTATACCTTCCGCCAGATCAGCGAGACCGACAAGCGCGACGCGATCTTCGGCGCGATCCAGTGGCAGCCGTCGGACACGCTCGATATCAACCTCGACGTCCAATATTCGAAGCGCACCTATGTCGAGAGCCGCCGTGACCTCAACCTGTCCGAGGGACGCTACGGCCTGACCAACGTCGTCTTTGACGAGAATGGCATCGTCCAGAGCCTCAATGGCATCAGCGCGATCGAATCGAACGGTTCCGAACTGTCGCGCGCCGAACAATATCTGGGCGGCGGGCTGTCGGTCGAATGGCAGCCGACCGACCGGCTGACTATCAACCTCGACGGCAGCTATTCGCGCACGATCCGCAAGGAAATCGAACGCAACGTCCGCCTGCGCACCGACCCCACCGACGTCAACGGCGTGCGCACCGTCTTCAACAACATGCGCATTCCCTACACCTATTCGATCACGCCGGGCAGCTTCGTGCCGACGATCACGATCGATCCGCGCTTCGACCTCGATAATCACAATCTGTTCTGGGACGACGCGCGCTTCCGCCGGGACGAGAGCAAGCGCCGCAACGAAATCTACGCCGGGCGCTTCGACGCCGCCTATGAGTTGGACGGTTTCCTCAAGACGCTGTCGGCGGGCGCGCGCTGGTCGCATCTGACCTATCGCGACTACGACGTGCGCAACGGCGACTTCAACCTGAACCCGCCGATCGCCGAAGATCGCCGCATCAACAATCTCTGCCGCCAGGCCTTTCCGCAGACCGATTTCCTGTCGGCGGCCGAGGGCAATAATATCCACAGCTGGGCGACCTTCGACGTCGACTGCCTGTTCCGCGAATATATGGGCAGCGAGGATCCGGGGCTTCCTGCCGACACGCGCTCGGTCGCCAATCGCGACGTCACCGAACGCACGCTCGCGGGTTATGTCATGGCCGAATATGGCGGCGATCTTGGCAGCATGCCGGTGCGCGGCAATGTCGGCGTGCGCGTCGTCAAGACCGATGTGACCTCGAACGGCCTGCGCAGCGACCTCAGCATCGTGAACAACCCCGACGGCACGATCCGTCTCGAAACCTCGGGCGATTTCGACACGGTGACGATCAAGAGCAGCAACACGCGCATCCTGCCCAGCATCAACGCGATCTTCGAGGTCGCGCCGAACACGCTGGTCCGCGCCGCGGGCTATCGTGCGATGTCGCGTCCCAACCCCAGCGCGCTCGGCGCGGGACGGACGATCCTGCTCGAGGACGGCACCAGCTTCACCTCGGTCGAGGATGCGATCCGCAACATCACCGCCAACGGCAGCCCGCGCCTCAAGCCGCTGATGTCGTGGAACGCCGACCTCGCCTTCGAATGGTATCCGAACAAGGACAGCCTGCTGTCGGCGACGGTCTATTACAAGCAGTTCACCGGCGGCTTCCAGCCGGTGGTGTTCGACGAGGATTTCACCATCGACGGCCAGAGCGTCGCGATCCCGGTGACCCAGACGCGCAACAGCCCCGACAAGTCGCGCATCTACGGCCTCGAACTCACCGCCGCGACGCGCTTCTCCTTCCTGCCCAAGCCGCTCGACGGGCTGGGCGCGAAAATCAGCTACAATTATGCCGACTCCAATTTCGAGACGCAGGACATCCGGCTCGGCGACCAATATGATCCCGAAACCGACACCGTCAGCGCGGGCATCATCCCGCCGGCGAACCTGTCGGGCTATTCGAAGCATGTGCTGTCGGCGCAGGCCTATTACGAGCTCGGCCCCGTGTCGCTGCAGGCGATCTACAATTACCGGTCGCGCTATTTCCAGGATTTCGTCGGCGGCAACAGCCAGCTGCGCTACGTCGGGCCCAGCGAGACCGTCGATTTCCGCGCCTCGCTCGACCTGATGAAGGGCGTGTCGCTGCGCTTCGAGGCGCTCAACATCTTCAACGAGCCCAAGGCGACCTACATGCCGGTCTATGGCAGCAGCCGGCAGTATCATTATTACGGCGCCAAATATTTCATCGGCATCCGCGCGCGGATCTAGAAAACGATTTCGGTCATGGGCTTCAAACTTGTCATACCGGATTGTATGGACATGATGAAGTCTACAGCGGGGAGATGACTGACCATGGCCGAACGCCGCCTTTTCGAAGATGTCGCCGACACGATCCGGCGCCTGATTCTCGACGGGACCTTCCCGCCGGGGACAAGGCTGCCGGGCGAGCGTGAGCTGTCCGAGCGTTTCGACGTCAGTCGCGTGACGATCCGCGAGGCCGAGATCGCGCTGCAGGCGACGGGGTGGATCCATATCCGCACCGGCGCGGGCGCCTATGTCGAGGCGGTGCTGCCCGGTGACAATGCGGTGCTGCCCAAGGTCAGCGCCTTCGAACTCACCGAGGCGCGCTCGCTGTTCGAGGCCGAGGCCGCGGCGCTCGCGGCGCCGACGATCTCGTCCGAAACGCTCGAAAAGCTCGACGAATTGCTCGCCGCGATGGCCGACGATGCCAAGAGCGAGGACGAGATCAGCGCGATCGACCGCGAGTTCCACATGACGATCGCCGCCGCCTCGAGCAACAAGGCGATCATCCATGTGATCGAGAGCCTGTGGCGGATGCGCATGGAATTGCCCGAGGTGCGCAGCAGCCACTCGCTCGTCTGCCGCAAGGACGGCGCGGCGCGCCAGGCCGAGCATGCCGACGTCGTCGCGGCGCTGCGCAAGCGCGACGCGACCGGCGCGCGGCTCGCGATGCGGCGCCACTTCAACCGCCTGATCGAATCGATGCTCGACGAGACCGAGGAACGCGCGATGGTCGAACTGCGCCGCCAATCGGCCGAAAGCCGCCAGCGCTACCTGCTGAGCGCCAAGCTCGCCTGATGCCCGAGGTGCCCGATCCGGCCGCGGCGCTCCTCGCCGCGCGGCTTTCGGGCCGGGCGCTCCCCGCCTTTCCGGCGCCGGTCCCGACCACTCTCGCTGGCGCCTATGATATCCAGCAGCGCCTCACCATCGCGCTCGGCACCCCGGTGCTCGGCTGGAAGGTCGGGCGCATCCCGGCCCCGCTCATCGAGACGCTCGGTGCCGAGCGTGTCGCGGGTCCGGTGCTGCGGATCGCCGAACTGGGCGGCGCGGCGGGCGCGGCGATGGTCTTCGAGGGCGGCGCGGGGGCGATCGAGGCCGAGGTGATGCTGCGTCTGCGCGCCGTGCCCGACACCGAGGTGAGCGGCAGCGACGACGGCGCGGCCTGGATCGGCGACATCCGCGCGGGTTTCGAGGTCGCGAGCTCGCCCGCGCCCGACGTCCACGCCCATGCGCCGTTCGGCATCGTCGCCGACATCGGCATCAACAATGGCCTGCTGCTCGGTCCGTCGCTCGACGTCGCCGAGTTCATGACGCTGGCGGTCGAAACACGGATCGAGGGCGGGACGGTCGGGACCGGCCGCGCGATCGACGTCCTCGACGGGCCGTGGGGTTCGCTGAACTTCCTCCTCGGCCTCCACCGCCGCGGCGTCATCGCGCTCGCGCCCGGGCAGTGGATTTCGGCCGGCGCGATCACCGGCGTGCATCCCATCGTCATCGGCCAACGCGCCGAGGCAAGCTTCGGCGCCGCCGCGACCATCGCCTGCACCGCGGTTCCGGAGACCGGCTTCCAGTCATGATCGCTCCCGAAGATCCCATCGCCTGTTTCGGCGAGATCGTGATGCGCGTCTCGGTCCCGCACGGCGAACTGCCGCTGCAATCGGCGCGCTTCGACGCCTATGTCGGCGGCGCCGAGGCCAATGTCGCGGTCGCGCTCGCCGCGCTTGGGCGCCGGACCGCGATGATCAGCGCGGTGCCCGAGGGGCCCATCGGCGACGGCGTGCTCGGCGAACTCCGCCGCCACGGCGTCGACGTCGCGCCCGTGCTCCGCCCCGCGGGGCGTATGGGGCTCTATTACCACCTTCCCGGCGGCGCGATGCGCCCCGCCGAGGTCGTCTACGACCGCGCCGCCTCGGCTTTCGCCGAGACCAAGCCCGAGAGCTGGGACTGGGACGCGCTGCTGGCCGGCGTAGGCTGGTTGCACCTCTCTGGCGTCACCCCCGCGCTCGGCCCCGCCGGCGCGGCCGCCGCGCTCGAGGCCGCGACGCATGCGCGCGCTGCCGGGATCGGCGTCTCCTTCGACGGCAATTGGCGCGGGCGCCTCTGGGAGCGCTGGCAGCCCGATCCGGCCGCGATCCTCAAACCCATCGTCGCGCAGGCGACCCTGCTCTTCGGCAACCACCGCGACGCCGCGCTGCTGCTCGGCCGCGATTTTTCGGGCGAGGGCGCGGACCGGCGGCGCGAGGCGGCGCTCGCGCTGCTCGACGCCTTTCCGTCGCTGACCCATGTCGCGTCGACCGCGCGCGAGATCGTCGGCCCCGATACGCACCGCATCGCCGCGCGCATCGATACGCGCGATGACAGCGGGACGACCGAGCCCGCCCCTATCGCCCCGGTGATCGACCGCGTCGGAACCGGCGACGCCTTCGCCGCCGGCGTGCTCGACGGGCTGTGGTCGGGCAAGACGCTGGCCGATGCCGCGCGCCACGGCCTCGCGCTCGCCGCGCTCAAGCACGGCCTGCGCGGCGACTTCGCCCCCTTCGGCCGCTCGGCGGTCGAGCAGGCGTCGTTCGGGACGCAGGATATCGCGCGCTAGCCGCGGGCGGCGCCGAGCATGCCCGTTCGTTCGCCCGCAATCCTATCATTGATGATCGGGCGCGTATCGCACATCCTCGGCGCATGACCAGCAAGTCCAGCCAGGCCGCCAAGGGGCTGCGCCAATTCCTCGACCTCGACCAGCAGCAGGCCTGGCTCGAAGGAGCGCAGCTCGCCGACGCGGATGAACGGCCCGATTCGATCGAGCAGCGGCTCCGCTATGCGCCGCGCTTCCAGAAATTGCTGCGCCGCCCGCAGGCGCCCGCGCTGTTCGAAATCCTCGAACGCTACGGCCGGACGTGCATCCCGATCCCACGCGCGACCGAGCGTTATTATTGGTCCGTCTCATGCCTGCCCTCGACCTCGGACAAGCCGCTGGTCCGCGTCAACGCGAGCTGGATGGAGCTCTTCACCCTCTATGCCGATGGCGACGACCTGCGCGCCCGCTTCATCTTGCACGTCTCGGATTTCACGGTCGACGGGTCGATCATGCCCGAAGCGATCGACCCCATGCGCCTCGAACAAGGCGTGCAGCGGCCCGAGGATCTGACCTACGCCTGCCCCGCCAGCTCGGACCTTTTCATCGTCAAGGTCCGCGGCGCGGCCTCGATCCGCATCTTCCTCGCCGATCCGGTCACGCTGCGCGCGATCCGGCGCTTCAACCTCACCCACATGAACCGCGGCCGCAACGCCTATCAGGCGAGCCATGCCTTCAGCGTGGCGGACTATATGCTGGGCGAGGGGGAGCCCTGATACGGCTGCGGTCGATGGGGCATCTGGTGCCGGCTGCAGGATTCGAACCCGCGGCCCCCTGATTACAAATCAGGTGCTCTACCAACTGAGCTAAGCCGGCCTATGCGTCGCCCTTTGCGTCAAATGATGCCGAAGGTCCAGCCCTCGGTGCGCGCGAGGCCCGCGGTCAGCAGGGCAGGGGACCAGGGTGCCGCCTCGCCGGCGATCGCGCGGAGCCAGGCCGCGGTGAGCAGCGCGTCGCTGGCATGGTCGCTCACCGGCCCGGCGAACCCCGCGGGCGGCGAGCCGAGCGCTGCCAGTGCAGCGTCGAGCGCTGCGCCGTCGCGGATCTTGCTGCGCCCGCCGCCGATCCCCGCCGCGCGCGCGGCGAGGCTGGTGTAGATTTCGGCGAGCATTGGGCCCTTGGACGGCACCGGATCGAGCGGCCAGAGCGGCAGCTTGCCGCGCAGCCGGTGGAGCAGGCGCATGCCCGACAGGCTCGCCTTGCCGACCTGCGCCGCGCCGACGAGGTTGAAATTGCTGACGCTCGCCGCCTGTTTCGTCGCGCGCTGATACTGTTCGACAACGCGCAGCCGCCCCGCGCCGGCCTCGAACAGGTCGCCGACCTCGCCGCGGCCGTGGCGGAAATGGCGCCGCGCCTCGGGATGCGCCAAGAAGCTCGCGATCTCATAGTTGGGATCGGCCGCCGCCAGCGCCTCGACGAGCGCCCATAGCGTCGGCAGGTCGGCAGGGCTCTCCCGCCATTCGGGAAAATAGGCGCCGCGATCCTCGAAGGCGAAGGCCGCCGAAAAATCGAAGCCGATCAGCATGTCGGCGCCCGATGCCGCCACGTCTTCGAGCCAGGCCAATATCTCGGCGCGTGACCAGATGTGCCCGGGGCGGACCAGTTCGGGCGCCGCCGCGCCGCTCGCTACCGCCAGCGCGATGCCGCGCTGGCGCGGACCGCGCGCGCCCGACCAGTCGATCGCGGCGAAGTAGGAGAAACGGCGCATTTTTCGCCCCTAGCGCATCTTTGTCGGCTTGCACAAAGCCCGATCGCGTCCCACATGCCCCCCATGCTGATCGAAACCGAATCGACGCCCAATCCCGCGACGCGCAAATTCCTGCCCGGCCGGGTGGTCATGGAAAGCGGCACGCGCGACTTCGCGAGCCCCGAGGAAGCGCAGGCCTCGCCGCTCGCGACCGCGCTCTTCACGCTCGGCGACGTCACCGGCGTCTTCTTCGGCCGCGACTTCGTCTCGGTGACGATCGCGCCGGGCGCCGAATGGGCCGATGTGAAGCCCGACATCCTCGGCATCGTGATGGACCATTTCCTCGCCGACATGCCGCTCTTCCATCCCGCGAGCGCATCGGGCTTTTCGGTCCCCGCCGAGGATGAGGCCTTTGCCGATGATCCCGCCGACGCCGACATCGTCGAGCAGATCAAGGAACTGATCGAGACGCGCGTCCGCCCCGCGGTCGCCAACGACGGCGGCGACATCGTCTATCGCGGTTTCGACAAGGGGAATGTGTACCTCAAGATGCAGGGTGCCTGCGCCGGCTGCCCCTCGTCGACCGCGACGCTGAAGAACGGCATCGAATCCTTGCTCAAACATTATGTGCCCGAAGTGACGGCGGTCCACGCCGTCTGACCCTCTCAGGACCCTACCATCCAGGAGAATGACCCGATGAGCGAGCCGCTTTCCAACGAGGCCCTCGACCAGCTGTTCCGCACCGCGCGCACCTATAACGGCTATGTCGACAAGCCGGTGAGCGAGGCGCAATTGCACGCCATCTGGGACCTGGTGAAATATGGGCCGACCAGCGCCAACAGCCTGCCCGCGCGCATCGTCTGGGTGACCTCGGACGAAGCCAAGGAAAAGCTCGCCGCGCTCGCGCTGCCCGCCAATGGCGACAAGATCCGCCAGGCGCCGGTGACCGCGATCGTCGGCATGGATCTCGAATTCTACGAGAATCTGCCCGAACTCTTCCCGCACGCCGATGCGAAGCCCTGGTTCAATACGAACCCTGAGCTGGCGCACGCGACCGCTTTCCGCAACTCGAGCCTGCAGGGCGCCTATTTCATCCTCGCGGCGCGCGCGCTCGGGCTCGACACCGGGCCGATGTCGGGCTTCAGCAACGAGGCGGTCGACGCCGCCTTTTTCGCCGACCAGCCGACGGTGCGCAGCAACTTCATCTCGACGCTCGGCTATGGCGATCCCGCGACCATCTTCGACCGCAGCCCGCGGCCCGGCTTTGACCGCTTCAACCGCATCGTCTGAGGCCAGCCGCCTCGTCATCGACTCCGCCAGCGAGGCCTGTTCGGTCGCGCTGTTTGCCGGCGCTCGCCTGGACGATTTTCGGCACGATGTGATCGGCCGCGGCCATGCCGAGCGGCTCGTCCCGCTGATCGCCGAGCTCGCG
Source organism: Sphingopyxis sp. HIX (assembly GCF_001468285.1). Lineage (GTDB taxonomy): Bacteria > Pseudomonadota > Alphaproteobacteria > Sphingomonadales > Sphingomonadaceae > Sphingopyxis. The sequence continues at coordinate 11,727 of NZ_LNSB01000013.1, read as the reverse complement.
GGCGGCGGGCGCGCCGATACGATCTTCGTCGGCTGCGGCCCCGGGAGCTTTGCGGGCGTGCGCATCGGCGTCGCCGCGGCGCGTGCGCTGGCGCTCGGCTGGCAGGTGCCGGTGCGGGGCTTTTCGACGCTTGCACTGGTCGCCGCAGCGGCGGCCGCCGACATTGCCGACGCGGACGGCGCGCTGGTCGTGATGGAGGGCGGCCACGGCCAGTGGTTCGTCCAGCCCTTCGCCGCCGACCTGTCGCCGCGCGCCGACGTGCAATCGCTGCTCCCCGAAGCCGCGATCGCGCTGGACGACGCGCTGGTCGTCGGCAACCGCGCCGAGGCCTTCGTCGCCCGGCGCGGCCATGGCACGGCGCTGGCGATGCTGCCCGACGCGCGCGCCTTCGCGCGCCTGCCCGCGGGCGCGATCTTCGCCGATCCCAGTCCTATCTACGGCCGCGCGCCCGACGCCAAGCCGATGGCGCAGCCGGCGTGAGCGACACGATCCGCCTCGCCGCCGCGCGCGTCGCCGACCTCGCGGCGGTGATGCAGGTGATGGAGGCGGCGTTCGACCCCGCCTATGGCGAGGCGTGGAGCCGTGCGCAGCTGCTGACGCTTTTCGCCTTGCCCTCGGCGCGCGTCTGCCTCGCGTGGGACGGCGAGATCCCGTGCGGCTTTTCGGCGGCGCGGATCGCCGGTCCCGAAAGCGAATTATTGCTCCTCGCGGTCGATCCCGAATGGCGCGGCCGCGGGGTCGGCGCGCGACTGATGGCCGACTGGCAGGGCTGGGCGGCCGCCGAAGGTGCCGAAGACTATTTCCTCGAAATGCGCGCCGACAATGACGCCGTTCATCTCTATCGGCAGAGCGGTTTTTCGGAATGCGGGCGGCGCAAGGACTATTACCGCGGCGCCGACGGGACGATCCGCGATGCCATTACGATGAGGCGTTTCCTCCACAACCGAGATAACTAGGGTAACTAGCTTGCGGAAGCGACGCCAAAGTGGCATGGGCAAGTGCGGATGAAGAAGACTCTCAATATTCGTCATCCAACTTCTGGGTATAACAAATAAGGAATCTGTCCCATGTCGGAGCAAGCCGATACCAGCGAAATGCTGGTCACCCTTACGGCGGATATTGTCGCTGCCCATGTCAGCAACAACAGCGTCGCGATCTCGGATCTTTCGGTCCTTATCAATAATGTGCATGCCGCGCTTTCGGGCCTCGGCACGCAAGTGGTCGAAGAGGAAAAGCCGGTCCCGGCGGTTTCGATCCGCACCTCGGTCAAGCCGGACTACATCGTCTGTCTCGAAGACGGCAAGAAGCTCAAGATGCTTCGCCGCCACCTGATGACGCATTATGGCATGACCCCCGACGACTATCGCGCCAAGTGGGGCCTGCCCGCCGACTATCCGATGGTCGCGCCCAACTATGCCGAAAAGCGCCGCGCGCTGGCCAAGGAAATCGGCCTCGGCACCAAGGGTCGCGGCGGCGGTCGCAAGCCCAAGGCCAAGAAGGCGGCCTGACGCGCTTCAAACGGCGGCCCGGAAGGGCAGGTGAGGGCGGTGCCGCGATGGCGCCGCCCTTGTCCTATGCGCGGGCCGTGCCTATACAGATTAAAGAAGAACGACACGGCTGCATATTGCAGGAAAGGCCCGCATGTCCGGTACCATCGACCTCGAAGCTTTGTGCCACGAAAAGGGGCTGCGCATCACCGAGCAGCGCCGCATCATCGCGCGCGTGATCTCCGACAGCGAAGATCATCCCGATGTCGAAACGCTCTATGAGCGCGCGTCGAAGCTCGACAGCGGCATCTCGATCGCGACCGTCTATCGTACCGTGCGCCTGTTCGAAGAGGCGGGCATCCTCGACCGCCACGATTTCGGCGACGGCCGCTCGCGCTACGAGGCCGCGCCCGAGGCGCATCACGACCATCTGATCGACGTCGAGACGGGCAAGGTGATCGAATTCGTCGATCCCGAGCTCGAGGCGTTGCAGAAGGTGATCGCCGAACGCCTGGGCTTCCGCCTCGTCGACCATCGCATGGAGCTTTACGGTGTCTCCCTCGGTCGCGACAAGGGCTGACGCCGCCCGCATAACCTGGCGCACGGTCGCGCGTCTCGCCCTGATGGTGCTGACGTTGCTGTTCCTGATCGTGCCGCATCTCTGCTACCGCGCAGTCGGCCGGCCCTCGCCGATGGTCATGGCCTTCCTCAATGCCGTCGGCTGGATCGCGGGGCTGCGCATTCACACCACCGGCACGCGGCTGCGGCGCGACGTATTGTTCGTCTCGAACCATGTCAGCTGGCTCGACATCCTCGCGCTCGGCGGGGCCGCGCGCTCGGCCTTCGTGTCGAAGGCGGAGGTCGAGACGACGCCGCTCGTCGGCTGGCTCGCCGACCAGAACAAGACCATCTACGTCCAGCGCGAGGCGAAGCGCGAGATCCACAACCAGGCAAACAGCCTGCGCGAGGCGCTCGCGCGCGGGCGCCCGGTGACCTTGTTCCCGGAGGGTACGACCGGGCCCGGCGACGGCCTGCTGCCCTTTCGCGCCTCGCTGTTCCAGGCGATCGTCCCGACCCCGCCGAAGCTGCGCGTCCAGCCGGTGTTCCTCGACTATGGGGCTGAGGCGAACGACATCGCGTGGCTCGACCCCGAATCCGGGCTCGACAACTTCAAACGGCTGCTCGCGCGGCGGCGCGCGATCCCGCTGACCATCCATTATCTCGATCCGCTGCCCGACCATGTCGAGCAGGACCGCAAGGCGATCAACGAGGCCGCGCGCGCCGCGATCGCCGCGGAAATCGCGGAAAATGCGCGCCCTTCCGCCGCGTCGCGGCATCGCCTATAGCGCGCCGATGAAATCCGACTCTCCCAAGACTTTTCACGTCAAATCCTTCGGTTGCCAGATGAACGTCTATGACGGCGAGCGCATGGCCGAGATGCTGGGCGCCGAAGGCTATGTGGCCGCCGCCGACGGCGCGGACGCCGACCTCGTCGTGCTCAACACCTGCCACATCCGCGAGAAAGCGGCCGAGAAGGTCTATTCGGACATCGGCCGGCTGAAGCGTGCCGACGGCAGCACCCCGACGATCGCCGTCGCGGGCTGCGTCGCGCAGGCCGAAGGCGCCGAGATCGCACGCCGCGCGCCGAGCGTCGACGTCGTCGTCGGCCCGCAAGCCTATCATCGCCTGCCCGACCTGATCGCGAAGGCGGCCAAGGGCGAGAAGGCGATCGACCTCGACATGCCGCTCGAAAGCAAGTTCGGCGCGCTGCCGAAGCGCGCCGGCGGCCAGCGCCCGACCGCCTTCCTGACGGTGCAGGAAGGCTGCGACAAATTCTGCACTTACTGCGTCGTGCCCTACACGCGCGGCGCCGAGATCAGCCGGCCCTACGCCGACCTGATCGCCGAGGCGCAGGCGCTCGTCGCCGGCGGGGTGCGCGAGATCACGCTGCTCGGCCAGAACGTCAACGCGTGGGACGGCGCGGATACGAAGGGCAGGGCGGTCGGCCTCGACGGGCTGATCCGCGACTTGGCGCGCATCGACGGGCTGGAGCGCATCCGCTATACCACCAGCCATCCCAACGACATGACCGACGGGCTGATCGCCGCGCATGGCGAGATTCCCGAGCTCATGCCCTTCCTCCACCTGCCGGTGCAGGCGGGCAGCGACCGCATCCTCGCGGCGATGAACCGCAGCCATAGCGTCGATTCCTATCTCAAAGTCATCGAACGCGTCCGCGCGGCGCGCCCTGACATTGCGATCTCGGGCGATTTCATCGTCGGCTTCCCCGGCGAGAGCGAGGCGGATTTTCAGGCGACGCTCGATATCGTCCGCGCGACCAAATATGCGATGGCGTACAGCTTCAAATATTCGCGCCGCCCCGGCACCCCGGCCGCGACCATGGACGATCAGGTCGACGAAGCCGTCATGAACGACCGCCTCCAGCGGCTGCAGGCTTTGCTCAACGAACAGCAGCACGCCTTCAACGCCGCGACCGTCGGCCGCACGACGCAGCTGCTGCTCGAACGCAAGGGCAAATTGGACGGCCAGCTGATCGGCAAGACGCCCTGGCTGCAATCGGCGCATCTCGTCGCACCGGGGCTGGCCATCGGCAACATGGTCGAAGTGCGCATTGCGTCGGCCGGACCCAACAGCCTGGGCGCCGAACCGCTCATGGAAGCGGTCGCCTAGTGACGGTGCAGGAGGGTCATGTGTGACTGTAAAGCCGCACATGCCTCTCCTTCTGTCGAATCGGGAAGCCGCCGATGATGGACTCCCGCCTTCGCGGGAGTACAGTCGAATCCTGTCCGAAGGAGCCTTGCCCATATGTCCAAACGCCCGCTGACTGCCGCTGCCCCCGCCGAACCCGGCGACCGCGTCCGATTGACGGCGGAGTTTGAGCGGACCCAGCTGCTGGGCATCCTGTTCGGCGAATTCGACCGCAACCTGGTAGCGATCGAAAACCGGCTCGGCGTCTATATCTCGGCGCGCGGCAACCGCGTCCAGATCGAGGGTGAGGCCGAGGCCGCGGCGCGCGCGCGCGACGTGCTCGTCGATCTCTACAACCGCGCCGAACAGGGGCAGGAGGTCGACGCCGGCATGGTCGACGGGGTGATCGCGATGTCGGCGCAGCCGACGCTCGACGGCATCATCCGCCACGATACCAACGCGGCGCCGCCGATCATGATCCGCACGCGCAAGAAGACGATCGTCCCGCGCGCGCCGTCGCAGGTCCCCTATATGCAGGCGCTCGCCCGCGACGACGTGATCTTCGCGCTCGGCCCCGCGGGCACCGGCAAGACCTATCTCGCGGTCGCGCAGGCGGTGGCGCAGCTGATCACCGGCAGCGTCCAGCGCCTGATCCTCTCGCGCCCCGCGGTCGAGGCGGGCGAGAAATTGGGCTTCCTGCCCGGCGACATGAAGGAAAAGGTCGATCCCTATCTGCGCCCGCTCTACGATGCGCTCCACGATTGCCTGCCCGCCGAGCAGGTCGAGCGCCGCATCGCGAGCGGAGAGATCGAGATCGCGCCGCTCGCCTTCATGCGCGGGCGCACGCTCGCCGACGCCTTCATCATCCTCGACGAGGCGCAGAACACGACGATCCCGCAGATGAAGATGTTCCTCACGCGTTTCGGCATGAACAGCCGCATGGTGATCTGCGGCGACCCGAAACAGGTCGACCTGCCGGTCCCCGCAACCTCGGGTCTCGCCGACGCGGTCGCGCGGCTCGAAGGGCTGGAGGGCATCAACGTCAGCCGCTTCACCAGCGCCGACGTCGTGCGCCACCCGATCGTCGGGCGCATCGTCGATGCCTATGAGGGGCCGGGGGCCTAGCTTCCCGTCTTGCGGAAGGTGACGGTGGCCGCGCCGCCCGGTCCGGGCGCGACCTCGCGTGTGCCCTTGCGTATCGTGCCGTCGGGCCATTTGACCTGATAGACGAAGCGGCCCGACATCGGCTTCGCGACGCCGGTCTCGATCTCGTTCCAGCGGCACTGGAAGCGGTCCCACGGGTCGGACTGCTTGCGCGTGCAGACCTTGAACGCAAAGGCGTCGATCATCAACAGCTCGCCCGCCGAAGGCTGGGTGACGAAGGTCACGCCGGCCGTCCGCCGTGGCCGGACTGCGGCGACGGCCGGCCTGCCGGGAGCCGGCGAAGGGGCGGCGGCGGGCGGCGGGCGGCATTCGTCGAAGGCGAAGACTTCGGGCAGGGCGGGCGTGCTCGCCCGCGCGGCGTTGAGCGCCTCGGCGAGCACTTCATAGGGATCGCCCGATCCCTTGCCGCCGCCATCGACCGCGATGCGCGCCCGTTCGAAGGCGAGCAAGGGGCTGGCCGCGACGCCGGCCGGATAGCCGAGCCGGCCGAGCTGCGCGCGCAGCCGTGCGGTTTCGAGCGCGGTATCGCCATAACGTTCCAGCAACGGGTCGGCCGCGCTGCTGCTCAGCTTTCGCGCGTCGCAGGCGATCAGATTATGGTCGCCGCCCGGCGTTTCGGGGCGGTCCGCGGCGGGGCTCGCGATGACCTCGGCCATCTCGGCCTCGGCGGCGATGCGGATGTCGTAATAGCCCTCGGGATACCAGTCCTGCCGCGGCACGGCCGCCTCGAAGCCGCGCATCGCAGCGGCTTCGTCGGTCTCCTGCGCGGCGGCGGTCGCCGGACCCGCGAGCAGCAGCAAGGCGGCGAGCGTTCGGCCGCCCATGCTCAGCTCCCCGTTTTCCGGAACGTCACCGTCGACGCCGGATCGCCGTCGGGGCCCGCGATGATCTCGCGCGTGCCCTTGCGCACCACCCCGTCGGGCCATTTCACCTGATAGACGTAGCGGCCGGAGAGCTGCTTCTCGACCCCCGTCTCGATCTCGTTCCACTTGCACGCGAAGCGGTCCCACGGGTCGGTTTTCTTGCGTGTGCACACCTTGAAGGCGAAGGCGTTGACCAGCAGCACCTCGCCGCCCGGCGGGCTGGTCTTGACGATCACCGGGGCGCCGTCGCCCGCGCCGCAGCCGCCCTCGAGCGTCACCGCGGGCAGCTTGGGTGCGAGCCTTTTGCGATTGGCCTCGACCGCCTGGACGAACTTGTATTCGGCCGAATCTTCATAATCGCCGACGTCGTCGGGATAGGGCTCGTCTTCCGCGGGCATCTCAACCCCCGCGGCAATGCGCACTTCGCGCTCGGACAGCTTCGCCGCCGCCTCGACCCGTGCGCGCTCGAAGGCGGCGAGCGGCTCGGCATAGACCGCGAGCGGGAAGCCCAGCCGCTCGAGTTCGGAACGGATGCGCGAGATGTCGACCGCATCGGTCACATAGCGCAGCGTCACCGCGTCATATTCGGCGGAATCGGTATAATATTCGGCGCTGCAATCGATGATGTCGTAGCGCTTGCCGTTGCCGTCGTCCCAGTCGAAGACCAGGTCCTTCACCGCGCGCGGATGTTCGGCCACCTGCGCCTCGGCGGCGATGCGGACGTCGTAATAGCCCTCGGGATACCAGCCTTGCGGCGGCACCTTGGCCTCGATCGCCTTCAGCGCCGCCGCGTCGGGCGGCGTCTGCGCCTCTGCCGCGACCGGTCCTGTCAGCGCCGTCAGTGCGGCCATCATCCCCCCGATGCGCATCTCATTCCTCCTGCTTCAGGCGCCGCGGCCCGCCGAGCCAGCCCGCGACCAGCAGCGCCGCTGCCGCCGCGGCGAGCATCCACGCCCCGCCCAGCATCAGCTTGACGCGCCCGATCGACCCCGCGGTCCACAGCGCCGCCTCGTCATAGGCCGCGTCGATCAGCGCGTCGGACGGCAGGTCGGGGCATTCGCTCTCGTAGACCAGCTTCGCATCGGGCGTGCATTCGGTGCCGCGCACCAGCGGCGCGCCCTGTTCGCCCGCGATCACATAGCCGCTGTGCGCCCAGCCATAAGCCGCCGCCGCAACGAACAGCAGCGCAAGCAGCGCCGACTGCACGCCGCGCTTGGTCCACCATTTCGCCTGCCCGCTGCCGATCACCCCCGCGGGGATCGCGAGCGCGACCAGCGCCGCGAGCCAGCCCACCGGCGAGGCGGGCGGCGCCAGCCCGCCGAGCCACGCCGCGAGCAGCAGCAGCGCGAGCACCGCGCCGCCCGTCCCCGCGCGCACCAGCGCATTGTTCCAGCTGAGCTTCGCGGCGCCCTGCGGCTTGGCCGAGCGATATTCGCGCGCATCGGTGACACCATTGACCAGCTGGCTCACCACGTCGCCCAGCCGCGCGATATGGTCCTCGACCGGCGGCGACAGCGCGTCGAGCCAGTGCGGCACGCTCATGAAATATTCGAGGCTGCGTTCGGGGACGACGTCCTCGATGCGAAAGGGGATGATCGGCAGGCCGAGGTGCACTGCGCGCTCGACCTCGCGCAGGATCTGCGGCGAGGTGTTGGCGTGCTGCGAAAAAACGAGGACGAAGACCTGCGCGCCCTTGAGGCCGGTGATGATCGCCTCGCCCCATTCGGTGCCGGGCAATATGTCGCGCGGCGCGATCCAGCAGCGGTGCCCGCGCTCCTCGAGCAGCGCGCACACCATGTTCGCGACGGTGCGGTCCTTCGACGAATAGCTGATGAAGACCTCTGCCGCCATCGCTCCTGTCCCCCCGCGCCGATCATGCCGCGCGGGGCAGGGGAGGGCAATGGCTGAATGATCCTCCCCATCGCTGCGCGTGAGGAGGATCATTCATTTTACGCGAACGATTCGCATTATCATAAAGCTTGACCCCTGCGCTTCACGCTCCTAGAGCGCCGCTATTGCGAGTCACTCGCAAACTGTAAGGGGAAGACAATTGAAGATCCAGGGTTCGCCGTCCATCCACCGGCTCGCCGCGGGCACCGCGCTCGGTATCGCGCTTGCCGCGACCGCCGCGCCCGCGATGGCGCAGGACAATGACGGCGAATATTGGGTGGCGCGCAAGAACCAGATCGTCGTCACCGCGACGCGCACCGAGGTGAAGGCCGAGGATGTGCCGCTCACCGTCTCGCTGATCACCGAGGAGCAGATCGCCAACGAGCTGGCGACCGACATCCGCGACCTTATCCGCTTCGAGCCCGGCGTCAGCGTCCAGCGCCAGCCCGCGCGTTTCGGCGCCGCGCTCGGCGCGACCGGCCGCGCGGGCAACGACAGCTTCAACATCCGCGGCATCGGCGGCAACCGCGTGCTGATCCAGGTCGACGGCGTGCGCGTCCCCGACGGCTTCAGCTTCGGCGCGCAGGCCGCGGGCCGCGGCGACTATGTCGACCTCGGCCTCGTCAAGTCGGTCGAAATCCTGCGCGGCCCCTCGTCGGCGCTCTACGGCAGCGACGGTCTCGCCGGCGCGGTCAGCTTCGTCACCAGCGATCCCGCCGATTTCCTGACCGGCGGCAAGTCCGTCGGCGGCCTCGTCCGCGCCGCTTACAGCAGCGCCGACGACGAATATAGCGAAACCGCGATCATCGCGGGCCGCAGCGGCGACTGGTCGGTGATGGCCGCCTATACGCGCCGCGACTGGAAGGAACTCGACAACAAGGGCACCAACCCCGGCATCGTCTTCCCCGTCGGGACTCCCGGTACTTCGGGCCTCGTCCCCGGCACCGGGCCGCAGCGCACCTTGCCCAACCCGCAGGACGGCAAGTCGAACGCCGCGCTCGCGCGCATCGTCTACGATCCCGCCAACGGCCACAAGTTGCGCCTGACCGGCGAATATCTCGACACCCATCTCTACACCAACGGCCTGACCGGCGTGACCGCGACGCGCAACGCCGCGGGCGTGATCACCTCCAGCGTCGACCGCCTCGAAGGCTTCGACAGCGGTGAGCGCAAGCGCGTGTCGCTCGACTGGAGCTGGGAAGGCGAGGGCGCGATCGATTTCGCCCGCGTCGCGCTCTACTGGCAGGACGGCGAGGATAATCAGTACACCGAGGAAGACCGCACCCCCGCCGCCGACCGCACCCGCCTCAACACCTTCGAGAACCGCGTGATCGGCGCCGCCGCCGACGCGCGCGCCGACTTCAACACCGGTTCCATCTCGCACCGCCTCGTCTTCGGCGGCGACATCAGCAAGACGCGCCAGCGCGGCCTGCGCGACGGCACCGTGCCGCCCTTCGGCGAGACCTTCCCGACGCGCGCCTTCCCCAGCACCGATTTCACCCGCGCCGGCCTGTTCGTCGGCGACGAAATCTCGATCGCCGACGGCCGCCTGCTGCTCTATCCGGCGCTGCGCTTCGACTGGTACGATCTGTCGCCCGACGACGATCCGCTGCTCCCTGCCTTCAACGGCGCCGGACAGGACGGCTCGCGCGTCTCGCCCAAATTCGGCGCGGTGTTCAAGATCACCGACGAGGTCCGCCTGTTCGGCAACTATGCCACCGGCTTCAAGGCGCCGGAGCCCGGCCAGGTAAACCAGTTCTTCGAAAATCTCGCCTCGGGCTACACCTCGATCCCGAACCCCGATCTCGGGCCCGAGCGCAGCGAAAGCTTCGAGGGCGGCATCCGCTTTTCGAACGACGCGATCAGCCTCGACGTGACGGCGTTCCGCTCGCGCTACAAGGATTTCATCAGCCAGGAGGTCGTGGACGGCAGCTTCACCCCCGCCGACCCGGCCGTCTATCAATTCGTGAATCTCGATCGTGTTCGCGTCAAGGGCGCCGAAGCGCGGTTCGAGGGGCGAGCGTCGTCCGGCCTCTATACGACGCTCGCCCTATCCTATGCCACCGGCGACGTGATCGAGCCGACCGGCGCGCGCAGCCCGCTGTCGACGATCGACCCGCTGAAGCTGGTGGCCGGCATCGGTTATCGTGAACGCAGCGGGCGCTTCGGCGGGCAGGTCATCATGACGCACGCCGCGCGCAAGGAGGCGTCGCGCACCGACGGGCTCTGCACGCCGCAATGTTTCCGCCCCGACGGCTTCACCATCCTCGACGCGACCGCCTTCGTGCGCATCGTCGACGGGCTGACCTTGCGCGCCGGCGTCTTCAACATCCTCGACAAGAAATACAGCTGGTGGAGCGACGTCCGCGGCCTCGCTTCGACCTCGCTGATCGCCGACGCCTATACCCAGCCCGGCCGCAACGCGAGCGCCTCGCTCAGCTACCGCTTCTGAGCAAAACCGAAGGACTGCACCGATGAAGACTTATCGCACGATCGCCGCCGCGCTGCTGCTCACAGCCGCGCTGCCAACCGCCGCGCTGGCGCATCCGCCGATCGCCGAGGAAACCGCGGCCGCCAATTTCGAGCAGGACCGCGCCGACATCCTCGCGATGGCGGGCAATTACCGCGTCAGCTTCAACATGCAGGAATCGACGCGCTGGGACCCGAATTACGAGGTGCTCGAACCCAAGCGCTCGGGCGGTAACGAGGTCGTGCGCGTGATCGAGGACACCGGCCGCAAGATCGTCCTGCAGCACATGCTCGTCATCACCGGCGACGACGACAAGAGCATGATCATCAAGCATTGGCGCCAGGACTGGGAATATGAACCCGCGAAGGTCCTCGTCTATTCGGACCGCAACGCCTGGACGTGGGAGGACGTCCCCGAACGGATGCGCACCGGGCGCTGGTCGCAGACGGTCTATCAGGTCGACGACAGCCCGCGCTACGGCGGCTGGGGCCAGTTCGAGACGCAGGCGGGCATCCGCCGCTGGCGCTCCAACTGGACCTGGCGCCCGCTTGCGCGCCGCGACGCGGTCCGCAACCCCGTCTACGACCGCTATTATTCGATCAACCGCCACCAGCCCTCGCCCGACGGCTGGGTCCATTGGCAGGACAACACCAAGATGGGGACCAAGGACGGCAAGCTGGTGCCGATCGTCCAGGAATATGTCCTCAACACCTATATCAAATACGACCAATATGACGTGAAGGCCGCCGACGATTATTGGGCCGCCACCAAGGATTATTGGGCCGCGATCCGCGCCGAATGGGACCGCGTCGCCGCGGCCAAGGGCGGCATCGCGATCCAGGAGGAGGCGCAGACCGGCACGGTGATCAGCGGTCGCCTGCTCGAAATGGCCGACGAAATCCAGGACAAGAAGCTGACGACCGAAAAAGCGATCGCCGAGGCGAAGAAGCTGATCGAGACCAACACGCGAAAGCTCTGACGACCTTCACCATGTGAAGCCCGCAACTGCAGGGGCGGCTCCGCAAGGGGCCGCCCCATTTTTTTGGCCGGTTTGGGGTGGGGAGCGGACGTCGATCTCCCCTCCCGCTTGCGGGAGGGGTTGGGGGTGGGCAGCAACGCTGCAATGGCCCACCCCGCTGCGACT
>NZ_LNSB01000012.1 GCF_001468285.1 Sphingopyxis sp. HIX | reverse complement strand
CCTCCACCATGCTTCGCATGGTCCCCCTCCCCATCGCTTCGCGACAGGGAGGATTAGGATGGCCGCTAACACCCGATACCCGCCGTCACCGATATTCGATGACCAGCTTCCCCGCCGCCGCTACCGCCGCCTCGCGCGCATCGTCCGTCGTCCCGCCCGCGACTTTCGCCAGCGTCACGCCCATGCGGCGGTACGGGCGCGTCACGGGCTTGCCGAAGATGCGGGCGTCGACCGAGGTTTCGGCGTTCGGCGGGGTCAGCGCCTCCGCCAAGCCCGCGATCGCGAAGTCGCTCGCGTCGCGGTCGGCGAGGAGGACGGCGCTGGCGCTGGCATCGGGCACCGCGATGGCAGGGATCGGCAGGCCCAGGATCGCGCGGGCGTGGAGGTCGAATTCGGAGAGGCTCTGCGAGATGAGCGTCACCATGCCGGTGTCGTGCGGGCGCGGCGAGAGTTCGGAGAAGATGACCTGGTCGCCCTTCACGAAAAACTCGACCCCGAAGATGCCGTGGCCGCCGAGCGCGTCGACGACCTTGGTCGCCATCTCCTGCGCGCTCGCGAGCGCCGCATCGGACATTGCGGCGGGCTGCCAGCTTTCGCGATAGTCGCCGCGTTCCTGGCGGTGGCCTATCGGCGGGCAGAAACGCACGCCGTCCTTGTGCCGCACGGTGAGCAGGGTGATCTCGTAATCGAAGTCGATGAAGGCCTCGGCAATCACGCGCAGGCGGTCGCCGCGCATGCCCGCGGCGGCATAGTCCCAGGCGGCGTCGATCCCCGCCGCGTCCTTGACCGTGCTCTGGCCCTTGCCCGACGAGGACATGACGGGTTTTACCACCAGCGGGAAGCCGATGCGGTTCGCGGCGGCGACGAGTTCCTCGCGCGTTTCGGCATATTCGAAGGTCGAGGTGGTGAGCCGGAGCTCGCTGGCGGCGAGGTCGCGGATCGCGTCGCGGTTCATCGTGAGCTGCGCGGCGCGCGCGCTGGGTACGACATGGAACCCCTCGGCCTCGACCTCGGCGAGGATTTCGGTGCGGATCGCCTCGACCTCGGGGACGATATGGTCGGGTTTGTGCTTCTCGATCGTGGCGCGGAGCGCGGCACCGTCGAGCATCGAGAAGACTTCGAAGCCGTCGGCGACCTGCATCGCGGGGGCGCCTTCGTAGCTGTCGCAGGCAATGACATGGGCGCCGAGGCGCTTCGCCGAAATCACGAACTCGCGCCCGAGTTCGCCCGAGCCGAGCAGGAGGATGGTGGCGGTGGGGGTCATGCGGCGCTCCGATTCTGAAGGGCCCTTCCACAGCCGATATCGCGGCCGAGCGCAATGCACGTTCGTTCAACGCGGTCGCGGTCGCATCGGATAGAATGCGGGCTCGAGAGGAGAAAGCCCATGTCCGTTGCCGTCGCTGCCGCCCCCCAGAAGGCCATGCCGACCGAAGCGCTGTTCGAACGCTATCATGTCGGCTGGACAAGCAAGGATCCCGACCTGATCGCGTCGCTCCATTCGGCGGACACGATCTTCCTGCTCCACGACGGGTCGCCGCCGATCGAGGGACGTGAGGCGCTGCGCGACCATTGCCGGACATTGTTCGCGACCTATGATTTTTCGATGATCGAGGGCCGCCGCCTCTATGGCGCGGATTATTGGGTGTTCGACTGGACGATGGTGCTGACGCTGCCGCTCGCGGGCGGCGAGGCGTTCATCGCGCATGTCGACATGGTCGACGTCGTCATGGTCAACGCCGCAGGCGAGGTGGTGAGCAAGGACGTCTATCCCGATGCGCAGGCGATGGCGGCGGCCTTCGCCCGCGCGGGGATCGTCCGCTGACCGGCGGCGCTTGCGCGGCGCTGTCCGGAGGAGGATAGTCGCCGCCGATGCCCGACCCGATCTCGCCCTTCCTCGCCGCGCGTTTCCCGGTGGGCAGCCGCGCGCTCGCGCCGCACGCCAATGCGGTGACGACTTTGCTGGTGGGGCGAACGGGGCCAGTGCGGATCGAAGTTGATGGCGTGCGGGTCGAGGGCGACATGCTGCTCGTGCGGCCCGATGTCGTGCACGGCGTCGCCTTTGCCGAACGCGGTGCCGATGTGCTTTACCTCAACGGGCTGGCCTTTCCCTTCGTGGCGCCGCTGGGGCAGGCGCTGACGGGCAAGCTCGCGCAGGCCGCAAGCGATGCAATGCAGGGCGACGCGTCGGCGGTGGCGGACTTGCGCGACCGGCTGGCGGGCGGCACTGGCCCGCGCCCCGATATCGCCGCGGTCGTGCGGGCGATCTATGCCGATCCGATGGCGCGGATGACGCAGGACGAACTCGCCCGCCGGCTGGGCATGGAGCGCACGCGCGCGCTGCGCGCCTTCGCCGCGGCGACGGGGCAGAGCTTCCGGATGTTCAAATTGTGGTTCGCGGTGCAGCATGCGACGCAGGCGATGGCCGAGGGCGCGCTGGTGCGCACCGCGGCGATGGACGCGGGCTTCGCCGACACCGCGCATTTGTCGCGCATGTTCCGCCGCGCCTTTGGCCTGACCCCCAGCGCTGCGATCGCGGGGCTGGCGATGGGGCGCGGCAAAGCGGCGCTGCTCTAAGTCTCGATCTCGCGGATATCGGGAATGATCGTCCACCACAGCAGGGCGCCGAGCGCCGAAAGCGCGGCGGCGCTGGCGAAGGCCCAGCCATAGCCGCCGAGATAATCGACGATCAGCCCGGTGATCACCGGACCGACGATGCCCGAGATATTGCCGAGCGCATTCTGCACCCCGACCCAGCTGCCCGCGGCGCGCGGTCCGGCGAAGATCTGGCCGATCGCGAACAGGTTGGTGGCGATAAGCCCGGTGCCGATCCCCGCGACGACGAGCCAGAGCGCGAGCATCGCGGCGCCGTCCGCGACCGCGATGCCGGCGATCGCCGACGCAGTGGCGAGTTGGCCGGCGATCATCAGCCAGCGGCGGAGCTCGCCCTCATGGCTGCCGCGCGCGACCATATGGTCGGAGAGCCAGCCCGCGCCGAGCGCGACGACACCCTGCGTCGTGAAGCTCAAGGTCGTGAGCACCGTCATCTCGCCGATCGAATAGCCGCGCGTGCCGACGAGATAGAGCGGCAGCCAGGCGAGCAGGAAATAGAAGCCATAGTTCGACAGGAAGTGGACGAGCCCCATGCGCCAGAGCGTCGGGATGCGGAGCAGCCGCGCCATCGACACGCGCTCGGCAGGCGGCGCGGCGATGCTCTGCGCGCGGAGCGGCGCAGCGGCGACCTGCCAGGGGATCAGCCAGAGCAGGGTGACGAGGCCGAAGACCCAGAAGACCGCGCGCCAGCCCCATTCGCCGAGGATCGCGCCGCCGAAGAGCACGCCGAGCGCGGGGCCGAAGGCGAGCGCGGCCGAGACCGAGGCGTTGGCGATGCCGCGGCGTTCGGCGGGCACTTCGGCGGCGAAGATCTTGCTGCTGCCCGGAAAGGCGATGCTCTCGCCGAGCCCGAGGAAGAGGCGGAGCAGCACGAGCGAGGCGAGCCCGCCGACGAAGCCGGTGAGCGCGGTGCTGACCGCCCAGATCGTCACCCCGAGCGCGAAGACGCGGTAGACGCAGAAACGGTCGCAGAGCCAGCCGACGAACAGGCAGGCGGGGGCATAGACCCAGAAGAAGGCCGAGACCGCGACGCCGAAGCCGGTGGCCGAGAGCTGGAGGTCGTCCTTCATCAGCGGCGCGGCGACGCCGATCGCGCCGCGATCGACATAGTTGAGCAGCACCGACAGCGCGATCAGCACCACCACCCAGGTGATGCGCGCGCCGCTCGCGCGGCCGGCTTCCTTCGTCGCCATGATGGACCTCTCCCCGTCCCTTTGGGGCGAGGCGTATCACAGGGGAGGGGCGGCGTTTAGCCCCTCATTCGGGCCATTTGCTCGTATCGTGATCGGGATGCTGGTGGTTGCTCGCCTTGATCGCGCCGACATAGGCCGCCATCGTCTCCTCGGTCGTGCCGTCGGCGGGGATCGGCAGCGCTTCGAACAGGGGCAGCTGGCCCTCGGCGCCATATTGGACCCGCGGCGGGAAGGCCGAAGGGTCGTCGAACGAGCCGGTGGTCAGGTTGATATGCTGGCTCTCGTGATAGTCGTAGGTGAGCGGCGTGCCGCAATCGCGGCAGAAACCGCGCGCCGCCTTGTCCGAGCTGGCGAAGGTCGCGGGCTCGCCCCGCGTCCAGGCGATCGCGTCGCGCGGGACGCCGATCAGCGCGATGAAGAAATTGCCCGCCGCCTTCTGGCACATGCGGCAATGGCAGATGTGCGAGCTGTCGAGCACCGCACGCACATGATAGCGCACCGCGCCGCACTGGCAGCCGCCCGAGGCGTCGGTTTCGATCCGGTCGGC
The DNA here is from genome assembly GCF_001468285.1 of Sphingopyxis sp. HIX. Classification (GTDB taxonomy): domain Bacteria; phylum Pseudomonadota; class Alphaproteobacteria; order Sphingomonadales; family Sphingomonadaceae; genus Sphingopyxis. Next base: position 99,534 of record NZ_LNSB01000012.1, on the reverse strand, counting down.
CATCTATCTTCCTCGCTCAGTCGATCAGGCAGACGGTGCCCGCCCAGATGTCGGTGACCAGCCCCTCGATCCCGTCGATATCGAGCAGGCCGGTGAGGTCGCCCGAACTGAACAACAGCCCGAGCGACGAATCCTCGACGGTCAAATCCGCGAAGGCGGCGTCGAGTTCCTGCCGCGTCGAACCGATGCCGATACCCTTGGCGGTCCTGAGCGGCGATGCGGCGGCGTTGATCGTCCAGCCGGCGAATTTGCCGTCCTGGAAGGTGAGTTGCAGGCCGTCCTTGTAGCGGGTGTAGTCGACCGTGCCGGCGCCGCATTCGGAGCTGCTGCCGCGCTCGGTCGCCGCGCCCTGCGCCGCACCGATCGCATCCTCGATTTCGGCGCGCGGGATGCCGAAGCGCAGCAGCTGACCCGCGGCGACGAGTCCGCCGGGCGAGAGCAGGACGGCGGGTGCCGGTTTGGGCGGCGACGGTTTCGAAGGCGTCGCGTCGGGCACGACGGGCGCGGGTTGGCTAGTCTTTTGCGCGGGCTCGGTGCCGGGCGCGGACGAGGGTGAGGAGCAGGCGCCGAGGAGGAGCAAAATGGCGGCGGCGGCGACTTTCAGCATGGCCTGTCTCGCTTGATGAGGATCAGATGCAGGGCACCGGATAGCGCCGGATATCGGCATCGGCAGTGATCAACGTCATTTCGTCGATCAGCGCATGGGCGACGAGCATGCGGTCGACCGGATCGCGATGAATTTTAGGCAGCTCGGCCGCAATGCGCCATGCCTGTGCAGGAAAATCGATGACCGAAATGCCGAACCGGTTTTCCAGCTCGGTCAGAGGCTCGTCGACCGGCAGTCGCCCCCGCGCGCGAAGATCGCTATACTCGAAGGCAATCGCCGCGCTGACGAGCAACTGGTTGCCGGGGTCGAAGAGCGCCTCCTGTTGAACCGGCTGCAGGCGTTTGTCGCCGACGACCAACCAGACCAGTATCTGGGTATCAATCAGGAGCTGCACCGAATTTCCGTTGGTAACGTTCTTCGATTTCCTCATCGGTCATCGACGGCGGCACGTCGAAAGCCTCCGGCGGCAGATGCGCATATTTCTCGCGTGCGAAACCGAAGGCTGCCCGTCGTTTGGCGGCTATCGCCTCACGCTCCAACGCCTCGGCCTCGGGAAGCGGGACGAGGCGCACCTTGGGCTGGCCGTCGCGCTGCACGATGACCTCCTCGCCGCGCAGCGCCGCAGCGACCAATTCGGATAGCCGCGTCTTGGCTTCGCCGATGTTGACATGGATGGTCATAGCTTGGCCAAAGTAGCTTGGCCAAGCTGGTTGGTCAAGGTTGCGGCCCTTATCGAACGCCGTCATTTCGCCTTTTGCGGGTGGAAGGTCTCGCCGCGCGCCAGCATCGCGACGAGGTCGGCGATTTTTTTCTTCCGCCCTGGTTCGGTCTTTATGTTGCCGAGGCGGAAGATGAGCGCGAAGCGGTTCTGTGCGGTCAGCCTGGCCAGCATCGCCTTTGCCGCGGGCTCGGCGTCGATCGCGGCTTGCAGGTCGTCGGGGATCTCGGAGCCCTTGACGCGATAGGCGCGGTCCCAGCGGCCGTCGGCCTTGGCGGCTTCGACCTGCTTTTGGCCATGTTCGGTCATCCGCCCCTCGGCGGTGAGCCGCGCGACATTGTCGATGTTGATCTGGCTCCACACGCTCTTCGGCCCGCGTGGGCTGTAGCGCTGGAGGAAGCTCTTTTCGTCGAAGGATTTGCGGATGCCGTCGATCCAGCCCCAGCAGAGCACGGCGTGGATCGCCTGTTCGGGGGTGATCGAGGGCAGGCCCGACTTGACCTTGTGGATCTTGATCCACACCTCGCGTTCGGTGGCGTGATGCGTGGCGAGCCAGTCGTAGAAACCGTCCATGTCCACGAATTCGTGGACCTTGGCGGGGTCTACATGGACCGCGGCCACCGCCTCACTCCCACTCAATAATTTTCTAAGGCGTAACGCACTGAAAATACTTCCAAAAAAAATATTTGGTCCGAAATGACCGAACTGCGGCCCGTCAAAAACCTACGCTTTTGAAAAATAGAGAGAAATTCCTCGATTCGGCCGTGTCGCGAATTCGGAACCTATCGATAACTATCGGCTCGCCTCGGAGCGCGGCCGAGGTCCGAAATTAGGCACGGATTTGCGCGAATTTGCAACGGTTTTCTCCAAGGGGTAGCGCTGTTGCAGTGACATTCGGCGCTTATCGCAACCGCGCTTCCAGCCGCTCGTCGACCATCGACTGCCGCGAATCGCCGGGTCGGAATGTGCCGCACAAAATTCCCACCAAGAGGTTTGAACGCGCTTTCCCATCCAGCATTTGGCTGTCCGGTGCGCGCCCCCGCATTCAAATGCTCGATCGAGCAAGCGGACGTCGGAGAATGGCAGCGTCCTGAACGTAGCGCCATGAGCTCGGGATCAGTCTTTGTCCGATGCGATGTCTTAGCGGGGCGAGGCGCCGCTGATTGACAGGTTTGGCATAATGTGCAACGATTTTCCTTGAGGACAATGGCCTGATTCTGGGAGGTGGATTTGCCGCGATCGTCGCCGCCACCATATCGCCGTATGCATTCAACGGCGGGTGTATCATGCGCCGAAGGGCCGATATTCGAGATCAAGGTAAGGGCCGATGGCAAGCCGCTGTCGTTTGCCGAGGCCTATCCTCGAGCCCACCCTCTCCTGAAGCTTCTTGCACGGCCCTCGGAATAGCGATGCTTGCCGATGTGGCTCCGCGAGCTCCGGAAGAGTGTCTTGCGCGGTGCACGCCTGCTCACGACCACGCGCGGAAATAGAGACTTGTTGTCGTTCTGAATCAACCACTTGACTGTTAGATTTGGGCTGCCCTTTCCAACAGGCTTGTTTCGAATCAAAACAAACAGTATGGACGGACTGAAACTATGGAAGGCGCTCATGCTAGAGCAGTTGCGGTTCATTCGGGTCCCATGCCCCATGCTCGATGAAGCGGCGCGCCACGCCGTGGAGATTGTGGGCCTGGAGCGTGTCGACCAGGTGCCCAATGGGGAACGTTTTCGTTCGGATGCCCGATACTATAGCCTTGAGTTCGATGCCTCGGGACAGACGACGCGCCCTGTGGTGGGCATCTCGCTCCGGACCGTTGAACAATTGGACGCGCTTTCGGAGCAGCTTCCGAAGCTGGGATGGCGAGCCGAGGCGATACCATATGAGCTATGCCGGGCGCGCCGCTACCATGCCGGACTCAGCTGCCGCGACCTCAGCGGCAATTGCATCGAGCTCGTCGTACGTCCCGAAGATAGCGGTCGACGCTATTTTCCGTCCCGAGACGCGGGAATTCTTGGCCTGAACCAGGTCATATTGGGTTGCCTCGACCCCGCTTCCGATGCTGAAGTCTGGGTCGAAGCCTTTGGCGCGCGCATCACTGACCGGGTCGGGGACGCGGTCTACCTCAGCTGGGACGGGCAGCATCATCGCGTGATGCTCGTCCCGTCAAAGCGCGACAGCTTTCTCGTTGGCGGATACGAGGTCGAGAGCATCGATGCCGTGATGCAATCGAGCTATTTTCTCCTGGAGCGCCAGGTCGCCATCGTTCGAGGTCCGGGCAAGGATCCGGCCAGCGGTGAAATATTCCTGACTTTCAGCAGTCCGGTACCGGGCTTCTATTTCTCCTATTCGACGGGGTCCGTTCCTCTTCCGCAAGGCTCGCGACCTCGCCAGTTCGCCGACCTGCCGTCGTCACGGTGCAGTTGGGGGTCCACCTCCCAACTCGTTGAACTGGGAGGTTCGGCGTTATGACAATCGGCATTCTCGATATCGCGTACACACGGCTCAAGACCCCTGATCTCGAGCATGCTGCGGACTTCGCGACCCGCATTCTCGGACTCGAGGTTGTCGATCGCGCACGCGATCGCGGATCCTTTCGGTCCGACCATCGCATGTGCACGATGAGTTACGAAACCGGCGATCCGGCCGAGACGGTCGTTGGCTTCGAACTCGCCAGTGGCACGGACCTCGAGAGTGCGGCCACGACGCTCGAGGCGCTCGGGCACGCGGTGCGGCGCGGATCGCACGAGGAGCGCGAACAACGTTGCGTCATCGACTTCATATCATTCCGCGATGCGGGGGGCGCGCAAATCGAATTCGCGGTCGCTCCCCAGGTCTCGGGGCGCGGCGCGACATTAAGTCGCGATGCCGGAATCACGGGCTTCAGCCACGTCGGATTGTTCAGTAGCGACCCGGCGCGCGACGAACATTTCTGGACCCAGGTCTGCAACGCGCGCGTGAGCGATCGCGTCGGCGAGCTCCCGCTGCTGCGACTGAGCCAGATTCATCACAGCATCGCGCTGGTGCCGTCGGATCGTTTCGGAATCCAGCATATCAATCACCAAGTGGAGTCGATCGACGACGTCCAACGCAGCTATTCGCTGCTTCGGCAGCACAAGGTTCCAATCGTGTTCGGTCCCGGTCGGCACCCGACCTCAGGGGCGCGGTTCGTTTACTTCGAGGGCCCTGACGGAATGGTCTTCGAATATTCCGTTGGGGTCCGGGAGGTCGATGAGGAGACATACAGGGAGCGTCAGTTCGGGTTCGAGCCGAGGAGCTTCTGCATGTGGGGTGCCTCGCCGAAGATGAAGGAGCTGTCGAGCTAAATGTCCGCGGCCTTGGGCTCGCGGTGCCTGCGAGCGTAGCCGGGGCACATCGATTTCAAATCTTGAAGCAAACGATAACGCGCCGGTGGAGCGCTAGAGGAAGGACGGGAGATGACGGGTCAGGAGGCGTATCAGCGAGACATTGTCTGGCCGGCAAATTACAATGAGATCCCCAAGGAGATATTCGTTCGGCAGGATCTCTATCAAGCCGAGATCAACCGGATTTTTCGGGGGCCGGAATGGCATCCCGTCGCGCATGAAAGCGAGGTGCCGCTCCCCGGCGACTTCAAGACCTGCAATCTCGCGGACGTCCCCCTCCTGATCATCAGGGGCGAGGACGGGAAGGTCAGGGCCTTCTACAACGCCTGCTCGCATCGCAGCAACCAGATCGAGGTCAAACCGTCCGGCAATCGGACCGAATTCGAATGTCCCTATCATCGCTGGCTGTTCAATAGCGCAGGCGAGCTGGTCGGTTGTCCGAACCAGCGCGAGTTCACGCCCGGGTTCGACAAGAAGGACTATCCGCTGGCTCAGCCGCGTCAGGAATCGTTGGGCGGACTCCTGTTCGTCACCTTGTCGCCCGATACCGACAGCCTCGACGATTTCCTGCAGGAAGCGAAGACCTCGCTTATGGATATCATGGGCGGTGACGGCCGCCTCAGGTTGATCGGCTACCACCGGGTCCGATATCTCACCAACTGGAAGGCCTACAGCGACAACGACGGCTATCATCCGCCGCTTCTGCACCAGGCGTTCACCATGCTTAATTGGCAGGGCGGTGCCGGCAGACAATATGCGACGACCGGTCGTGGGCATTATTGTATCGATACGGAACTCACCGTCCCGAAGCCGACCAGCGTCATTCGCGACACCTCCGTAATCGAGTTCCGTGACGAAGGGCGCCCGAAGCGGTCGAGCGTTCTTGCGCTCTTTCCGATGCTCGTCGCGTCGAATTATCTCAACGTCATCAGCATTCGATTTGCCACGCCGGTCGCGATCGATGAGGTCGAGGTAAATTACGCCTATTTCGCCCATCAGGACGATGACGAGGAAATGGTGCGCCACCGTATCCGCCAAAGCTCGAATGCGATCGGGCCGTCCGGCCTGATCAGCATGGAGGATGCGTCGGTTTTTCACCGGGTGCACATCGGGAATCGCACGCCGGGCAAGGCCGTCTTCCAGAAGGGTGTGACCGATCCGTCGCGCCTCAGCTTCGAATTTCGGCAGAATGACGAAAGCGGCAATCTTCCGCACTGGGAATATTACCGGGCGGCGATGGGCTTCCGGAGGACGGCGGCATGAGCAAGTTGAGCCTGGAAGAGCTGGCCAGCCTCGACGTGCTGCAAGCCGCCTATATCTCCGCGCTCGACGGCAAGGCGATGAAGGCCTGGCTTGATACTTTCGACGATGACCCGGATGCGAGTTACATTTGCACGGCCCGAAACGACGTCGAATGCGGCCTGAAGGTGGCAATGATGCTCGACGATTGTCGAGACAGGCTCATAGACCGCTGTACCTTCATCGAGGATATCTGGGCCGGGACGTTTCAGGATTACCGGACGCGCCACTTTGCGCAGCGCGTAACAGCCGAACGGCGCGAAGACGGCAGCGTGGCGATGTCGTCGAATTTTTCGGTGATTTTCACGCCGGACGACACCGGGCTGCCGCAGCAACTCGCGACAGGGACATACGAAGACATCATCCGGATGGATGGCGGTCGATGCCGCTTCCTGTCGCGGACCGCCGTGACCGACAATTCGGTCCTGCCGCGGTACCTCGTGTTCCCGCTCTGAGGGGCGAACGGCATTTACAAAAAATATATGACGAGGAGGAGGACGGGGAATGAAAGGCTATCACCTCACAAGAGCTTTGCTGCTCGCAGCTGGCGCGACAATTGCTGCGCCGAGCAACGCGCAATCATCTGCGGTTGTCGGTGACGGGTCGCAGCCCCCGACCGCAGAAACGGCGCCGCAGGAGGAAAGCGAGCAATCGACCCAGCAAGGCGGAGGGCTCGGGGAAATCGTCGTTACAGCGACGCGGCGAGAACAGAAGCTGCAGGATGTGCCGGTGGCCGTGACCGCCGTGACGTCCGAAGCCCTGGGACGGTCGGGCGCGGCCGACATTCGCAATCTCACGCAAGTCGTTCCCGGCTTTTTCGGCGGGCGTGCGGCGGGCGTCTTCCTTCCTGTCATTCGCGGCGTCGGATCGAGCAGCATTTCGGTGGGCGACGAGTCCAATGTCGCGACCTATGTTGACGGCATATATCAAGGAGATCCGTTCTCGACCTGGACCGACCTCGTGAAAGTCGACCGCGTCGAAGTGCTTCGAGGCCCGCAAGGAACGATTTTCGGACGCAACGCGACCGGCGGCCTGATCAATGTCATCACGCCCGATCCGAGCTTCGACTTCAGCGGCCTCGTCTCGGCCCGTGCCGCTGCCATGGAAACGGGCGACGGGGATTATAACATTCGCGGCTACCTTACCGGGGGGCTGTCCGACTCCGTTGCGGCCGATATCGCAGGTATTTACCGCAAGTCCGACAATTTCGTCGACGATCTCGTCCGCGGCGGCAAAGCTGGCGGCTATCGTGTCATAGACGTTCGAAGCACGCTCATGTTCAACGACGGCGACGGCAGCAAGATCGTCCTGACTGGCGAGTATTTCGATCGCGCCGGTTCCGAGAATGTGTATCAGCCCTATGAAAACAATACGGCAGGGCGCGCTTTTGCCGGCGCAATCCTGCCGACCAAGCCTTGGCAATTATCAACCGACCTGCGTCCGAGTCTCAAGACCCGGCGGTACAGTGTCGCGCTTCAGACGCGCTTCGATCTTGGGGGCGTGAACCTGGAAACGACGGGCGCCTATGCGCATAATCGAACGTCCCAAGCGACCGACTCCGATTCCTCCAACATTCTCCTCGCGACGTTCGTGGCACCGAATATCACGTCCGAATATTACAGCCAGGAGGTTCGGTTGCTATCGGATGGATCGGGTCCGCTTCAGTGGATCGCCGGCCTTTACGCCTTCCACCTCGAAGGCGACGCGAACTTCATTCTCAGCAGCCGCACCGATCCTTCACAGCCGCTGCTCGTCCGCACATTTGACCCGCTGATCAAGACCACCTCCTATGCCGCCTTTGCCGAGGCGACGCTCGAGGTCGTTCCCAGTCTCTTCGTAACGGGGGGCATCAGGTACACCGACGAGAAGAGGAGTTTCGACCAGGTTGTCAACGGCGTCGCCCTCTTTCCGCAAACCGCGAAAAAATCCTTCAGCCGGGTCACCTACAAGGGAACGGTCCGCTTCGAGATCTCCCCGGACACGAATGTCTACGCAACCTACAGCACCGGGTTCAAGAGCGGCGTGTTCAACATGACCGGCACGGCAGCGACGGCCGTCAATCCCGAAACGCTGAGAGCCCTAGAGGGCGGTATAAAGTCGGATATCACGCCCTGGCTACGCGCGAACCTTGCGCTCTACCATTATGATTACAAGGATTTGCAGGTGACTGCCAGGGATCCGATCGGTCCCGGATACGTCTTGCAGAACGCCGCGGACGCGACGCTCTATGGCGGGGAGCTGGAAACCACGATCGCGCCGAGCGAGAATTTCAGGGTCAGCAGCGCCATCGCATATTCCCACGCTCAATATGACAATTTCCCGCAAGCCCAGGTCTTCATCCCCAGGCCGACGGGCGGGAACGTCGTCTCGCAGGCCGATGTCTCGGGCAACCGCCTGCCGCGGGCACCGCGATGGACCTTCAATATCGCTCCCAGCCTCGATGTGCCCCTGGAGTCCGGAACGCTGAATATCAATGGCTCCCTCTTTCGCAGTTCTACTGTCTATTTCGACTTCCTGAACACGACAAAGCAGGATCCCTATACCTCGATCAACGGCGAGATTTCCTGGAGGACCGCCGACGAGAAGTTCCGTTTCTCGATCTGGGCTACCAATATCGCGAACGAGAAGATCATCCAGGAAGTGCGCCCGGGAGCGCTCGGCACCGACCTTCGCTACGAACTGCCGCGGCGCATCGGTGCCGGGATCGAGCTGAGCTTCTGAACACCGTCACCCGATTTATCGACCAGCAGCGAGTCCCGGTATGGCAGCAATGATCGAACATGGCCTCTACTACGGCGGTGCGTGGCATGCCCCGATATCCGACACCTTTCGACCGTCGATCAATCCTGCCGACGGATCCTACATCGCACTCGTGTCGAAGGCCGGCAAGGAGGACGTCGATCGGGCGGTGCTGGCCGCCGTTACCGCATCTCGCGTATGGCGCGATGTCTTGCCCCTCGAGCGGGCGCGCTTGCTTCGCGAGATGGCTGCAATCATCCGCAAGAACCACGCTGAGCTTGCCCGGCTTGACGCGCTGGACTGCGGAAACCCGATCCGGGAATTGATCGGCGATGCGCAGGTCGCGGCAGCGCTCATCGAATATTTCGCGGGCCTGGTGACGGAAATGAAGGGGGCGTCCATCCCCGTCGGCCCGGACGCGGTGAATTTCTCCGTTCGGCAACCCTTCGGCGTGGTGGCTCGCATTCTGGCGTTCAACCACCCCTTTCTCTTCTGCGCTGGCAAAATCGCGGCTCCGCTGGCCGCGGGCAACGCGGTCATCGTCAAACCATCCGATCAGGCCCCCCTCTCGGCCCTCAGATTTGCAGAACTGATCGATGGCTTGTTGCCCGCCGGGACGTTCGGAGTGCTGACCGGGGACGGTGAGACCGGGGCCGCGCTCGCCTCGCACCCGAAAGTGGCGATGATCAGTCTTGTCGGGAGTGCGGCGGCGGGCCGCGAGGTGATGCGCGCGGCAAGCGCTACGCTGAAACCGGTCCTGCTGGAGCTCGGGGGAAAGAATGCCCTGATCGCTTATGGCGACGCCGATCCGGGGGAAGTGGGGCAGGCGCTGGTACAGGGCATGAACTTCGCCTGGTGCGGGCAGTCGTGCGGGTCCACAAGCCGGGCGTTCGTTCACGAGGACATCTACGATGATGTGCTCGCGCACATCCAGGCGGCGGTCGGGCGCTTTCGACCAGGAGACCCGCTCGATTCGGATACGTCGATGGGAGCCGTGATCAGCCCGCAGCAGTATGAGCGCATCATGGGAGCGATCGCTTCGGCAAAGAACGATGGAGCCCGTCTCATCTGCGGAGGAGGGGCGCCATCAGACCCCGATCTCTCGAAGGGACTCTTCGTCGAACCGACGATCTTCGCGGACGTGACGCCCGGCATGCGCATCGCTCAGGAGGAAATATTCGGGCCGGTGCTGGGGATCATGAAGTGGTCCGATGAAAGAGCAATGATCGAGACGGTGAACGAACTCGATTACGGACTGACATGTTCCATCTGGACGCGTGACCTCGAAACGGCGCACCGAACCGCGATGGAAGTCGACGTCGGCTATGTGTGGATTAACGAGACATCCCGCCACATTCTCGGCGCCCCATTTGGCGGCATGAAACAATCCGGGATCGGCCGTGAGGAGTGTCTCGGCGAACTGCTCGCCTTCTCGCAGGAGAAAAATATCTTCATCTCCCTCAGGTCCGGCGGGACGTGAAAGCGCCGGGCGCACCCCCGATGTCGACCACCGCACCCGACACTCTGACGGGGAAGCGCGGATCGAACGACGCTCCGGGCGCCGCGGACACCGGGCTGCCCTTCGGGCCGCGCGCGGCCATGATGTTCCTGACCGGAGCACTGGCGCTCAATTTCGTCGACCGGCAGATCGTGAATATTCTCGCCGAACCGATCAGTCGAGAATTGAAGCTCGCGGACTGGCAGATCGGTTTGATGTCGGGGCTCGCATTTGCGTTGCTCTACGGTCTCGCCGGCATTCCGTTCGCGCGCTGGGCAGATCGCGGCCACCGCCCTCGGATCATGGCGCTGGCCGTGCTCCTGTGGAGTGGCTTCACGATCGCCTGCGGCTTGGCGCGGAACTTTCCTCAGCTTCTGCTGGGCCGCGTCGGCGTCGGCATCGGTGAGGCCGGTCTGACACCAGCGGCAAACTCGCTGATCGTCGACTATGTCCGGCCCGAGCGCCGTGCCTCGTCGCTGGCGCTCTATTATCTCGGCGTCCCGATAGGAACCTTGGCCGGCATGGCACTAGGAGGCCTGGTCGCAGATGCCTATGGTTGGCGCGCTGCCTTCTTCCTTGCCGGCGTTCCAGGCCTTCTTCTCGCCCCCTGTCTTCTCTTCGTCTTGTCCGAGCCGCGAACCGGCAAGGAGCGGGGTCCCGACCTTGCGCCGATCGGGACGGTGGCGACCGTCGTGACATTGTGGCGGATCCGCACCTACCGCCTGGTGGTCATGGCCACCGCGCTCCAGGCGGCGGTGGGCTACGGCTTCGGTCCGTTTCTTGCCTCGTTTTTCGTCCGAAACCACGGCGCCGAGATTGGCGACCTTGCCTCCTCTGCCGGCCTAGGCGTGGCGGGCTTCCTGGGTTTGACTCTAGGTTTATCCACTGGCCTTGGCGGTGCGATCGGGGTGTGGCTCGGCGGTTTTCTTGCCGACCGACATGGCCGGAATGACGCGCGGGCCTATGTCACCGTCCCCGCGCTGGCGGCGGCAGCTTCCCTGCCTTGTTACGCGCTGATTTTTACGGTCGACAGCGGAATATTCGCGCTCGCCGGTCTCGCCCTTCCCAATATTCTGGGAGCCATGTGGATGGGGCCGGTCCACAGCACCCATCAAAGCGTGTCACCGCCGGAGATGCGCGGCGCAGCGACCGCCTTGTTCCTCCTAATCCTGAACCTGATCGGCGTCGGCCTTGGCCCGCTGCTCGTAGGATCTGCGAGCGACGTCATCGCCTGGCAGGCAGGCGAGGACAAGGGAGCGAGCCTGCGCTTCGCTCTCGTCGGCGCGAGCCTCCTGGCCCCGGTCGCCGCCTACATATTCTGGCAAGCGAGGAGGTCGATTGCCGACGACATGGTCTCGTGAATAGCCCTTCAGACCAAATGGATATCCGTTTCTTGACGCAATCCGGAGAATGAAATGCCAACTGAGCACCAAATCTCGCCTGCCCGGCCTGCCTCCGCTGATGTGGCAGCGATAGAGCGCGCCGCGCCGCCAGGGCCGCATCGTGTGCCGGACCGCCTCGACGTGGCGCGCAGTCGATACGATGCCGCGGGGCTGCGCTCGCTCGTTGCGCCCGGCTGGGTGCATTCGGCTGTCTATACCGATCCCCGCATATTCGAGCTCGAGCTGGAACGTATTTTCCATAAGGGCTGGGTGTACATCGGTCACGAAAGCGAGATCGCGAAATCCGGAGAGTTCCGACGCCGCCAGATGGGCCGGCAGCCCGTCATCTTCGTTCGTGGCCAGGATGGCGAAGTTCGGGTATTCCTGAACCGATGTCGTCATCGCGGCGCGATCGTCTGCGAAGTCGACGAGGGGCGCGACAGTTATTTTCGCTGCTGGTATCACGGCTGGACCTACTCGAACTCGGGCGAACTGGTCAGCGTATCCGGACCCGATGGCTACGGCCCGAGTTTCGATGCCCGGGAGAACGGCCTCACCCCAGTGCCCCGCGTCGCAAGCTACCGGGGGTTCGTGTTCGCGGCACTGGACGATGCCGTACCCCCTCTCGAACAATATCTCGGCGGCGCCGCAAAGGTCATAGACATTCTCGTCGATTCAGCCCCGCGTGGCGAACTGCTGGTGCGATCGGGGTCGAACCGAACGATATACAAGGGGAATTGGAAGCAGGTCGGCATGGACGGGTATCATCCGCTCTTCGTCCATGCCTCCGTGCTGGCAACTTGGGAGCGGCATTCCGATTCCGGCCATAGTCTCGGCGCGACCCACAGCGCGAACCCGTTCAACTTCGACGGCGTCTCCGAAACGCGCGACTTCGGGAATGGCCACACGATGCTCGATTTTCTGAAGCACCGGCTAAACCACTCGGGCAAGTTCCGATCAATCCTCGAAAACACGCCTGGCGGGACCGATTACATCGAGGCGCTCTACGCAGAACATGACGAATCGTGGGCCGATGTGCTTCTCGCGATGGCCGGCGACCCCCATGTCGGGATTTTCCCCAATCTCCAGCTCATCAACAACCAGATACGGATCGTGAACCCGATCTCTGTCGACGAGACCGAGGTCGTCATGTTCCCCGTCCTGTTTGCGAACGTCAGTCCCGAAATCAACGCGCTGCGTCTTCGACAGCATGAATCCTTTTATGGGCCGGCCGGGTCTGGCTCCACCGACGACGCCGAAATCTTCGAGCGCGTCCAAAAAGGTCTCGGCGCCAGCATCGACCCCTGGATCAACATTTCGCGCGGCATGAACCGCGAACGAGTCGAGGCCGACGGCACCATCGTTGGCCATATTTCGGACGAGGTGCCGCAACGGGGCCAGCTCAAGCAATGGCTGACGATGATGGTGGGGCGTCCGGAATTCGAGGAGGGCTAGAATGGGCGTTGCGATGACCGAACGGGACGAAGTCTCCATGTTTGTGCGGGCCGGGGACGACACGTCCATATTGCCGGGCAGCAGCCTGTATAGCGAGATCGAGGCGCTCCTGTATCGCGAGGCCGAACTCATGGACAGCCATTCGTTCGACGCATGGCTCGGGCTCTGGCACCCCGACGGCCTCTACTGGGTTCCGTCGAATGGCGAAGACATCGATCCGCGAGAGTCGGTCTCGATCATCTACGAACGGTATCCGCAGATCGAGGACAGGATATTTCGCCTGAAGGACAAGCGCATGCATTCGCAAAGTCCGAAGTCGCGGTTGATCCGGATCGTCTCCAACATCACCGCGAGCGCCTCGGGACCTGCAGATATCCTGGCATTCTCGACGTTTATTCTCGGGGAAGTCAGGGGGGCTGAGCAGCAGTCGTTGTTCGGGCGTGCCGCCCATCGATTGAGGCGCGAGGCGGACGGCTTGCGGATACTCGGGAAGAAAGTTTACCTGATCGCCAATGATTCCCCGATGCGCAACGTGACGTTTCTCCTGTGAACGGCGGCGCGTCAGCAGCCCTGGGCGCGCTGCCGGTCGTCGCGACGGTGATCGGCGACCCGGCAGGTATCGGGCCGGAAGTCTGCGCGAAAGCCCTCGCGCTGGACCGCGATCCGCGGTCGGCTCGCCACCTCCTTATCGGAAGCATTGACGCTGTCCGGCTGGCGGTCGCGGCGAGCGGAATCGCGTGTCAAGCCTACCCGGTCCGATCCCCTGACGATATCGACGATGCGGCCGGCGGGATTGCCGTCCTCGACCCCGGGAATCTGCCCAGGGAGGCATGGTCGGTCGGGCAGGCCGGCGCTGCGTCGGGCAGGGCGGTCATCGAATGGATCGAGATTGCGGAAGGATTGGCGAGGGACGGGCAGATCCAGGCCTGGATCATGGCGCCGGTCGATTCCTCTTCGCTGAAGCTTTCCGGGAAAGTCGAATCGATCGACGACCTGCAGCCAGAGGGGACCTATCTTCTCAGGGTAAGTCCCTCGCTTCGCGTAGTTCCCATAACCGAACATATTGCAATCTCCGCCGTCCCGGCGTCAGTGAACGCATCATCCATCTCCCGGCTGATTGAGGTCGTCGACGACAGCTTCCAGCGGTGGGGGGTGCCCGGTGCCAGGATCGGCGTGGCCGGGCTCAACCCCCACGCGATGGGCATGGAGGAGGCGGCAGAGATCGCGCCGGCCATAGAGCGGGCGCGGGCGGCAGGGCGGCGCGTGGAGGGGCCGGTATCTCCCGACTCGATTTTTCGCCTTGCTATCGAGGGCCGTTACGATGTCGTCGTGTCTATGTATCACGACCAGGGCCAGATCGCTCTCAAAACAGCGGCCTTCGAGGGCGCCTGCACAATCTATATCGGCCTGGACTATGTTCGCCTGACCGTTCCGCACGGGTCCGCTATGGAAATTGCCGGAAAAGGAGTGGCTCAGCACGCCAGCATGGCGGCTGCGATGCGAATGGCGGAGTCGCTGTGTTGCGGAAAGGGGTTCGGCGATGGACCGCCTTGATCCCGTTCTCGACGAGCGGGTCCGCCTGGCAGCTCGCGGATTGGGGCGCGCAGGGCTGGTTCATGCCTTTGGGCATTGCAGCGCCAGGGTCGATGCAGAAAAATTCCTGGTATGTGCGCCCATGCCTATGGGTCTTATCCGCGACGAGCCCGGGACGATAGTTTCGGTCGAAGGGGATCTGCCTTCCGGCGTCCTCGGAGAGGTTCGAGCCCATCAGGCCATCTATCGCGCGCGACCGGATGTCGGAGGGATCTGCCGGATCATGCCGCCGGCGACCATGGCCTTGTCAACGATGGGGATCACCCCCGCGGCCCGCCATGGACTGGGGGCTTATTTCGCGCCCGCCCCGCCGCTCTGGAACGACCCGAGGTTGCTGCGCGATTCTGAATCCGCCTCTCGGCTCGCCACGACCCTGGGAAGCGCATCAGCAGTCGTCATGCGTGCCAATGGTGCGATCACCGTTGGCCGGGACATAGAAGAGGCGGCAACCTTCGCCTTCTTTCTCGAAGATGCGGCACGCGTCGAGCGGGACATTCGCTCGATGGGCTTCGATCCCGCAACCGGACTCCTGGACGCATGCGAAATCAGGGCGCGGCAGACCCTGTCGGGAGGGGTTGTCGAAAGACTTTGGCAATGGCTGACCGAATGGCAGCAGCCCGAGAATTCACGCGCGGCAAGTCGGTAATGCGGCCGCGCAGGTCGCGGTGTCGCACCGCGAAGAGATAGAAAGGGAGTGGATATGACCGAATTTGGGCAGGATCTTGCAGGGCAGGTAGCATTGATCACCGGAGCAGGGCAGGGGATCGGCCGGACCTTCGCGAACGGTTTCGCTCGGGCTGGCGCGAAAGTCGCGATCGTTGAACTCAACGAGGCCAAGGCGAAAGCGGTTGCCGCGGAGATCGTATCGGAGTTCGGCGACGGCGCCGCCATCGCCATCGTTGCGGATGTTGCCGATCCCGATGCCGTCGAAGCCGCCGTGGACCAGACTTTGTCGGCGTTCGGCCGTATCGATATTTGCATCAACAACGCTGCCATATTCTCGACGCTGAAGATGCGGTCGTTCGAGGAAATTCCTTACGAGGAGTGGCGCGACGTGATGCGCGTCAACGTCGACGGCGTCATGCTCGTCACCAAAGCCTGTGCCCCCGTAATGCGGCGGAACCGCCATGGCAGGATTATCAATATCTCGTCGGGCGTGGTGACGCTGGGGCGACCCTATTATCTTCATTATGTCGCCTCGAAGGCGGCGGTCGTCGGTATGACGCGCGCCATGGCGCGCGAACTCGGCACTGACGGGATCACGGTCAATGCATTGCTCCCAGGCGCAACCTTCACGGAGATTGAACGCGAAACGGTGACCCCCGAGCAGAAGACCCAGATACTCAACATGCAATGCATCAAGCGGCACGAGACAGCCGACGACCTGCTCGCTGCCGCATTGTATCTCGCCTCCAAGGGAGGCGAGTTCGTAACAGGTCAGTCGATTGCCGTTGATGGAGGAACGACGTTTCGCTGAGGTCGCTGCCGGCACATGATATGAACTTCGCGCCGCAAGCCAGCGAGCGATCCGCGGACCCAATAGGCCTTTAACTCGGACCGACGGGAAGCTATGCAGCCTTTTCGAGCGGTGCTGCGAAGGCTCAGGCGAGAGGTGTGGCAGGCGAGTGACGGATAACCTCCAAGCAGCGGGTGCATCCCGTGTCCCGCAGGGCGAGCGCAGCCGGAAGATGCGGGCCCGAATACTCGCCGCGGCGATCGAATTACTTCGAGAGAAGGGGTATTCGGCTTTTCGTGTTGCGGATGTAGCCGACGCCGCCGGCGTATCGCGCGGCGCGCAATTGCATCATTTCCCAACGAAGGACCTCCTCGTTGCGGCGTGCCTCGAGCAAGTCTTTGCCGTCGCGTTGGAACGAGCCAGCGAAGCCGCCGGTAGAGCCGCAGACGACGATCGGATACTCGAGGCCGCCTGTGAGGATGCGGAAGCATTTTTTTACGGGGAGGATTTCCTGATCGCACTCGACCTTGTCATTTCGGGCAACAAACTTCGCGCGCTTGCGGACGATGTGCGGGGAATGTCGAAGCGACGGCGTGTCGGAGCCGAGCAGGCCTGGGTTCGGCGCTTCGCCCGGACCGGTATTTCGCCTTCCGACGCCGAGGACATATTGTGGCTGATGTGGAGCGTCATTCGAGGACTGGCCATCAGAAACCAGATTGGCCGCGACCCTGAACGCTCTAAGCGCGTGACAAGGATGACCATCGATCTGCTTTCGGAATATACCGGGAAGCTCCGCAAGCAGCCGGCCCACGGCGAGGGGCCCGGCGAGGCCGGTTGACCTTGGCGCTGCCCGCCGCCGGTCCCGGTCAGTTGTCAGCCCCGTAGAGCCCGGCATAACGGTCACGCAGCTGCTTCTTGTCGATCTTCCCCGTCGCGGTGAGCGGGACGGGACCGAACAGAATCCGATCGGGCAGCTGCCACTTGGCAAACTCCCTTGAAAGGGTCGCCATGACATCGCTTTCGGACGGCTCCGCCCCGTCATGGGGCTCGATGATCAGTAGCGGGCGCTCCTCCCATTTTGGATGCGCTATGCCGACTACGGCAGCAACCTTTACTCCGCTGCATCCGGCAGCTGCATTTTCGAGGTCGATCGAACTGATCCATTCGCCCCCCGACTTGATAACGTCCTTCGTGCGATCGGTAATGCGCATGAAGCCGAAGCTGTCGATCGTCGCGACGTCGCCGGTATCGAACCAGCCGAGATCGTCCGTACAGTCCGATGGCTGGCGAAAATAGCGTTGTACGACCCAAGGGCCTCGCACCTGCAACGCCCCGGAACTGCGGCCGTCGTGGGCGCATATGGTGCCGTCGTCTCCCACAATCCGCATGTCGACCCCGAACTGGAGGCGCCCCTGGCGCGTCCACAACATGTCCTGCATCTCCGCCTCGCCGAGGGCAGCGATTGCCGGGGTCGGTGTCGCAATGACGCCGAGTGGGCATGTTTCTGTCATTCCCCAAAGCTGGAGAACATCGACATCATAGGAGGATTTGAACGTCTCAGCCATTGCGCGCGGAACGGCTGATCCGCCGATCATGATGCGTTTCAAAGGTCCGGGTGCGCTCCGGGTCGCCTCGAGATGGGCAAGATACATGGTCCAGATCGTGGGAACGCCCCCGGTAAAGGTCACCTCCTCGTCGCGAATGAGCTCGTGGAGGCTCGCCCCGTCCAGCCGGTCTGCCGGCAGTACGAGCTTGGCGCCGCAAAGCGGGGCCACGAAGGGAAGCCCCCAGGCCGTTGCGTGGTAAAGCGACGAACAGGGCATCACGGAATCGAAGGGCGTGAGGCCAAATGCGCTCGCGAGGCTTGCCCCCATTGCGTGAAGCACAACGGCCCGGTGGCTGTACAGAACCCCTTTTGGGTCGCCCGTCGTGCCCGAGGTATAGCAGAGAAATGCCGCCGAATTCTCGTCGAACATGGGCCAGCTGATCGTCTCCGGGAACTGGGCGAGCAAAGTGTCGTACGCGCGCGCTTCCAATTCACCGCCAGCGGCAAGCGCCTCGTCCGAGAGGACGATGAAAGTTTCGACATGGTGAAGCGCGGGCGCGATGCGCTCGACCAGGGCGGCGAGATTCGCCTCGAACAAAAGCACGCGGCTCTCGGCGTGATTCAGCGTGTATATCAGTTGCTCGTCGGACAGGCGCGGATTGGCGGTGTGGAGTACCGCTCCGAGGCCCGGCACGGCGTAGAAGAGCTCAAGGTGACGGTGTGTATTCCATCCGAGAGACGATACCCTGTCTCCGCTGGTGACGCCCGCAGCGGCGAGCATATTGGCGCTCTGGGCCGTCCGTCGGGCCAGTCCGGCATAGTTGTAGCGCCACAGATCGGCGCTCCCGGGTTCGACCGATACGACGGGACGGTTACCGTGCGCGCGAACGGCATAATCGAGTATCGACCCGATGGTGAGCTGCGCCGGTTGCATCTGTCCGTTGATCGTCATGAAGTCACTCCGGGTCGGTATGGACCACCTAATCTCCAGCGTTTGTGAATCAAAGTCCGCCAGCACGTGCCCTTATCGGCAAGCGCTGGCGGACAAGGCGGCAGCCTGGCCGCACGCGATCCGCGAATTCGTCGCCCTCGGATCGCGTTCGGGCGCGTCAGAACCGCAGTTCGGCGCTGACGCCCACTTTCCTTGGTTGTTCGTAAAAGCCATCGGTCGCCTGGGCGCCGACGCGGATCGTCTGAAAGACCTTCTCGTTGGTGAGGTTGGTCGCCCACAGGCTGAACTTCCAGCGATCTCCGGTCGGAGCGAAGGAAATCGACGCGTTTGTCAGGGTATAGCTCGGCTGCGAAAAGAGATTCTGGAAATCATAATAGAGCCGGCTCGAATAGAAGGTGTTCACGGAAACGCCGAGGCGACCCGCATCAAACTCGTGGCCCCAGTCGACGCCGAGGTTGAACGTCCATTCGGGCGCGCGGGTCATTACGTTGCCCGAAGCGTCCGCCGGCGAAACGGTGTTACCGCCATCGGGGCGGGGAAAGAAGCTCTGGGCGAGCGGAAAGTTGCGATAGCGAGCGTGGCTGTAAGCAACCGAGCCGCGGATGCTCAGGTCCTGTACCGGCTGCACGATCGCCTCGAACTCACCGCCGTAGATCTTCGCATTGGCCGCATTCTGCAGGATGTAACTCGGGCCCGATGCGTCCTTCGCCTGCACCTGGAGATCGTCGTAGGTGTAATGGTAGACGGCGAGGTTCGTGCGCAGCCAATCGACGGGATCGACCTTGATTCCGGCTTCCCACGCCTTGATATTTTCCGGATTGACCGGGTTTGGCGAGGTGCCGGCCATATTATAGACGCCGCTCTTGAACGCGGTGCCGTAGCTCGCATAAATGTTGCCGTCCGGCGAAAATTGGTAGCGTATGGCACCGCGATAGTTGAACTTGTTGAAGGATTTGGCCGTCTTCGGAACAACGAGATTGCCATTCACGACCTGTTCGAACGTGCGCCTTTCGGTCGTATAACGGGCGCCCACGGTCACGAACAGATCGTCGACGATCTCGTAGGTTCCTTCGGCGAACCCTGCGAAGGAGCGACCGGACAGCGCGGGGTCAAGGCGGAGCGTGGTCGCTGGAATGCCGGGGCCGGCAGAGGTCACGATTTGCAGGCTGGAATGCCCCCCGAACTGGTAGAAATAGCCGCCGGCAAGCCACTGGAAGCGGCCGGGATCGGCGGAACTGAATTTGATTTCCTGGCTCCCCGACTCGGTCGCAAAGGCTGCCGGGAAATTACCCAGGAAGATGTTCGAGGCGTCGGAATCGGTTTCCTGATACCAGCGCAGGTTCATGAAGCCGCTCGTCGCCTCGACGTTGAAGCCATCGAATTCAAGCTTGATGTGAAGCGCTGCGTTCCAACGGCGAAGATCCAGTGCCGGGATGTCGGTCAAGGATGCCTGCCATGCATCGGTAGGCAGTATGACGCCGGGAAAACGGCGGCCTGCGGTGTTTCCGTTAACCGGCTGCGGCGAGTTGGTCGTGCTGTTCTGGTCGAAGAACTCGCCCGTAAGGATGATTTTGGCGTTGTCCGCGGGCTGCCAGAGAAGCTTGCTGCGCAGGTTGATCACCTGCTGGTCGCCGAGCGTGCCGCCGCGAACAAGGTCGTCGATATAGCCATCGTTCTTGCGATACAGCGCGGCGAAATCCGCCGCGAACTTGTCGCTCAGCCCGCCGGTGATGTAGAAGCGCGCGTCGTAGTCGCCCGCATCGTTGCGCATCCGGCCGTAACGCAGCGACGCCTTGCCGCGGAGATCGAAGCTCGGGTCCGGCGTGATCACGTTGATGAGGCCGCCGGTGGCATTGCGCCCGAATGTCGTGCCCTGGGGGCCGCGAAGCACCTCGACGCGCTCGACCTCGACGAGGTCGATCCAGTTCGCGGCCGATTCCGGCTGGTACACGCCATCGATATAGGTGGCGATATTGGGCTCGTCGCCGATGGAAATCCCGGTCGACCCGACGCCGCGAATGACGGGCTGAAAGACGCCCATGTTGCGGCTGCCGATGAAGCCGGGCACAACCTGGGTCAGCGAACGAACCGTCGACACATCGGCGGCCGAAAGCGAATCTCCCGTGATTGCCGTCACGGCGACCGCCACGTCTTGCAGCCGCTCCTCGCGCCGGGTCGCCGTCACGATGATATCGGAAATGCCTGTGCTCGACTGTGCTTCGGGCTCCGGCTCGGTGGCCGTTGCGGTCTCCTGCGCGTGGCCGGCCACGCTCCATGCAAACGCGATCATCGCGACGCCGCTCGCCAGGATGCGCGAGCCTCTGCGGCTATTCTTCGACATTATATTTCTCCCTCTCCCTGATTATTCTGCTC
This sequence comes from Sphingopyxis sp. HIX, assembly GCF_001468285.1. Lineage (GTDB taxonomy): Bacteria > Pseudomonadota > Alphaproteobacteria > Sphingomonadales > Sphingomonadaceae > Sphingopyxis. The sequence goes on along the minus strand of NZ_LNSB01000012.1, from coordinate 78,554 downwards.
AGTTCAGACGCAAATATCCTTCGAGAAAATCCAGGCGGTCGTTGCCCCAGAAAATCTGGTCATCGACGAACATCATCGGCGCGCCGAACACGCCGCGCGCATAAGCTTTCGATCGCGCCTCGCGGTAGCGGAGCGCGCCCTCCCCGGACGTGACGAAGGCCGTCACTTCGTCCGGATCGAGCCCCGCCGTCGATGATGCTGCGCGCAGTTCCTGGTCGTCGCGGGGGTCGATGCCGATCCCCCAGATCCTGCGATACCCGTCGGCGACGAACGCCTCGGCAGCGCCGCACTGCGCCGCGTATATGGCAGCGATGTTCCATTCGGAGCACTCGAAGCTTGCGGGAAAGGCGAGGGGAACCTCATATCGGTCCGCCCAGCGTCCAAGATCGGCCATCAGAACCTTGATCTTGGCCGGAACTTCACGGTTGGACGGGCCGTAGTTGCCTGCCGCAATCTTGGCTTCGGGTATGTCGATCGGATGATAGGCGAGGGTCCGGCCATGCGCGCGCGCCATTGCGGGTAGCCGCACGTGAGCAAGGTAGCTGAACGGGCTGATGAAATCGAAGTAGAAATCGATGACGGATGTCATGGGAGGGCCTCTTCGAAGCCGACCATCTTCCGATAGTTTTGCCAGAAGCCGATAATGGCCCCTTCGGTCACCAGATGATCGGCATCGTCCGCGCCGCCGCCGCCCATTGCGATGTACGACTTCGCACCGCGATCGGGTGTGACCGCCTGCTGGACGATTTCTACCGCCTCGCCGTCCTCCATCGAGATAACCCCGGCGGGACCGATCAGATTGGACTGCTTCAGCCGGATGGCATCCATTTCCGGGTCGTCGTCGGCGTAGCCGAACTGGGTCCACACGAGTTCGAACGAGTCCGGCCCGCGCGTGACAATCTGGCGCACCGCGAGCGTATTCGATATCTGCTGGAGGATGAGGTTCGGATAGAGTGCCAGGATGACGAGCGTAATCCCATCCGGGAACTCGCTGCGCCCCGCCAGCAGCGAGGGGTCCTTGAGCGTGAAGCTCGTGTCGAAGCTGCGCGATTCCTGGTAGACTTGGCTGTCGCGCTCGGCGTCGTTGCTTCCTGCCATCGAAAACAGGAGCGAATGCCGCTTGTTCTCGTCCATCACGCACTTGCCTGTCTGGGTCGAGCGATAAAGACCGAATGTATTGTGAAACAGGTGAAGCAGGCTCGCATGATAGGGGTCGCGCGTATTCTCGGCGTACAGTTTCCAGTTGCCGTGAATGAACTGGCGCTGATTCCCCAAAATCTTGACGGGGCGACACATAATCCGTTCGACATGCTCCGTGATGAGCGGGCCGAGATAGTCGCGCAGTGGCTCGACCTCTTCGGAGAATGTGGCGAAGACCAGCCCGTTTAGGGACTCCACCCGCAGCTTGACCAGGCCGTGATCCTTGAGTGCGAAGTCAGCGGGCATTCCGCCCTGGCCCTTGATACCGCGGCGAAAGGGAACACCGATGAGATCCCCGTTCAGATCGTAGGCCCACTGGTGGTAGACACATTCGAGGTGCGGCGCGTTGCCGCGGCGCTCACGGCAAACCATGGCGCCGCGATGCGCGCACCTGTTGAGCACGACATGCAGGCCGCCATCCTTGTCGCGCGTGACGACGACGGGCGTGTCGCCGATGAACGTCGCCTTGTAGTCGCCCGGTTCCGGCACCTCGGCTTCCAAGGCGACGAAATTCCAGGTGGGGCCGCGAAAGAGACGCTCTTGCTCCGCCTTGTAATACGCCTCGTCAGTGAAGACCGAGTAGGGAACCCGGCACCCGATGCGATCGTGCTCGCTCGCTGTTGCCGATGCGTCGGCCGCGCCGTGATTGTTGAGCATGTCTTACCTCAGTCCTAGATGGGTCGAACCATCAGAGTGTCCACAAGGTCCGTATCGAAGATCGCTTTCTTCGAACGAAAAAGAAATCTTCCTGAACTGTAAACTATTTCGTCGACATACTTCCCGGTGTTGTAAACGAATGACTGACCTATATTTCGGGTCTGCAGTACAACATAGTTGGTGTGTGCCGTGACAGCCTCCGGCGTAACGCCATGGATACGGCTGGTGCTGATGATGTGACGATAGTTATGGACGGGAAAAATGTTCGCCCTGCGCAACGAGACGACGCGATCGACGAGCATGCCCCTGCTGTCGCAGAAGATGGTTGCGACGGGCAGGCCGCGGTCTGCATTTTCGCGGGGTATGACCGAATATAGGCATTCCTCGGTGAAGAGGTCCGGCCACTCCTCCAAACGGTCGTCGTCGATCAATTCGGCATGGAGGGCAACGAGGTCGGTGACTTCGCGCATCAATTCTGCCCGAGGGAGGGTCGTGAGGTCCACCGGCTCAGGCTTCACTGCGGGGCGGATCAATGGTGATCCACCCATCTTCCAGAGTCACCGGGTAGGTCTTCAGGGCAATCTGGCAAGGATAGGTCGTCGCGGCCCCGCTCGGAATATCGAATGCGCCGCCATGATAAGGGCATTCGATCGTCGCGCCGTCCTGATATCCGTCGGTCAGGAGAGCGCTTCCGTGAGTGCAAGTATTGTCGGTGACAAAATAGTCGCCGTCTACATTATAGACGGCAAGAGGCGGATAGGCGCCGGGAGCTATCGCGACGGGTTCGCCGTCCTTCGGTTCTTCTATTCGGCACAGGCGAATTCTCTCCATCGCAACCATTTCCATTTGTTAGATGCCCTTGATTGATCGGCGCCAAATCAGCCGAGCGGGATATCCATGCCGTAACCCTCGGCCTCGTTGCCGTGGCCGAAGAGGTCGCGCAGATAATGTTCCTGTTGGGGTCCGGCCTTCTTTGCTCCCCAGCCGAATTCCCACAGCCATCCCGACGGGTTGGCACAATAAAAGGTAAGCGCTTCGTCGTTGGCATGCTTGCCGAGTTGGAGAGCCACGTCGATTTTCTGCTCGCGCACCATGTCGTGAGCAAGGCCGAGGTCGTCGAGCTCGGTATATTCGAGCATCAGGTGGTTGATGCGCTTCTCCATCGGTCCGAGCCCGAAGGCGACCGAATGTTGCCGGTCGTTGCAATGCATGAAATAAGGTGTGGCAACCATGCCGTTCGGAAGGGTGAGTCGATACTCGACCGACCCCCTCAAGCCGAGCAATTCGTAGAAGCGGACCGCAGCGGGAACGTCATCCTGTCGTAGAATGCAGTGACCTACGCCTTCCGGCCCGGTGACGAACTTTCCGAACATCGGGCGGCCCGGGTGGAAAGGACGATGATTGTCGACTTGCGGACCGTAGAAAATCTCGGTCGGATTGCCGCCTGGGTCCTTCAGCTTGGCAAGCCCGAGAACATGGCGATCGAGGGCCTCGGCTTCGGTCGATACATCAACCTCGATATTCTGCGAGACCAGCTTTTCGACAAGGTCGTCGAACTCGCGCGGTCCGGCCACCCGCCACCCCAGATAGGCGAGGTCGTCGCCGCCGTCCCGGTGCAGGGCGATTCGATGATGCCATTTGTCCATTCTCAAATAGGCGCGACCGTCCTCGCCCTCGTCGACATATTCCATGCCCGCGATGCCGCTGGCGAATCGCTTCCAGGCGTCAAGGTCGGATACCGACAGTCCCAGATAGCCAAGCTCGGTCACGCCCGTCATTTTCCGCACTCCCACAGCATTTTTTCTCATTTGAGGGGCGATTCGCCCCGATGCATCTCTTATGGTGCAACGTGGTTCCGATAGTGCAACTTTGTTCTGAGTGCAACCCATTGCACATTATGGCATAGCTGCTATGGTGATCGTTAGGGCGAAATCGGCTTGAGCGCAGCGTTCGCGCCTTTCCGATCTTCCCGAAGCGTAACGGGCCCGCCGACGAACGGCCGGCGAACATGGAGAGAGGGATGTCGCAACCTGGGAGAGAGGCTTCGGCCGGAACAACCGACCTTGAGTCACTGCGCGCGCGTATTGATGCATGGCTCGTCAAGGACGAGGCGAGCGGCCGGTTTCAAATCGATCGGGCCGCCTTTACGGATGCCGAGGTCTTCGCGCTCGAGATGAAGTATATTTTCGAGCGAAACTGGGTTTTCCTCGCGCACGAGAGCCAGGTGGCCAAGCCGAACGACTTCCTGACAACCTTCATCGGCCGGCAGCCCGTGATCCTTTCCCGCGACAGGTCGGGCAACCTGCACTGCATGATCAACGCCTGCGCGCATCGCGGCGCACGTGTCTGCCGGGAGAAGAGCGGCAGTCGCCGTAACTTTACCTGCCCCTTCCACGGTTGGACCTACGACCCGGCCGGTCGGCTGCTCGACGTCACCGACGAGGCCGGAGGAGGCTACGCGCCCGGATTCAAGCGCGAAGATTATGGTCTCGAACATGTCGCGCGGCTTGAAACCTACCGGGGTTTCGTCTTTGCGAGTCTCGACCCGGACGTGGTATCGCTCGAAGACTATCTTGCCGGGGCGAAGACCTTCATCGATCTGATGGTCGACCAGTCCATTGAGGGGAATCTCGAGGTTCTGCCCGGCGCAACGCGCTACCGCTACCGCGGCAACTGGAAGCTGCAGGTCGAAAACGGTCTTGACGGCTACCATATCGGGACGGTGCACGCGAACTACTTCATGACAGTAGCCCGCCGCGTCGACGGAACCTCGAAGAACGAGACAAGGGCCTTTGATTTCGGTCGCTGGAACCAGCTCGAGGGGGGGTCATTTTCGTTCGACAACGGGCACTGCGTGCTCTGGAATGACTATGCGAATTTCCAGGATCGTCCCAATTTCGAAATACTGGAGTGGCTGCAGCGCGAGCGGGGCGAGGAGCGCGCCACATGGATGAACGGCAGAATCCGAAATCTTGAGCTGTTCCCCAATGTGTTCCTGATGGATCAGACCAGCACGCAGATTCGCATCATTCGGCCGATCTCGGTCGATGAGACCGAGGTGACGACCTATTGCATCGCTCCGGTCGGTGAAAGCGACCGCGCCCGTGCCTTGCGCATTCGCCAATATGAGGATTTTTTCAACGCCAGCGGAATGGCAACGCCCGACGATCTCACCGAGTTCAACAATTGCCAAGTCGGATTCGGCGGCGGCGCAGGGCGGGCGAACGATATGTCGCGCGGCGCGACGAGGTGGGTGCGCGGAGTCAGCAGTCACGGCGACGCGCTCGGTGTCGATGCCATCATGAGCGGCACCGCCGTGGCGGATGAGGGTCTCTATGTGGCTATCCACGACGAGTGGGTCTCGCGGATGCATACCGCGATCGAGCGCGAGGAGACGGAGCGCGCGACCACGGTTCCGGAGATGGCAAAATGAGCAGCGAGGTTGCACAATGGGTGGCGATCCAGCGCTTCCTTGGCCGCGAAGCTGCAGCTTTGGACGCCAAGGATTGGGACAGCTGGCTGGACCTCTATCACCCCGAGGCCGAATATTGGGTTCCGGCCTGGGACGACAGCGGCCGACTGACCGAAGACCCCGAACGCGAGATCTCGCTGATTTACTACCCAACTCGCGCGGGCCTCGAGGACCGCGTCTACAGGATCAGGACGGGACGATCGTCAGCGAGCTCGCCGGCACCGCGAACATCTCACCTGTTCAGCCTGCTTTCTGTCGAGCAAATCGACGATGCCATTCAGGCGAGGACCAACTGGTCGGCAACGTCGGTGCTGGAGGATCGGCCGACGGTATATTGCGGCTCGGCCGTTTACGACCTTGAACCCCAAGGCGACACATTTGTCATTCGGCGCAAATATACCATTGTAGTCAACGACATGGCGCAGACGATGCTCGATGTCTACAGCATCTGAGGCAGCGGCGGTGACGTCCGGGACAGGTGGCAGGCCCTGTATCGGGACGATGGTCGGCGAACCCGCCGGTATCGGTCCCGAGGTGGTCGTGCGTGCGTGGGCGACGGGGCGGGTGCACGAGGTTTCGATACCCATGCTGGTCGGCTCGGCGGCGTCCATCGAACGCGCGCTGGAAGCGACGGGCGTCGCGGCGCGCGTCCGGGTCTTGCGCTCGTTCGACGCGCCGAGCGACGATCCCGCGATCATCGACGTCCTCGACACCGGTGCACTTGATGCGGCCGATCTCCCTTTTGCCGAAGATACCCTCGCGTCTGGCCTGGCAACCGCTCAGTGGCTCGCCGAGCTCGACGCGCTGGCCCGCGACGGACATTTTGCCGGGACGGTAATGGGGCCGATCAGCACCGGCTCGCTCAAGCTGGCCGGCAAGCTCGATATGGTCATCAGCCCGACCCCGGGCGAAAGCTACCTGCTTTTGCTCACCGGGCCGTTGCGCGTTGCCCACCTGACGGACCATATGTCGATCCGCACAGTCTGCGATCTCATCACACCCGACCTTATCGATGGAGCCCTGCAGCAAATCGACGCGGCAATGCGAAGCTGGGGTGTCAGCGATCCTCGCATCGTCGTGGCAGGGCTCAATCCGCACGCGACCGGCGAGGAGGAGGTGCGTGCCATCGCCCCGGGCGTTGCGCGCGCGCGGCAGCGCGGGATCAACGTCGAAGGGCCGTCGGCTCCGGATACAGTGTTTCGCCAGTGCATAGAGGGTCGTTACGATCTGGTGCTCGCGATGTTTCACGACCAGGGCCATATTGCCGTGAAGACGTGGGGCTTTTCCGGGAATTGCGTCATCATGATGGGGCCACCCTATCTCCACATGTCGGTCGCGCACGGTACGGCCTACGACATCGTGGGAACCGGGAAGGCAGATCCCGCGATGATGCTGAGCGCAATGCGGACCTGCGGTGTCCTGGCAGCGGGGAAAGGCTTCTCCGGAATCGACAACTGACCCGGCTGGCTGGCCGCCACCGGACTTGATCCGCCCTCGAAGTCGCGGAGTTACGAATGCAGCTATTCTACGCGCCCGGGCTCTGTTCCTTGGCCCCTCACATCGCGCTCGCGCGCACCGGCGAGGCCTTCTCCCTGACGAGAGTCGATATGGCCACGCGCCTCACGGAAGACGGGCTGGATTTCCGCGATATCAAGCGGTCCGGAAAAATACCCGCGCTCCGCCTCGCCTCGGGAGAGGTTCTCACCGAGACTCTGGCTATCCTGCTTTATGTCGCCGATCTCGCGCCCGGGTCAGGACTTGCGCCGCCCGCAGGATCCTTCGAAAGATATTTGTTCACGGACCTACTCGGTTTCATCTCTTCGGAGATTCACAAGAGCTTCGTGCCCCTTTTTTCAAAGGGGGCTCCGCAAGCTGCCAAGGCCGCGGCACGAGCCGAAGTGCTGCGCCATCTCGAAGCGCTGGAGGCCTGTCTCCACGAGAGAAGCTATTGCTTCGGACAGGCCTTCACAGTGGCCGACGCCTATCTCTTTTGCATCTTGGGATGGGCCCCGCTCTGCGGCATCGAACTGGCCGCTTTCCCTTCGCTCAGTCGCTTCCGGGAGCGCATTGCCGCCGAAAATGGCGTGAGCGAAGCTCTTCGGGCCGAGGGACTTCTGTGAATTCGGCGGCATGTTCCCATTTACCTGTTGCAAACGCGTTTCTCATGGTGCAACAATTTCATTACAGACGGCCGATATTCAACGGACGGAACGGAGGGTGAGGATGCTCGAAGCGACCAATGCCATTTGCACGTGTTTCCATGCGATGGAGGTTGAGGCATGACCTCCGAAACGATCCAGGATCGCCCGGAAATCGGCAAGTCGACGACGTTCGACGGAGTGACCACAAATTATCACGATATCGGGTCGGGCGATCCCATCTTGCTCGTTCACGGGTCGGGGCCCGGCGTGACGTCGTGGGCAAACTGGCGGCTCAATATGCCGGTGTTCGCCGAAGAGTTCCGGGTCATCGCGCCCGACATGCTGGGCTTCGGTTACAGCGATTCCATTGGCGCGATCACCGACAAGCGGGTGTGGACGGACCAGTTGGTGCGCCTGCTGGATGAGCTCGGTCTCGAACGGGTCTCGATGGTCGGCAATTCTTTCGGCGGCGGCGTCACGCTCGCCTTCATGATCGCACATCCCGACCGGGTGCATCGGGCGGTTCTTATGGGCGCCGCCGGGCTCGAGTTCCCGCTGACGCCGGCTCTCGACTTCGTCTGGGGTTACGAGCCTTCGCGCGAGGCGATGCACGCATCGCTCAAGATGCTCGCTTGGGATCAAAGCCGCCTGACCGACGACCTGATCGATTCCAGATATCAGGCCAGCATTCGGCCCGGCGCACACGAGCCATATCGCGCCACGTTCGGGGGGCCGGATCGGCAGGCGGGGATCAATATGCTGGCGAGCCGCGAGGAAGATATCGCGGCGTTGCCGCACGAGGTCCTCATTCTTCACGGCAAGGCAGACCAGGTGATCCCGCAGGAAGTTTCCCTGCGCCTCGGCAACCTCATCGAACATTCGGACGTCCGCTTCTTCGGCGAATGCGGCCATTGGGTTCAGATCGAGCGCATGGCCAGCTTCAATCGGGCAGTGTCCGAGTTCTTCAAACATGGGCTGAAATGGTAAAAACTCTGGGAGAGTCATAATGGCAGTTACAGGCGTCATGCGTCCGGGCTATGTCCAGATGCGCGTCCTCGATCTCGACGAGGCGACCCTCCATTATCGCGATCGCATCGGGTTGGAGTTGGTCGGGCGGTCAGGCGACCGCGCGTTCTTTCGCGGCTTCGACGAATTTGATCGCCACAGCATCATCTTGCGCGAAGCCGACATGCCCGGCCTCGACAGGATAGGCTTCAAGGTGTGCAGCGAGAAGGATCTGGATCATTTCGCGGAGCGCCTCGCAGCTGGCGGCGTCGCTACCGACTGGATCGGGGCGGGTGAGGACCCGGGCGTCGGTCGCAAGCTGCGGTTTGCAGTTCCGACGGGTCACATTTTCGACCTCTATGCCGAAATGGAGCTTTCGGCGGATGGTCCGCCGGTGAAAAATCCGGACGTCTGGCGCAGCGAACCGCGGGGCATGCGGGCGATGCGTTATGATCACTCCGCGCTCAATGGCATCGATGTTGCCGGTTCGGCGCGCATCTTCGTGGATGCTCTGGATTTCTCCGTCACCGAGGAACTGGTTGACGAGGAGAGCGGCGCGCGCCTTGGCATATTCCTGAGCTGTAGCAACAAGGCGCATGATATCGCCTTTCTTGCCGGTCCCGAGGACGCGAAAATTCACCACACCTCGTTCCGTCTGGAATCGTGGAACGATGTCGGCAATGCGGCGGATATCATCAGCCGGTATGACATCTCTCTCGACATCGGTCCGACTCGACACGGGATCACGCGCGGCCAGACCATCTACTTCTTCGATCCGTCCGGCAACCGGAACGAAACCTTCTCCGGCGGCTACGATTATTATCCGGACAATCCGCGAAGGACATGGGGAGTCGATCAGGCCGGCAAGGCGATCTTCTACTATGAGAAGGCGCTGAACGACCGGTTCATGACGGTCAATACATGACACCGCCGCCATGGTTGAGAACTATCGAACCATAACGCATCAAGCTGCCGTGCAGGCCGTTGCGGCAGCTGTCGGACACGGCGCCGCGAACGGTACGCCGGTAGTCGCCGCGGTCGTCGGGGCTTCCGGTGAGTTGGTCGCGTTCCTGCGGGGAGGCGCGGCACCGTTCCACTCCGAGAAGATTGCGCAGGACAAGGCGTTCACCGCTTCAAGTTTCAAGGTTCCTACTGCCGAAGTTTACGATCTGGTGTCGGGATCGGCTGCGCTTTGCGAAGGTATCGCGCACCAGCCCCGTGTCGTGATGTTCGGGGGAGGCGTCCCGGTCGTCTTCGACGGAGAATGTGTTGGGGGAATTGGCGTTTCGGGCGGCAGCGAGGAAGTCGACGTCGCCTGCGCCAATGCGGCTGCTGCTGCGATCGGCGCGAGGGAGTTTTAAATGGAACAGGCAAGGCGGCTCGAGGCTACGGACGCGGCAGGCGGATTGGAGATTGCACGCCATATTCTAAATTATATCGATGGCCGTTTCGAAGAGGGCAGCGCAGGCGCCACCTTTGCCAACATCGATCCTGCAAGCGGCCTCGAAACGGGGCGCGTCCACGAGGCGACGCGAGCGGATGTCGATCGCGCTGTCGGGGCAGCCCGGCGCGCACTGACCGGTCCCTGGGGCAAGATGACGACGGCTGAACGCGTCCGGCTCATTGCCGCGGTCGCCGACGAGATCGAGCGCAGGGCGGAGGACTTTCTGGCCGCCGAGGTCGCCGATACCGGCAAGCCGCGTCACGTCGCTTCGCATATCGACATTCCGCGGGGCGCGTCGAATTTCCGGATGTTCGCGGACGTCGTCTCGACCCTTCCCACCGAGGCATTCTCCACCCCGACCCCCGACGGGGCGGGCGCGCTCAATTATTCCGTCCGCAAGCCGAAAGGCGTCGTGGCCGTCGTTTGCCCATGGAACTTTCCGCTTTTGCTCATGACCTGGAAGGTAGGACCGGCGCTTGCTTGCGGTAACACGGTGGTCGTCAAACCTTCGGAGGAGACGCCCCGGACCGCCGCGCTGCTGGGCGAGGTGATGGACGCGGTGGGTATGCCTGCGGGCGTGTACAATGTTGTACACGGGTTCGGCCCGGATGCGGCCGGGGAGTTCCTGACCTCCCATCCAGGTGTCGATGCCATCACCTTCACGGGGGAGACCGGTACGGGCGAGGCGATCATGAAGCAGGCGGCCGTGGGGGTTCGCGATATCAGCTTCGAACTGGGCGGTAAGAATCCTGCGGTGATTTTTGCCGATGCCGATCTGGACAAGGCGGTCGAAGGGGTGTCGCGAGCGGCGTTTCTCAACACCGGGCAGGTCTGCCTCGGGACGGAGCGCATCTACGTCGAGCGCTCCATATTCGAGCCGTTTGTAGCGAGGCTCGCCGCCGCTGCCCAGGCGCTCAGGCCGGGCGACGTCAATGATCCCCAATATGTCGGTCCCTTGATCAGCGAAGAGCATCGCCAAAAGGTGCTCGGCTATTACGAGCGGGCGCTGGCGGAAGGGGCCACGTTGATCACGGGGGGCGGTATACCGCAAGTCGATCCGGCCGCGTCCGGGGGCTTCTGGATCGAGCCGACAATTTGGACGGGGCTGCCCCACGACGCGGCCGTTATGCGCGAGGAAATATTCGGACCATGCTGCGGTGTGATCCCGTTCGACAGCGAAGACGAAGCCGTCGCTCTCGCAAATGACACCAGCTATGGCCTGTGTGCGACGATCTGGACCCAGAACCTGTCTCGCGCGCACCGCGTCGCGGCCGCCATGTCGGTCGGCATTTGCTGGGTGAACTGCTGGTTCTTACGTGATCTGCGGACGGCGTTCGGTGGAGCGGGCCAATCCGGGATCGGCCGGGAAGGCGGGCAGCACAGCCTCGAATTCTATACCGAACTCGAAAATATCTGCGTGAAAGTTTGACCATGCCCGATCAGGAACAACTCGACCAGCAGATCATCGAACAGATCGCGGCCGAACTCAGAGTCGCGGCAGAAACGCGGACTCCGGTGCGCCCTCTCCGCGATCGGATTTCCGATGGCGGGGTGGCGGCCGCCTACGCGATCCAGGAGGCCAATACCAAGAATGCGCTTGAATCGGGTCGGCGGCTCGTGGGCCGAAAGATCGGCCTTACCTCCCGTGCCGTTCAAGCACAGCTTGGCGTCGATCAGCCCGACTACGGGATGCTTTTCGCTGACATGGATGTGCCCGAAGGAGAGCCGGTAGCCCTCGATCGGGTCATCCAGCCAAAAGTCGAGGCGGAAGTCGCGATCATCATCGGGCGCGATCTCCCCTATCCGGACCTCACGACTGCGGAACTGATACGCGCCATCGAATATGTCGTGCCGGCCATCGAGATCGTCGATAGCCGCATCGCCAACTGGGACATCAGAATCTGGGACACCGTTGCGGACAATGCGTCGAGCGGCCTCTTCGTCCTCGGTGCGGTGCCTCGCAAGCTCGAGGGCCTGGACCTCAGGACCTGCGGCATGGTGATGGAGTGCCGCGGGGAGCCGATTTCGGTCGGAGCCGGGATAGCCTGCCTCGGCAGTCCGATCAGCGCCTCGCTCTGGCTTGCGCAGGTAATGGCGAGAGAGGGCCGACCGCTCGTCGCGGGCGATGTCCTCCTGTCCGGCGCGCTCGGTCCCATGGCGGCAGCGGCGGCCGGCGATGTGATCGAAGCGAGAATCAACGGGCTCGGTAGCGTCAAGGCGGCTTTCGCCGGCTGAGACGTCGCGAGCCGTTGCGGAAGTTCCGAAGGGAAGAATGACATGCAAAAGACCAAATGCGCGATAATCGGGTCCGGGAACATCGGTACCGATCTCATGATCAAGATTCTCAAGGGCTCCAGTGAGCTGGAACTCTCCGCGATGATCGGTATCGACCCGGCGTCAGAAGGCTTGGCGATGGCAAGGGAGCGCGGCGTAACGACGACGCATGAAGGTATGGCCGGCCTTCAGGCGCTCGACGAATATGGCGAAATTGGCCTCGTGTTCGACGCAACCTCCGCCTATGCGCATATCGAGCACGCGAAAGCGCTGGCGGAGGACGGCAAGCTCGTCGTCGATCTCACCCCGGCCGCGCTGGGGCCGTTCACGGTGCCGCCCGTCAATGCCTCCGTTTCCTCGGGCGCGCGCAATATCAATATGGTGACTTGCGGCGGGCAGGCGACAATCCCGATCGTCGCGGCGGTATCGCGCGTGGCCCCGGTTCATTATGCGGAGATCGTCGCCTCGGTTTCGTCGCGGTCCGCCGGGCCGGGCACGCGGGCCAACATCGACGAGTTTACACGGACGACGGCGAAGGGCCTGGAGGTTGTCGGGGGTGCCGCGAAGGGGCGGGCGATCATCATTCTGAACCCTGCCGAACCGCCGATGATCATGCGCGACACGGTGTTCACGCTGACCGATATCGTTGACGAAGGGCTGGTTCGCAGTGCGGTCGAGGAGATGGTGGCGCAGGTCCAGCGCTACGTCCCGGGCTACAGGCTGAAGCAAGATGTTCAGTTCGAGCGGTTCGGGTCGAACCGCCCCCTGAGAATTCCGGGCTACGGCGAATTCGAAGGGCTGAAGACAAGCGTCTTCCTGGAGGTCGAGGGCGCCGGCGACTATCTGCCCAAATATGCAGGCAATCTCGACATCATGACCTCCGCCGCAAAGGCGGCTGCCGAGGTGATGGTGCAGCATGCGGGGAGCGCGGCGGCATGACTTTCGATCCCGTTACCCAACCGCTCTACATACAGGATGTCACGCTCAGAGACGGAATGCATGCGATCCTGCATATGTACGGGACCGACAGCGTCCGGATGATCGCGAAGGCGCTCGATGACGCCGGCGTCGATGCGATCGAGGTATCGCATGGCGACGGCCTGAACGGGACGTCCTTCAACTATGGGTTCGGCGCGCATACCGACTGGGAATGGATCGAGGCGGCTGCGGACGTGATCAAAAATGCCGTTCTCACGACGTTGCTGGTTCCCGGCATAGGAACGGTCGAGGAACTGAGGCGGGCGCACAGCATCGGAGTTCGGTCGGTTCGCGTCGCAACCCACTGCACCGAAGCCGATGTCGCGAAGCAGCACATCGGGATTGCCAGGGACCTCGGCATGGATGTCTCGGGCTTCCTCATGATGAGCCATATGATCGAGCCTGACGCGCTCGCTGCGCAGGCCCTTCTCATGGAAAGCTACGGTGCGCACTGCGTATATGTTACCGACAGCGGGGGCGCGCTCGACATGGACGGAGTGCGCGCGCGGCTCGAGGCCTATGATCGCGTGCTGAAGCCCGAGACCCAGCGCGGCATGCACGCTCACCACAATCTTTCGTTGGGCGTCGCGAATTCCATCGCCGCCGCCCAGGCGGGCGCGATACGGATCGACGCCAGCCTCGCCGGAATGGGAGCGGGTGCTGGTAACGCGCCGCTCGAAGTCTTCATCGCGGCCGCCGATCGGAAAGGTTGGCAGCACGGCTGCGACGTGATGGCGCTCATGGATGCCGCAGAAGACCTGGTCCGACCACTGCAGGACCGGCCAGTTCGCGTGGATCGCGAAACACTGAGCCTTGGCTATGCCGGCGTTTACTCGAGCTTCCTCCGCCATGCGGAAAAGGCGGCCGATCAATATGGCCTCGATACCAGGGCCATACTTGTCGAGCTGGGGCGGCGGCGAATGGTCGGCGGCCAGGAGGACATGATCGTCGATGTGGCCCTCGATCTTGTGGGGCGCAGCGGACAGGCAGCGACGCGATGAGCTGGCTGGCAGATTTTGCAGAGACGCTCGATCAGGCCGCGGTCGGCGCCAGGGCCGTCCCGCAGCTTACCCATGCGCGTCCCGACCTCACGGTAGAGGATGCCTACGCGATCCAGAAGCTATCGATCGATCGTCGCCTCGATCGCGGCGAGCGACTGGTCGGCATCAAGATGGGACTGACCAGCCGTGCGAAAATGCGGCAGGTCGGAGTAGACCAGATGGCGTGGGGTCGGCTCACCGACGCGATGATGCTGGACGAAGGCGGAAGCCTCTCCCTCGCGAACTTCATCCATCCCCGGATCGAACCGGAAATCGCGTTTCTGATGGGCGCTCCGCTGGCCGGGCGGGTCACGATGGTCGAGGCGCTCGCCGCCGTGGCGGCGGTGGCGCCGGCCATGGAAGTGATCGACAGCCGGTATGAAGACTTCAAGTTCGCCTTGCCCGATGTGATCGCCGACAACAGTTCATCCTCGGGCTTCGTGATCGGCGGATGGAACGATCCCTCGCAGGATCTCTCCAATCTCGGGGTGATCCTGGAAATCGACGGCGCGGTAACGGAAGTGGGTTCGAGCGCCGCGATCCTCGGTCACCCGCTTCGATCCCTTGTGGCGGCCGCGGCAATGGTTTCGCAAGGCGGCGGACGCATCGAGGAAGGCGACATCGTTCTCGCGGGCGGCATCACCGCCGCTCCCGCCCTCCATGGGGGTCAAGCAATACGTACGACGATCGAAAATCTCGGGTCCGTAGCGCTCAGGGTGCAGGCCTGATGCCGATCATCGAGGTCACCTTGCTCGAGGGGCGGACGCCCGAGGCGAAGGAGGCGCTCATCGCCGAGCTGACCGCTGCGGCCGTGACGGCCATCGGGGCCCCTGTCGAGTCGGTGCGGGTCATCCTGCGCGAGATACCGCCCGCGCATTTTGCAGTCGCAGGTCAGTCGATCGCCGCACGCCGCGCGCGCGAGCTGGGACCGGGACCATGAGTCTCGCGCATATGGTGGAGATTCACGGCGGGAGCGCTTTCTCCTGCCCGGACGGCGAGCGCGTTCTGGTCGCGATGGAACGGAGCGGAGCAAGCGACATCGGGGTGGGATGCCGCGGAGGCGGATGCGGTATCTGCAAGGTCCGCGTGCTTCGCGGACCGCATCGCCTCGGCAAGATGAGCAAGGCCCATGTGTCGGACTCGGACCTGGCCGCCGGAATTGCCCTCGCGTGCCGCCTCTATCCGCTGGGACGGCTGACGATCGAAGTCGTGGATTAATCCTGGAGAGTTGACATGTCTGCATCGCTGAAACCCGTGGAGAGCAACTATGGCATCCGGAGCGAATATGGCCACCTGATCGGCGGCGAGTGGATCGCAGGCTCGAGCGGAAAGACGATCGCGCTCTTGAATCCTGCGACAGGGGAAACCTTGACGCGGATCCAGGCCGGCAATGCAGAGGATATAGGGCTCGCGGTCGCTGCGGCGAAAGCCGCATTTCCGGCCTGGTCTCAAAGTTCCGCGGCAGAGCGCCAGGACTTGCTTTACGAGATCGCTCGCCGGCTCAAGGCCCGGCACGAGGAATATGCCATCCTCGAGACCTTGAACAACGGCAAGCCGATCCGGGAGTCGATGTATTTCGACATGCCCAATGCGATCGGCCAGTTCGAGCTTTTTGCCGGCGCGGCCTACGGCCTGCATGGCCAGACGCTGGACTTTCCCGATGCGATCGGGATCGTACACCGGGAGCCGCTTGGTGTTTGCGCCCAGATCATTCCCTGGAACGTCCCGCTCCTGATGATGGCGTGCAAGGTGGCGCCCGCGCTCGCGGCCGGCAACACCATTGTCTTGAAGCCGGCCGAGACCGTATGTTTGTCGGTGCTCGAATTCTTCGTGGAAATGGCAGATCTGTTGCCCCCAGGCGTGGTCAATGTCGTGACAGGCTATGGCGCCGACGTCGGGGAAGCCCTTGTTACCCACCCGGATGTGCGAAAAGTGGCCTTTACGGGGTCGGTAGCGACGGCAAGGCGCGTCATCCAATATGCATCTGCCAACATCGTGCCGCAGACGCTCGAGCTGGGCGGAAAGTCGGCCCATATCATATGTGCGGACGCCGATATCGACGCCGCTGTCGAGAGTGCCACCATGTCCACGGTCCTGAACAAGGGCGAAGTGTGCCTCGCCGGATCGCGGCTCTTCCTCCACGAGGCCATCGAGGAGGAATTTCTAGAGAAGTTTCGCGCTGCGCTCGGCAACATCCGCCAGGGAGACCCTTTGGATCCGGCGACCCAGCTCGGAGCGCAGGCGTCGGCAATGCAGATGGAGAAGGTCGAATCCTATCTCGCGCTGGCCGTGGAAGAAGGCGCAACCGTGTTTGCCGGCGGAGCGCGGTCAGCCGATCCTGGTCTTGCAAAAGGTCACTATGTGCAGCCGACGATCTTCACCAAGGTCGCGAACGACATGCGCATCGCGCAAGAGGAGATATTCGGTCCCGTGACCACCGTGCAGAGCTGGGGCGACGAGGATGAAATGATGGCGCGCGCGAACGACACCAGTTTTGGCCTGGCCGGTGGCGTTTGGACCCGTGATATCGCGCGGGCGCACCGCATCGCGCGAAAGCTGGAGACCGGGACCGTCTGGATCAATCGCTATTATAATCTCAAGCCGAACATGCCGCTCGGAGGCTATAAGCAAAGCGGCTTCGGCCGCGAGTTCAGCCACGAGGTTCTGAACCATTACACGCAGACCAAGTCAGTTATCGTCAATCTCCAGGACGGCAAGCTTGGAATGTTCGATCAGTAGGACGAGCGCAGATGATCAGAAATATTGCGATCGTCGGCGCCAATATGGCCGGCGCGCGCGCAGCGGAAGCGCTCCGCGGCGCTGGATATGACGGACGGATACACCTCGTCGGCGACGAGCCGTGGCGGCCTTACGAAAGACCGCCGCTCTCGAAAGAGTTGCTGTGGCACGACGGAGCGCCGCCGGAAACCTTCTATCTCCATGATGAAGCCTGGTACGAAGCGAACAGAATAGAGCTTCGCCTCGGTGTGCGAGCGGACACCATCGACCTGAGCGCGGGGGCCATCGGGCTGGCTTCGGGCGAGCGCATCGACGCGGACCGGATATTGCTCGCGACGGGCGGGGCCGCGAGACGGTTACCGCTGGACGGCGCGGACGCTGTCAACGTCCATCATTTGCGAACCTATGACGATGCGCTTCGTCTGGCCGGAGATTTGCGGCCTGGCGCCCGGATAGTCGTGATCGGAATGGGGGTGATCGGCGCCGAGGTTGCGGCGAGTGCGCGCCGCATCGGGTGCGAGGTCACGGCCATCGAGCCGTTTGCTGCCCCGATGGTTCGCACGATCGGCGAGCATTTCGGCGGGTGGCTGGGAGAATATCATCGTACGCAGGGTGTTCGGTCCCTGTTCGGCAGGTCGGTTGCCGCGCTCCGCCGCGAAGGGTCAAGGGTCAATGCGGTCGAGCTTGACGACGGCGAACTGGTGCCGTGCGATGCCATCGTCGTAGGGATAGGAATCGTGCCCGCGATCGAGCTGGCAGCGAGCGCCGGACTTGCCGTGGGCAACGGGATCGTCGTCGATGCCCAGTGCAGGACCAGCAATCCAAACGTGTTCGCTGCGGGAGATGTCGCCGAGCAGCCTGACTTCTTTGGCGGGCGCGTTCGTCTGGAAACCTACCAGAATGCAGCGGAGCAAGGGGCGGCGGCTGCGTCGGGCATGCTCGGGCTGCCGGTGGAATATTGTCGTCCCTGCTGGTTCTGGAGCGATCAGTATGACCTCAATATTCAGTGCACAGGGCGGATCGATGCCGAAAAGCAGGTGATACTCCGCGGGAGGATGGAAGATGGCGCCTTCTCCGCATTCTTCCTGTCGGACGGCATCGTGACCGGTGCACTCACCGCGAACCGCCCCTCCGACATGGGCATCGCAAAGCGCCTCGTGGAGCGCAGAACGCAGATCGACGCGGCGCATCTTGCCGATGTCGATACACCGCTGCGGGAGATATTGAAGCGTGCGACGGCCTGAGCCTCGTCGACCTCAGCCTATCCCGCCCCCTGCGACATACAAGGTCTGCCCCGTAATATAGGATGCCTCCGGCGCGGCAAGAAAGCAGATCGCGGACGCGATCTCGTCCGGCTCGCCGAACCTCGCCATCGGCGTGTCGCGAAGCGTCTGACGGACAACGGTGTCGAAACCCGCGCGGTCCGCGTCGGTGGGCGGTGCCGGGTTGCGGGGCGTTACGCGCGCGACATTCACGCCGCCAGGTGCCACGCAATTCACGCGGATCGGGCGATCTTCCAGATCCTGTGCCAATGCCGCCGTCAACGCGGAGACACCCCCTTTCGCGGCGGCATAGGGCAGGCGGTTGATGCCTCTCGTCGCAACCGATCCGACATTCACGATCGCGCCTTGCCCGGCGGAAATGAGGTGCGGCAAGACAGCGTGACAGCACCATATGGTCGGCCAGAGCGACCGTCTGATCTCCGCTTCGATCTCGTTGGGGGAATATTCCCAGAATGGCTTCGCCCAAATCGTGCCACCGACATTATGCACGGCGACATCGACCCGGCCATGACGGCTCATGACATTGTCATAAAGGGCTCGCGCTCCCTCAAGGCCTTCCAGATCATGGCACTCGGCCCGTGCGTCCAGCCCCTGCGACCGCAGTTCCGCTACCGCTCCTTTTGTCGCCTCCTCGGCGCGGTCGGCAATTGTCACAGAGGCCCCCTCGCGGGCCATCCGCGTTGCGACAGCGAGGCCGATCCCTTGCGCGCCTCCCGTGACCACCGCGATTTGACCAGCAAAACGATTAGAGCCGCCATACATGGATCATTTCTCCCGCATCGCAATTAGTTGCATAGTTTCAAGTGTTTATCTTGGCATCGAACGATCGGTCCAATCTTACCATCTCGGTGCTTGCAAACACAAGGGGTAAAGCATTACACTATGAACAATGAATGAGGCCCGCGATTCTGCGGAGCTTCAAAGGAGAGGGACAATGCGCGACAGGCTAATCCACCCGCGGGATATCAGGGGCGCTTGGGCGATCATACCGACGCCAGCAACCGATGATGCGTCGGACTGGCGGGCCACGCAAACCGTCGATCTCGACGAAGCCGCACGCGTTGTGAATGGCCTGATAGAAGCCGGGATCGACGGGATTTTGAGCATGGGTACGCTGGGCGAGGCAGCCACGCTCACCCACGCCGAAAAGCTCGACTATATGCGTGCCATCGTGGATGCCGCCCGAGGCCGCGTACCGGTGTTCGTCGGAACGACCTGTCTCAACACGCGCGACACGATCGCGCTGACCCGCGAGGCACTCGAGATCGGCGCGGATGGAACGATGCTCGGCATCCCGATGTGGTGTGCGCCCGCGCTCGACGTGGCAGTCCAGTTCTACCGCGACGTCGCAGAGGCAGTGCCCGGCATGAACATCGCGGTCTATGCGAACCCTGAAGCGTTCAAATTCGACTTTCCGCGATCCTTCTGGGCGCAAGTCGCCGAGATTCCGCAAGTCGTTACGGCCAAATATATCGGTATCGGAACCCTGTTGGCCGATCTTGCCGCGGTGAAGGACAAGATCAAGCTGCTTCCGATCGATTTCGACTATTATGCCGCGGCGAGGATGGCAGACGATGTCGACGCCTTCTGGTCGAGCGGTGCGGTGTGCCATCCCCTCGTGACGACCACCTTGCGCGACATCGTCGCGGGAGCGAGGGCAAGCGGTGACTGGACGGCTGCCCGGGCGCTCCAGTCTCGCCTCGGGCCGACCGCGGCCCCGCTATTTCCGAATGGAAGTTTCAAGGAATTCTCGACGTACAATATCGGGCTGGAGAAGGCGCGGATGGACGCGGCAGGCTGGATGAAGGCCGGCCCCGTCCGGCCACCATACCATCTCGTTCCCGAGGCCTTTCTGGCCGGCGCGCGGCAGTCGGGGACGATGTGGGCTGACCTTGGCAGGGCGCTTGAAGCGGAGCGCGCTACCCCCGCAGCAATGGAGTCGGCGTTATGACAAAGGTAGAGCTGGACTGGCCGCACAATATAAACGAGATTCCCAAGGAAGCTTTCACGCGCAAGGACATTTACGACGTCGAGTTGCGTCGTATCTTTCATGGCGAGGAGTGGCACCCCGTGTGTCACGAGAGCGAGATTCCCGAGCCAGGCGATTTCAAGACCTTCAGGCTCGCGGGTGTCCCGCTGCTGATCGCGCGTGGCGACGATGGGGTCGTAAGGGCCTTTTTCAACGCGTGTTCCCACCGGGGCAATCAGCTCGAGACCGCGCCGATGGGGAACAAGACAGAATTTGAGTGTCCCTATCACCGCTGGCTGTTCAGCACGAAGGGGGAGCTGGTCGGTTGTCCGAACCAGCGCGAATTCCTGCCCGGATTCAACCGCTCCGACTATCCGCTCGCGCAGCCGAGAATGGAGAGCGTCTACGGTCTCGTATTCGTCACGATGTCGGCGCGGACCGAACCTCTTGTGGAAAGCCTCGGGGGGATGATGGAGACGCTGCGGGAGCTGGTTGGCGGCGACGGACGCCTGAAGCTGCTTGGCTATCAGAAGGTTCGCTACAACACGAACTGGAAGTCCTATACCGACAATGACGGGTATCACGCCCCCTTGCTCCATCAGGCCTTCAACCTGCTGAACTGGCAAGGCGGAAAGGGACGGCAGTTCACCAGCACGAAGCGAGGCCATATCGGATTCGAATCCGAGCTGTCGGTCGCCCGCGGCGACACCATCCTGCAAGATCCCTCGATCATCGAGTTCAAGGGTCAGGACCCCTCGGTCGGGTCGCGGATCGTGAGCCTTTTTCCGACGTTCGTCGCGACGAAACATCTCGATGTTATCAACCTGCGATTTGCGACTCCCATCGATCACGAGCGCGTCGAAGTTCACTACGCCTATTTTGCGCACGCCGATGACGACGAGGAAATGGTGCGTCACCGGCTGCGTCAAAGCTCCAACCTCCTCGGGCCGAGCGGCCTCATCAGCATGGAAGACGCGTCGATCTTCCATCGCATTCACATCGGAAATCATACGCCGGGAGCAGCGGTCTTCCAGAAAGGCGTCCGAGATCCCGAGACGATCGAGGAGGAATTCCTGCAGAATGACGAGAGCGGTAACTTGCCGCGCTGGGAATATTATCGCGAGGTCATGGGATTCGCGAGGCGTGCGGCATGAGCCTCGCGCCAGATTCTCTGAACCGCGCCCTCGACGCTCTGCTCGTGTCCGACGCCGACGCCCTCGACAGCAAGGACATGGCGCGCTGGTTGTCCAACTATGCCGAGGAAGATGCGGCCTCCTACATCTGCCTGTCGGCCGAGAATGAGGAACAGGGGCTTGCGCTCGGTTTCATGTACGACGATTGCCGCGCACGACTCCTCGACCGGGTTACCTATATCACGCAAATCTGGGCTGGAACCTTCCAGGATTATCGTACGCGGCACTTTGTACAGCGGGTGGCGACCGGGCGCATCGATGATCAGACCTGGCACGCACGTTCGAATTTCAGCGTGTTCATGACGCCCGAAGATAGCGGCGTATCGGAAGTGCTGGCAACGGGCAGGTACGAGGATGTCGTGCGCGAATCCGCGGCGGGAGAACTTAGGCTCCTCTCCCGCCGGGCGCTGCTCGATACGACCGTGCTCCCACGTTACCTGGTTTATCCGATTTAGCCCCGCCGGGCGGTCACTTGGGGGGAGTGGCCGCCCGGCAAACGGCGTCGGCTCACGCGAGACGATGGCCCAAATCGTCAGCCCGATTTTGCCCAGTCCCTGGCGCCGAAGTGAAGTTCCATCATCGGCCGCATGACGTCCCACCGCTCAAGCTGGCTCCAATGGCCGGACCTGTCGAGAACATAAAGTTCCGCGTGTTGCAGATGTTCCAGCAGGTAAAGGCTGGTGTCGAGGGGTACGATGCGATCCTGCCTGCCGTGGAAGATCAGCACGTCGTGCGGAAGCTTGCTCAGGATTGACGGCGGCATCGCCAGAGCTTCGATACCAACCTTCATGGAGTCGATCATCTTCGCTGCGACGGCCATGACGGACGGGTCGGTGGCAATCTTGTAGCGCGACGTGACGATCTCCTCCATGCCCTCGAACTTGTCTGCATCATAGGCGAAACTGTGCATAAGCTGCCGATACCGCGACGGACGGGGATCGGAATAGAATGAAAGAAGCCGGATGAGTTCCGGCGTGCGGGGAGCGGGAGCCCCGATGGAACCCATCAATACGACCTTGCCGAAACGCTCCGG
Organism: Sphingopyxis sp. HIX; assembly: GCF_001468285.1. Taxonomy (GTDB): domain Bacteria; phylum Pseudomonadota; class Alphaproteobacteria; order Sphingomonadales; family Sphingomonadaceae; genus Sphingopyxis. The sequence goes on along the minus strand of NZ_LNSB01000012.1, from coordinate 56,126 downwards.
GGCCTCGCTCAGAAGCTGCAGCGTAAGTGCGCCGCCCATCGAATTTCCGACGACGTGAGCGACGTCGATCGACATGGTCTCCATGAGCCCGAGGCATTGTTCCACGCGCGTGCCGATCCAGCCCATGATATTGTCCGGCGAGGGGTCGGGGATCGTCGACTGCCCGAAGCCGATCAGATCCGGAGCGACGACGAAAAAATTCTCCGCCAGGTCGGGCATGAGGTGCAGCCAGTTCGACGCGGCGTGCGCTCCGGGCCCGGCGCCATGCAGCAGCAGGACCGCCGGATTGGCAGGATCGCCAGCAATGAGCGTGTGCGATGTCAGCCCGCGGCCCACGATTTTTTCTTCGCGTACAGCTGTGTTCACGATGTCTCTCCCTTCCTTCTCCATGTCGAAGACAACCAAGAGCATTGCACAATGGATATCGCATTGTCTATTGTATTCGCGTTTGAGATCTCGCGAGGTCCCATATCGCTAGACTCGAATATCTCTATGTGCAATGCATTGCCCATTGGATTTCACTTCCACGCGCAGCGCTTTGGCTCGCGAAGGAAGATCGGAAGGGGACCGCCATGGACGATAGGCTCATCGCGACGCTCGCCGGCGAATTGGGCGAAGCCGAGAAGACGCGAACGCCAGTTCGTCAATTGTCGGCCCGCTATCCCGATATGACGATCGAGGATGGCTACCGGGTCGCCCGCTCTTGGGTGGACGGCAAACTCGCATCGGGCCGCCATTCCATCGGGCGGAAGATCGGTTTGACCTCCCGCGCAATGCAGCAATCGGCCGGCATTACCGAACCGGACTATGGCACATTGCTCGACGACATGGCTTTCGAGGAAGGAGGCGATATCCCTATCGATCGCTTCATCAACCCGAAGGTCGAAGTCGAGCTCGCCTTCTTCCTGGCTCGCCCGCTGAAAGGGCCCGGTGTCACGGCTCACGCCGTCCTTGCGGCGACGGACTATGTCGTACCGGCGATAGAGATCATCGATAGCCGCGTTCAAGCCATCGACGAGGTGACGGGAAGCGCGCGCAAGATCCAGGATACGATCGCGGACAATGCGGCGAATGCCGGCATCGTCATCGGCGGCCGTCCGGTCCGGGTCGATGCCGTTGACCTTCGGTGGGTGGGCGCCATCCTCTCGCGCAACGCCGTGATCGAGGAGACCGGCCTCTCGGCCGGGGTGCTGAACCATCCAGCGCGCGGCGTCGCTTGGCTCGCGAACCGGTTGGGAGTTTGGGGCGAGGGCCTGCAAGCCGGAGAAATCTTGCTCGGAGGTTCCTTTACGCGCCCCGTTCCCGTCTCTCGCGGCGACGTGATATCGGCCGACTTCGGCAGGCTCGGCACCATCGGCATGAGATTCGCCTGACGTGCCGTTGCCCATGCCTCCCAATCACTTCAAAGCCGCGCTGGCGCAGCAACGTCCCCTGTTCGGATTCTGGCTTGCCCTGGCCGACGCCAGTGTGGCTGAAATATGCGCCGGGGTCGGTTTCGACTGGCTGCTGATCGATGCCGAGCACGGCCCGCAGACGCTGCCCGGCATTATTGACCAGCTTCGCGCGATAGAAGGCTGCTCTTCCTGCGCCGCCGTGGTACGCGCACCTTCCTCCGATCCGATCGCGCTGCGGCAGATCCTGGACCTGGGCGCTGCAACGCTGATGATCCCGATGGTCGAAAATGCCGAACAGGCGACCCGGATCGTCGATGCATGCCGGTATCCGCCTGCAGGGAGCCGAGGGATCGGCGGCGCGAGGGCGTCGCGCTGGGGTGCTATTCCCACCTTTGTCTCTGAAGCGAACGCGCAGCTTTGCGTAATCGCGCAGATCGAGACCATGGCGGGGATAGAAAATCTCGAGGCGATTGCCGCGGTCGACGGTGTCGATGCCCTCTTCATCGGTCCCGCGGACCTCGCAGCCTCCGCGGGGCTGATGGGCAGCTCCAACAGGGACAGGCTGCGGGACCTGACGCTGGACGCTCTCGCGCGGATCATCGCGACCGGAAAGCCCGCAGGAATCTTGTCGCGCGATCTCTCCTTGGTCGATGCCCATCTCTCGGCCGGGGCGAGCTTCGTCGCCGTCGGAATCGACGCATTCGCGCTCGCTGATGCGGCCGGGAGGCTGCTGGAACGCTTCAAGCCATGATGCGCGACGGCGTCACCCACTTATCCCTTGCACAATGAGCAATGGATTGTATGGTGTGCGTCGACAATAGAATCGGGAGCGGGTCCGCAATGGCGATTTCTGGACCGAAATGCGACGCGATCCGCCGGGTCCTGTGACGCTGCGGAGGATCGTTATTGCCGTGACTGGCGCCACCGGCGCAGTCTACGGTCTGCGGCTTCTCGAAATGATGCGCGATACGCCCGGCTTCGAAACGCATCTCGTCGTTTCTCAGGCCGCTGTGCTGAATATCCGTGAGGAGCTACCGCTGACGCTGAAGCAGTTCGAAGCGGCAGCCGACGTCGTGCACAATGTTCGCAACGTGGGAGCCTCTATCGCGAGCGGATCCTTCCTGTGCGAGGGTATGGTGGTCGCGCCATGCTCGATGCGGACTCTGGCCGCAATCGCCAACGGGCTGTCCGACAATCTCATCACTCGTGCAGCCGACGTCATGCTCAAGGAGCGGCGCAGGCTGACGCTGATGGTCCGCGAAGCGCCGCTCAATCTCGCTCACCTGCGCAACATGGTCGCATGCTCTGAAATGGGCGCGGTCATATTTCCGCCTGTTCCCGGCTTCTACGCGCGGCCGTCGACGGTCCAGGACATCGTCGATCACAGCTGCATTCGCGTCCTCGATCAGTTCGGAATTCATCGGGAACAGGACCGGCGCTGGACCGGCCTCAGCAGTGCCCAGGTCACGCGCCTTGAATCGACCGAACCTTCGGAAAGGGTAAGCCAATGATGAACGAGCTTAATCGCCGCGACTTGCTCGGGGCAGGGCTTGTCACCGCTGGATTGGCAGGGGTCGCCGGCCTCGGCTCCGTGCCTGCGCGAGGCGAACCGGTCCGGGTGGTGCGGCAGCAGGGAATCCCCGAAAGCATCCGCTTCTCCGATGCGCTTGCCTCGGAGGTTCCGACCGCCAGCGCGCTGGAGGTTGGGCCTGGGCTGGACGAATTATTCGGATACCGCCCGAGCGGAAAGGGCGTGATTGCCGGACTGACCTCCGACCCGGTGGCGATGATCGCCGGTCAGCTTCTGATCGAGGCAGGCGCCACTCCGATCCTGCGCTGGGACCATAGTTATGGCGCCGGCCGATGGACGCACCGGATAGCCGGCCAGCCAGGCTTCGCAGGTGTTTCGCAATTCACATGGCCGGCCGTCGCTGCGATGCGCCTCCGCGACGAGCTCGCCGGACGGGCGGCCGGGCCGCGGGAGTCGGGGTGCGCCTCGGAAATTTGCGGCTTGAGTGCGCGCAGTCCCGGATTTCTCGTGACCTGGGCATTTCGCCTCGACGGAGGTGTCCGATGACGCCCAACCTTCCCGAGGGCATTGCTGCTGCCGACTTCTCGCGCCTTCTGGAGGAGCTCTCCGGCGTCGTCGGGAAATCCTGGGTGTTCGTCGACGAGCTTCCTCTTTCAAGCTACCGCGATGCATATTCGCCTCTCGCCGACGGCACGCTGTTGCCCTCGGCGGCCGTTGCTCCAGAGAATATCGAGCAAATTCAGAAAATTCTCGCGGTCGCGAACAATTATCGCGCGCCGTTGTGGACGATCGGGACAGGGCGAAATTTTGCCTATGGCGGCCCGGCGCCCCGCAAGTCCGGATATGTCATCCTCGACTTGAAGCGCATGAACCGGATCATCGAGGTCAACGAGAAATATGGCTATGCGCTGGTTGAGCCCGGCGTTTCCTACATGCAGCTTTACCGGCACCTCCAGCGGATCGGCAGCAAGCTCTGGATCGATCCCGCCGCGCCGGCATGGGGCGGCGTGATGGGGAATGCCCTCGAACATGGCGCCGGCTACACTCCGTACGGCGATCACTTCATCATGCAGTGCGGCATGGAAGTGATATTGCCGGACGGTCAGGTCGTGCGCACGGGGCAAGGTGGAATCGCGGGAAGCAAGAATTGGCAGATCAGCAAGCATGGCATCGGTCCCCAGTTCGATGGCATGTTCACCCAATCGAACTTCGGCGTTGTCACCAAGCTCGGCATCTGGCTGATGCCCGAGCCACCCGGGTACAAGCCGTTCATGATCACCTTCCCGCGGGAAGAAGATCTCGAGCAGATTTTCGAGATCACGCGCCCGCTCAAGGTTAACCAGATCATCCCGAATGCTGCTGTCGCAGTCGATCTGCTGTGGGAGGCATCGGCAAAGACGACACGCCGTCACTATTATGACGGAAAAGGCCCGGTTCCGCCGTCGGTCCGGGCCAAGATCGCATCCGATCTCGATCTTGGCATGTGGAATTTTTACGGCGCGCTTTACGGGCCGCCGCCCATGATCGAGAACAACTGGAAAGTCATCGAGGACGCATTCGGCAGCATCCCGGGGGCGAAATTTCACTTCGCGCGCGAAAACGACCCGGCATGGGACTACCGCGTGAAACTGATGCGCGGCGAACCCAATATGACCGAGTTCAGCATAATGAACTGGATCGGGGGGGGCGGGCATGTGAACTTCTCGCCAATCTCCGCGCCGAACGGGGCCGAGGCGATGTCGCAATATAATCTGATCAAGCAACGCTGCCACCAGTTCGGCTTCGACTATATCGGCGAATTCCTCGTGGGGTGGCGCGACATGCATCACATCCTGATGATCATGTACAATCGCGCCGACGAAGCGATGCGCAAAAGTGCATACGACCTGTTCAGCCTCCTTGTGGACGAGGCTGCCGACGCGGGCTTCGGCGAATATCGCACCCATCTCGCCTTCATGGACCAGATCGCGAAGACCTATCGCCACAATGATGGAGCGCTATGGGACCTGCACCACCGCCTGAAGGATGTGCTCGATCCGAATGGAATTCTGTCGCCAGGCAAGCAGGGTATCTGGCCGAAGGCTGCGCGCGGCTGATGTCGGCGTCCCTTGATCTCCCGGGATTTTCATCATGACCCATGCCCGTCCGCACCTTCACCACTGGATCGCCGGCGAGTTCGTGGCGCCCGGCGATGCCGGATATTTCGACGACCTCAACCCGGTCGACGACAGCCTTTACGCGCGCGCCGCGGCCGGGACGTCCGCCGACATCGAACGGGCCGTCGAGATGGCCGACGATGCCTTCCGCAAGTATCGCCACCTGCCGGCAGCGGTGCGCGAGGATTGGATGGTGAAGGCGTCGGCGCTGATCGAGCGCGACGCCGGAGCCTTTGCGGATGTTCTCATCGAGGAAATCGGCTCACCGATCGCGAAGGCCGGTTTCGAAACCCGATTTGCCGCGAGCTTCCTGCGCGCCGCGGCGGGTGTGCCGCGCCGTATCCGTGGCGAGACCATCCCTTCGGACGCCCCCGGCAGGTTCAGCATGAGCCTGCGCGAGCCGGTTGGCGTGGTCGCGGGCATTACCCCGTTCAACGTGCCGTTGATCAAGGGGATCAAGCAGTCCGCAATGGCTCTGGCGACGGGAAATGCCTTTGTCCTTTTGCCCTCCGAGTCTGCGCCGCGGGTTGCCGACATGCTTGCCCGGCTCTGGTCCGAGGCCGGCGTTCCGGCTGGGCTTTTCAATGTCGTATATGGCGACGGCGCGCGCATCGGAGACACGCTCACGAGCCATCCGAAGGTACGCGCGATCACCTTCACGGGCTCATCGCGCGTCGGAAGGCATATTGCCGCGATCGCCGCGAGGGGGCTGAAGAAATACACGCTCGAACTCGGCGGCAAGAGCCCGCTCGTGATCTGCGCCGACGCAGATATCGAAAAGGCGGTCGCGGCCGCGATCTTCAGCATTTTCATGTATCAGGGGCAGGTCTGCATGGGCGCCTCGAGAATCTATGTCGAGCGCCCGATATTCGAGGATTTTTCGAAAGCGTTTGCCGCGGCCGCCTCGCGGCTGACGGGGGGCGATCTCCGCGACTCCTCGACGATGCTGGGGCCGATAATCTCGGATCGCCAACGGCAACGCGTCCGGCGCCACGTTGACGACGCCAGGGACAAGGGCGCCAATGTGCTGGCGGGAGGGCAATGGCTCGGAAATGTGTGCGAAGCCACAGTCCTCGCCGGCGTCATGCCGGAGATGGACGTCGCAAGGGAGGAAACCTTCGGTCCCGTGACGTCGCTCTATCCGTTCGACAGCATGGACGAGGCCCTGCGCCTCGCAAATGATACCGAATATGGCTTGAGCGCGGCGATCTTCACGCGCGATATCGACAAGGCGCTGAAGTTCGCGCGCGAAGCGGAGGTCGGTATGGTGCATATCAATGCCCCGACCCTGCACGATGAGCCCCATGTTCCATTCGGGGGTGCGAAAGCCTCCGGTTTCGGCCGGGAAGGAACCGAGGTCGATCTCGACATCATGACCGAGTGGAAGTGGGTCACCATTCAGACCGGCGCCGCTGGTGAAGGAGGGCATTGATGGAGCGGGCAGACGGCAATTTGCGAAGCAACCTCGCGGAGCGCGCGCGGGGGGTCGGATCGCTGCGCGACTTCCTGGAGCTTCTCGAGGAGCATGGGCAGGCGGTTCGCTGGAGCGACCGCGTCATGCCCGAACCCGACCTTCGCAATATCGCCGTCGCGGCTTCGCGGGACGTCAACAACGCGCCGGCGATCATATTCGACAATATTGCGGGTTATCCGGGGAAGCGAACGGTCGTCGGCGTCCATGGTTCGTGGGACAATATCGCGCTGCTTCTCGGGCAGCCCAAGGGAACCACGATCAGGGAGATGTTCTTCGATATCGCCGGCCGATGGGGCGATGCCTCGGCGCAGATCAGCCGCGTGTCGGAAGGGCAGGCGCCCGTCCACGAATGTCGCCACGAAGAGAATATCAACCTCTATGATATTCTGCCCGTTTACAGGATCAACGAATATGATGGCGGCTTCTATCTTGCGAAGGCGTCGGTCGCATCGCGCGATCCGCTCGAACCGGACGATTTCGGCAAGCAGAATGTCGGTATCTACCGCCTGCAGATCCAGGGACCCGATCGCTTCAGTCTGATGACGATCCCGGCCCATGACATGGGCCGGCAGATCCTGGCCGCGGAGCGGGAAGGGGTTCCGCTCAAGGTCGCGGTGATGCTCGGCAATCATCCGGGCGTTGCGCTTTTTGCCGCGACCCCGATCGGATATGATGAATCCGAATATGCCTATGCCTCGGCGATGATGGGAGCACCGATACGCCTCACCAGCTCCGGAAACGGTATCGATATCCTCGCCGACAGCGAGATCGTGATCGAAGCGGAACTCGTCCTGGGCGAGCGCGTCTTCGAGGGACCGTTTGGAGAATTCCCGGGCTCGTACAGCGGGGTTCGGCGCGCTCCGGTATTCAAGGTGACGGCGGTATCGCACCGGCAGAACCCGATTTTCGAGAATATCTACATCGGGAGGGGCTGGACCGAACATGACACGCTGATCGGCCTTCATACCTCCGCGCCGATCTATGCGCAGCTCCGCCAGACCTTTCCTGAAGTCACCGCGGTTAATGCGCTTTACCAGCATGGGCTGACAGGCATCATTGCGGTCAAGAACCGGATGGCGGGCTTCGCCAAGTCGGTGGCACTCCGCGCCCTCGGGACTCCGCACGGCCTGATGTATCTCAAGAATCTGATCATGGTCGATGCCGACATCGATCCGTTCGACCTGAACCAGGTCATGTGGGCCCTATCGACCCGAACGCGCGCCGACGACATCATCGTGCTGCCCAATATGGCAATGGTCCCGATCGATCCTGCCGCCGTGACGCCCGGGAAAGGGCATCATCTCATTATCGATGCGACCAGCTACCTACCGCCTGATCCGGTCGGCGAGGCTCATCTGGTATCCCCGCCCACCGGACCGGAAATCGAAGAACTTGGCAAACGCATTCGCCAGATGCAACGAGGAGACGTGCGGTGACGCCAGCGCAATGCCCACGATGCGGATCCGACGGTAGCACCGCCGATTTTCGCGGTGTCGATGACGGTGAGACCGTCTGGACGATCTGGCGCTGTAACGATTGCTGCTTTTCCTGGCGCGACAGTGAGCCGGCAAGCGCGATCGACCGCAAGCTGCGCGCCGGGGAATTCGCTCTCGACATTTCGGACCCCGGGCGGTTCCCGGTCGTCCTCCAGCCTTCGAACTTCCAGAAATAGGAGCTCCAAATGGACGCGACGCGACAAGCCGCGGCGGTCAACGCCATTGAAGCTTCGGTGGGAGGCGCCAGTTTGACGCGCGATCCCGCGATGTTGGCGCCGTTTCGATCGGGACGGAATCTGCCGATAGCGATTGTCGCGCCGGCCGGCGAGGAGGAGCTTTCCAGGATCCTCGCCGCGGCACGGTCGGCAGGCGCCGCACTCCAGCCGGCATCCCGAGCGGCGCCGGGGCGCGATGCAGCCGCGCGCGACAAGATCATCATCCTCGACCTTTCCCGCATGAACAAGATCCTCGAGGTGAACGAGGAACTCGCTTATTGTCTGGTCGAACCTGGCGTCACCTTCCAGCAATTGTCCGAGCATATCAGCGAGCGCGGCCTCAGACTCGGGATCGATTGCCCCGGCGATCCCGATGAGTCTGTCGCAGATGCCTTCATCCAGCGCCGCGCCGGTTATACGCCATATGCAGACCATTATCTCATGCAATGTGGCCTCGAGGTCATGTTGGCCGACGGTCGCAGCGTGCGGACGGGCATGGGAGCCATGCCCAAGAGTACATGCTGGCAGCTGTTCAAATTCGGGTACGGCCCATGGGTTGACGGCCTCTTCACGCAGTCCGACCTCGGGATCGTCACGAAGGTCGGCCTCTGGCTGATGCCCAGTCCGCCCGCGGCCAAGCCTTTCGCGGTAACCGTGCCGGGAGAAGACGACCTTGCGGCCCTCTTCGACGTGCTCGGTCCGCTCAAGACCAACATGGTGGTTCCGAACGGCGTTGCGGTCGCGAATGCCCTGCATGAGGCAGCCCTCGCGGGCAAGACCCGACGCGACTTCGCCGGGTCCGGACCAATGAAGGCCAGCGAGATCGGAAAGGCCGGAGCGTCGTTAGGTCTTGGATATTGGACGCTCTACGGCTCGCTTTACGGCTTGCCCGAAAATGTCTCCATTGCCTGGTCGATGATCTCGGATGCTTTCTCGTCGATCAGCGGCGCGCGCATTCTGTCGGGCACGGACTTCGCGAACCGCGGGTTGTGGGATTGGCGGGCCGGCATGATGAGCGGTTCCGTCGGCGCGCCTCCGGGGCGCGTGCCTGCATGGGCCGGCGGATCGTCGATGCGCGTCAGCCCCGTGAGCCCCGTCGACGGCGCGGACGTCTTGCGCCTCTACGAGCTGTCGCGGGACGCTGCCGGGCGTCATGGGTTCGACTTGTTGACAGAAACCAACGCAATTTGGCGCTCCGCTCAGCATCTGCAGCATATTTGCTGGAATGGAAGCAGCGAGGGTAACGGGAAGGTTCGAACCTGCGCGCAGGAAATCATCGAAGCGCAAGCGAGCGCCGGTTTCGGTCAGACGCATGTGGAAGCTTCGCTGACGGGGGCTGCTCGGGCAAGTTACGAGAGCGGCGCCACGGCGCAGCTCCACGCCCGGGTCAAGCGCGCGCTCGATCCCGCAAATCTTTTTGTTTCTGCCTGAGCGGCGCAGAGGAGCTCGAACCATGAAGATGGGAATTCCGGCTATCGCCCTGCTGATACTCGCAGCCTGCTCGAAGCAGAACGGGGAGGTCAAGCCGGACGGGATGGAACTCTACGCCCTCCACTGCGCGGGCTGCCACGATCCGGGTCCGGGTCATCCCGGAACGATGCTTCTTCAGGAGCTTGATCGCCCGGTCGCTTCGCTGATCGGCCGAACCGACCTCGACGGCGATTATGTCCATTCGGTCGTGCGCAACGGTCTTGTCGAGATGCCGCCGTTTCGGCCGACCGAGATATCGGAAGACGATCTCCAACTCCTCATAACCTATCTCAAGACTGCAAAGGTTCCGCCGAAGCCGCTGGCCCGGCCGACTGGAGGATGAGCCTCGCGAGGTGGCGAAGATCTGGGCCTGCGGCGATTGCACCGGTTGCACGGGCATAGGCAGCGAGGCTCAGATCTGCCGCGTCAACGGGGTTTTGAATGCTCGCGGCCGACGATAGCCGCGCCGACGTCGCCAATATCTGTTGTACGAGGCGTTCGCCTGCAAGTTCTGCCTCTTTCACCAGGGCACGGGTGCGCGCAGCCGCTGGAGCGATATCATCTTCGGCCTCTGCTGCCGCCTTCAGCCATCTGCGCGCGCGACGGAGCGGCCAAACCACCTCGACGTTGGTCGGTGCGACCTCGCCCACGAGACGCTCGATGTCGCATTCTGCGACCGGTGCCGACCGGCTTTGCGCGATCCAGCAGCAGAACAGCAGGACATTGACGTCGAGCCCATGATCGTCCTGCAAGGTCAGGCACAGGCGGGCAACACCGGGGCGAGCGTAGGCGTCTAGAGAGAAATTCCAGAAAAAGTCCGGGTCGAGTTCAATCATCGCCTGACCACCGAGTGGCCTTAAAGACCGGGCTCAGCAGGCGACGATACCGCGAGCGCCGGTTCAGGATGCAGCACGCGCCTCATCCGGCTGCCATCCCATCGCGAGACTCGCCTCATTGGCCGCGGCTTTCACCTTGTCAACATTGCCCTGGCAGAAGAAGTGCTTGTCGGACATCCGGCCAAGGACACCGATCACGGCTACCGTCTTGCCCTGCATGTCGAAAATAGGCACCGAGATGGCGGCAAGCCCAGGTACGACCTGACCGTCAACCTTGGCATAGCCCTGACGCCGGATCTCGAACAGCATTCCCTGAAGTTCCGTCTCGTCGATCGCCGCGCGAGTCGCCCGCTCGCGCTCGAGGAGGGTTTTATAGGCAAGCGGCGGCTGGAAGGCCATGAACGTCAGGCCTGCCGAGGAGTGCTGGATCGGAAGGACCGAACCCACGTGCAGCGACGTCGCTATGGGAACGCCTCCGTCGAGCCAGCGGATAATCGTCGGGCCATAGTCGCCCCAGATCGTGAGCAGCCCCGTGGTTTGAAGGTCATCGGCGAGTTGCCGCAGGTAGGCGGTCGTAATCCGGATCACATCGAGCCGCGAAAGGGCGGATAGGCCGACCTTGAGGGCCATCGGGCCAAGCGAATATCGGCCGTCGGAAGGCTCCTGCTGAACCAGCCCGGTGTTGATATAGGCCAGGAGATAACGGTGAGCCTGACTCCGCGACATGGCCGCAGCGGCCGCGATGTCTCGTAGGGGAGCACAGCCGCCAGGGCAGGAAATGAGAGCTTCAAGCACGCGGACGCCGGTCTCGACCGACTGGATACTCTTCCGGGGCCTTGGGGCCTGAGCCGATCGGGGTGCCCGCGAACCAGTTTGGGCAGGCGCCTCGGAGGGTGCGATGTTGTCGTCTTCCACGTTCGTCTTGCGCACGCTCTTGCCGAGTCGTTCCAAAGTATTTCCATTCCAGTCTATGCAACTCCGCGGCCCGTCACAGAAAGCGCGAACCACGATCACTATAAGCTCGTTAGATACAATTCATCGCGCGCAATGCAAAGGCGTTTCTTGGTCGGGAACGGGTGCATTCCTATGCGGTCATGGCGCCACGCGTGCGATCCCCGGCGCCATAAGGGCCCCGCAAAGCTGGAAATCCGCCTGCGCCCTAGCGTGAGATCGGCTCAGCTTCGGCTGCCTTGGGCTCTGCTTCGCCGACCGTGGGCGAGGCCTCGGCCCCTCGGCGCGTCGCCAGGAAAACGCCCGACGCCACGAGCACCGCACCCACGAGGTGAAACGGCGCGAGGCGCTCGCCCAGCAGCAGGATCGCAAGTCCAACCCCGAATATCGGCGGCAGGTTCATATAGATGCTGGCGCGGGAGATGCCGATGAGGTCGACTGATCGATTGAAGAAGAAGTAGGCGAGAAGCGACGGGAATATTCCCACATAGAGAATGGCAAGAACGACCTCGGCCCGTGCCGCCATGTAATGGCCCTGGGCGATCTCCAGGGAATATGGCAGCGCGATACTGGCCGCCCCGACACCGAACAGGGTGACCAGGAAGCTTAGCTGATGGATCGCGGGCCGTTTGCGCAGCAGCGTCGAATATAGCGAATAAAGAAAAACGCCGAAGAGCGCGGCGGCATCCCCGCGGTTGAATGTCATGGCGAGCAGGTTCGCCATGCTGCCCTGCGCCACGATCACCAATAGTCCTGCGAGGGAAACCAGAGTGCCCACGAGCTGGCCAGGCGTGATCTTGTCTCTGAAGACCAGTGTTGAAAGAAGCAGGATCATAGACGGCATCGCGCCTTGCATCATCAGATTGTTCGTCGCCGTGGTATATTGAAGCCCCCAATAGACGACGAGGGCAAACGCCCCGATACCCAAGGTTCCGAGCAGCGCGAGCATTTTCCACTCGCGCAGGATTTCCCGGCGGTCGTCGACAAGATGCGGCCAGGCGAAGATCATACCGACGCCCATAGCCACGACCCACCGCCAGAACGCCATCCCCAAGGGTGACACCAGATGGTGGACGGCCCGCGCGACGATGGGGTTGAGTGCCCAGAAAAGCGACGCGGAACACAGTAGCAGGCTCGCCGAGCCCCAAATCCGGTCGCGAACGGCCATCATATGCTTACCGACATTCAACAGCTCCTTTTCCGGGTTGCGCGGTCGCTCTCCGGATCAAGCGAACAGGCTTGAATAACGAGCCTTGCTGAGCCATTGAGTATTGCACATAGTGCATCACATTCGTCGTAATGCAATAGCGGGGTGAGGGCGACATGGATTTCCGGGACGAACAGCGATGTGGCGGGCTTGTCGAGGAGCTGGCCCGATCGCGACATGCTGACCCGGAAAGGACCGGTAGATCCGTCAGCGCGACGATCGCTCCGATCGCAGCGCGACGCGCCGGCAATTCTTCCCGGCCCGCTCCGGCGTCTCCACCGTGAGCCGAGATGGAGTGCTGATGGATTCGGATGTGAAATATCTTGGGCAGTCGGCGTCGTGGAACGGCTTGCTCGGGCTTGGGCATCTGGAAGCCGGGCCTGATGTCACTTCGCCACGAGCGGGGCGGCGTGATGCGCCATGCGACGTCCGGGTCGAGACGTTAAGATGACAAGCGGGCCCTTCGCGAAGAGATGTGAGCAATGAGCCGGTTGCTCGAGGGCGTCCGGATTCTTGACCTGAGTCGCGTGCTGGCTGGGCCATGGGCGACGCAGCTCATGGCCGATATGGGGGCCACCGTGATCAAGGTCGAACGACCGCAGGAGGGGGACGATACGCGTAAATGGGGTCCACCATGGCTGCACCGGAATGATGTGCAGACTTCGGCCTATTACTTGTGCGCAAATCGCGGCAAGCTGGCGCTCGCCGCCGACTTCGCCAGCTCCGAAGGTCAGGAACTCATCCGGACCCTGGCCGCCGGCTCCGACGTCGTCGTCGAGAATTTCAAGGTTGGCGTGCTCAAGCGATATGGATTGGACGCGGAAAGCCTGCGCTCTCTTAATCCCCGGCTGGTCTATTGCTCGGTCACGGGATTTGGCCAGGATGGCCCCTACAGCGGCCGCCCGGGCTACGACTTTATCGCTCAGGGCATGGGAGGCCTGATGAGCGTGACGGGCTCTGCCGAAAGCGGTCCCATGAAAACAGGCGTCGCGCTATCGGATATCATGACCGGCCTATACGCCACGGCTGCGATCCTTGCCGCTCTCTTCAAGCAGGGTCGCACCGGCTCCGGTTGTCATCTCGACGTTTCCTTGCTCGACGTAACGGTCGCGACGCTCGCAAATCAGGCCTTCAACTATTTTGCGACCGGGCAGAACCCGCCCCGCTACGGGAATGCGCATCCCAACATCGTTCCCTATCAATCATTCCTGGCCGCTGACCGCGGGATCAATCTCGCGATAGGAAATGATTCGCAATTCCGGCGATTGTGTGAAGCGGTCGGCCGCCCGGATCTTGCAGAAGATCCCCGCTTCGCCACCAATGGCTCCCGCGCCGTTCACAAGTCTGCGCTTGAGTGCGAACTGGTCCCGTTGTTCACCGCAGCCAGCGCCGACACATGGATCGAGAGGCTGGACGCGGCCGGTGTCCCGGCAGGGCCGATCAACGAGATCGCCGACGTATTTGCCGATCCTCATGTCCGGCACCGGGGAATGAAGGTCGAACTCCAACATGAGCAGCTCGGTGACCTTCCCGGCGTCGCAAGCCCGATCATGATCGACGGGAAGCGGGCTGTCGCTTCGAGCGCGCCACCGATGCTCGGTGAAAACACCGACGAAATTCTGGCTCGCGACCTCGGTTTGAACTCCGGCCAAATCGCCGCTTTGCGGGCTCGGGGCATTGTCGGATGAGACTAGGGATCGCTTGGGTCCGGGCGGGGCTAACCAACGTCCGAATAGCGAGCGCGAGGCTCGAGCGATGAGCGCCAACAAGCGGGACACGCTCTATGACGAACTGTTATGCCGACTGATCTGCGGGAAATATCGCTTCGGCGATCGGATAATCGTGAACGACCTCGCTGCGGAAACCGGTGCCAGCCGGCAACCGATCGGAGCTGCGCTAAATGCGCTGGCGGTAGAGGGATATGTCCGCGTCGTGCCTCAGGTCGGCTGTGATGTAGTCCATCCGAGTCCGGGAAGAATCGACGATTTTTTCCGCTGCCTCGTCCTTGTGGAGGAGGAGTTTGCCGGCCTTGCGGCTGCGCGCGGCGAAGGAGGGCGACGGACCATCATCGTCGCCATGCGCACACTCGCCGGTGAATGGGACGGCCTTGCGGATAGCGAAAAGCTCCTGCGAGGCAAGGAACTCCTCGACATTGTTCACGCGATGGCTGGATCGCCGCTCATAAGCCAGAAATTCGGATCGTTAATCAGCATGGCGAATTTCTTCGTCATGCAATCCTCAGACACAGCGCCTGACTTGCGAGGATTTCAGGACCGGCTTAACGGGCTGATCGAGAATGTGTCCGCAGGAGATGTGGAAGGATCCAAAGCCGCCGCCCGGATCCACATCGAGGGTCTGGCGAAATCCTGTCTCTCTTGATGCAATATGCCATTATGTTCTGGAGCCGCGGCAGGTTCGGTTCCGACTGAACTTCGGCGCCCCCTCCTGCGACGACGCGAAGCGCTCCGCCAAGGGCCGAAGCACATCAATATCTCGCCCAAGCTCCTCGATGTCCATGACGAGGCCGGCATGTCGCTGGAGCATCCGACAGTCTTCACGGTTCCGTCAGCCCGCTCGGCGGAAATTGTGAACCATTGCGGTCTCGTGTGTCAGCCGACCGCGCGTTCGCAGCCATATTTGGCGAGTGCTTTGGTGAGCGAACGAGGCGCTACCGGGCCATGAATGATTATTGCCGCTGGCTTCCGGTCGACAGAAAGGCTCTGCATACTTCCCGTAGATCATCCTGCCCGGCCGCCAGCATCGCATCGCCAATCAGGTAGGAGTAGATGAGAAACGCCCGTGGCCGGGCGTCATCTGCGGGTATCCCAGCGGCTGCGACCACAGATTGGAAATAGAGGAGGCGATGGTGATCGATTTCCCTCATCGTTTGGGAGGCGCGGAGATCATCATATGCCCAAAGGCGAAATCCTGCCTCGATGCGCGCCCGTCGTTTGGCGCGATCGGAGGTTGAGATGGCAAAGACGCGGGCCAGGCGATCGAGGGGCGGCTCGTTGATTGCACTCAGTTCTGCAATCACCTGCAAGGTGGAAATCCGGCGCCAATGGGCAAGGAGTTCGTCCAGAAACGCCTCGCGTGACCGAAAAAGGACATAGAAACTGCCCTTGGTGACGCCAAGATCAGCGGCAAGGCGGTCAATCCTCACCCGCTCCACGCCGCCGATCGCCATCGCGTCCAGCGCCGCCTCAAACCAGTGATCTTCGTCGAGCTTGCGCTTCGGGCCGCGCTTCAGTGCGCGGGAGGGGGGTGTACTGTGGACTTCGCCCCCCGCGTGTTTGATTGATTGGGTGCCGGACATAGCAGTACGCCTATCGGACTGCTGCCCGGCCGGTCAAGGTGCATATATACTAATAGGTATGGATACGTCGACTTGATCGATGCGCTACGGCGCATGAAGGCCGAGATCTTGCGACCTCGGCTAGAATATGAAGTTGACGACCCGTTCACCTCGGCGTACGAATTTCTCATACCATATAGAATCAATTAGGGGAGAGGGTAGATGATCATTCTGGGAAAAGCCGTGCGCGCGGTCATTCTTGCCGGCGTGGCCTCGGGAGCCGTCGCGGCTGCACATGCGCAGGAGGGGGCACCTGCCGGGACAGAGAGTGCGGCGGCGTCGGACGATGGTAGCGAGATCGTTGTCACGGCTCGTCGCCGCGAGGAAACTCTCATCAATGTCCCGATCGCGATCACCGCGTTCAGCGGGGAAAAGCTCGAAGCACAGGGCGCGATCGACATCACCGATTTGTCGAATGTCACGCCCAACGTCACCCTCGAGGCGTCGCGTGCAACCAACTCGACGCTCACTGCCTTCATTCGCGGCGTCGGGCAGCAGGATCCCGTCTCGGGTTTCGAGCAGGGTGTCGGTATCTATCTCGACGACGTGTATCTGAATCGTCCCCAGGCTGCCGTTCTTGATATTTATGATGTAGAACGGATCGAAATCCTTCGAGGACCGCAGGGAACGCTCTATGGCCGCAATACCGTCGGCGGCGCGGTCAAATATGTCACCAAGAAGCTTCCCGACGAAGCCGAGATCAACCTGCGAGCCGCCTACGGAAGCTACAATCAGCGCGACGCGGTAGTAAGTGCGAGCATGCCCGTCGATTCGGGCCGTATCCTTCGTCTCGGTGGCGCATTCGCATCGCTGAATCGGGACGGATTCGGCGATAATCTGACGACCGGCTTGGACAATTACGATAAAAAGGTGATCGCGGCTCGCGGGACCGCCGAGGTGCATGGAGATCAGATCTTCGCCCGGCTTACCGGCGATTATACCCATGACATGTCGAATCCGAGGGGAGGGCACAGGCTGATCGTGAGCCAGCTTACCGGCGCTCCCGTTTTGTCTGATGTCTATGACACACGGGGAGCCCTCAACACCCCCAAGCAGGACGTCGAAGCGTGGGGCGCGTCGCTTTTCCTTGAGGCGCGTCCGGCTGACAGCATCATGTTCCGGTCCATCACGGCATACCGTGCTGACAAATCGGCAGGCCCGATCGATTTCGACGCGCTGCCATCGGAAGATACGGACGTTCCGGGGCTATATGACAATACGCAGTTCAGTCAGGAAATTCAGCTGCTGATCGACACCGATCGCTTTCACGGTCTGATCGGCGGCTACTATCTCGACGCATCGGCGCTGACGCAGTTCGATGCGCGTATCTTCACAACCGTGCCGACCCTTGCGGCATATACGAGTGCAGATGTGCGGACCAACACGCTCGCCGCCTTTGGCGATTTCACCTATGACTTCTCTGATCAGTTCAGCCTGTCGGTCGGCGGGCGCTACACTTGGGATGAACGCAAAGCCCAGATCCTTCGCCAGAATTATCTCGGCGGCGGATCCACCGTGTTCGGCGGCGCGGGCGTACCGCTGGGTGGTCCGTCGACCAATTTCAGGGGGCGTAGCGTGTTCAGCAAGTTCACACCCCGCGCCTCGATCAGCTTCAAGCCGACGCCCGATCACAATCTTTACGCCAGCTATTCCCAGGGCTTCAAAGGTGGCGGTTTCGATCCACGCGGGGTTGGCGCGAACGCGCCGGACCTGAATGGAAACGGCGTCCGGGAAAATGACGAGGTCGCCGCGTTCCTGAGCTTCGCACCCGAGTCGGTCGACAGCTACGAAATCGGCTACAAGGGCGCCCTTTTCGACCGGCGACTGACGCTGGCGCTCGCAGCATTTCATGCCGATTACAAGAATGTCCAGATTCCCGGATCGGTCGGCTGCACGGTCGCCGGCGTGCCAAGCTTCTGCGGCGTCGTGAGCAACGCGGGCAAGGCTCGGTTTCGCGGCGTAGAGGCGGAAGCCAATGTCCGCCTCCCCGGCGGCTTGAGCGTCGCCGGGACGCTCGGCTATATCGATGCCGAGTACAAGGAATATGTGACCCTCGTAGCGGGAGCGCCCGTGGATGTCGCAGATTTCCGGCAGGTACAGAATACGCCAAAGTGGACCTCGAGCGTTACCGCTGCCTATCTGATGCCAGTCGGTGACGGGAGCATAAACGCGTCTGCCACCTGGTCGTATCGTTCGAAGACTTACCAGTTTGAGATTCCCAACCCGTTCCTCGATCAGGACGGCTACTCCCTGTTCGACGCCAATCTTGTGTACCGCGCGCCGGGCGGACGCTGGTCCGTCGGCCTCCATGGCAAGAATCTGCTCGACAAGCGCTACAAGACGTCGGGCTACACGTTCATGGCAGTCGATGCCCGCACGGGCGCCTTGCTCCGAAATGCGTCCGGGAATCTCATACCCGCTCTCGGAAGGGAAGGGACGCTTACCGCATTCTACGGCAATCCTCGCCAGATATTTGTCGCAGCGTCGGTGAAGTTTTGAGGCAGATGGCAATCGAAAGCGCAGTGCGCGAGATTGGCTATGTCGATCGCTGGTGGCTGTCGCGTGACGGTCTCGAGCTGTACGCGCGCGACTATGAAGCCGCGGCCGGCGCAGCGCGGTTGCCGGTGGTTTGCCTTCACGGACTTACCCGCAATTCGAGTGATTTCGAACTTCTGGCGCCGCAGCTTGCGGCCGAAGGCCGCCGGGTGATCGTGCCGGATGTCCGCGGCAGGGGCAAATCGGCAAGAAGCCCCGACGCGGGCCGCTACGCCGTCCCTACCTATGCTCGTGACTTGCTGGCGCTTCTCGACGCTCTGGGCATAGGCCGCGCGATATTTGTCGGAACATCTATGGGCGGGCTCATAACCATGGCGATCGGCGGGCTGCGGCGGCGGGTTATTGCCGCGGCGGTGTTGAATGACGTTGGGCCAGAGATTGCTCAGGAAGGAATCGATCGGATTACCGGTTACGCGGGGAAGGCAGAAGCCATCCAAAATTGGGATGAAGCGTCCGCCTATATGCAAAAGATCATGGCGGATGCTTTCCCGCAAGGCGGGCGCGCCGACTGGGATTTGATGGCCCGCCGTTCATTTCGTACCAAAGCGGACGGTAGCCTTGAGCTGGACTATGATCCGGAAATTCGAAAGCCGCTTAGCGACCAGCCTATCAAGCGCTCGACCTGGATCGCCTGGTGGCTCTTTCGAAGACTTGCCCGACGTCCGGTCTTGTTGATGCGGGGGGAGCTTTCGGATCTGGTTACAGCAGCGATCGCCGCGAAAATGCAGCGTTCGGCGCCATCTATCACGGTGGCCGAAATTGCAGGTGTCGGGCATGCTCCGATGCTAAGCGAACCGGACGCCGAGAAAGCTCTGTTCGAGTTCCTGCGACCGCTACCCTGATATTTCGCTCAGACCAGGCGCGCATCGGCATCACCGGTCGGCCTGGACGATCACCTCCTCGGGGGGTAGGCGAATCCGCTAACTCCCTCGCTCAGAGACAGCTGTTACTGCTGGCGCTCTTGGGTGCCCCCGATACGAGGCATCGCCCTAGTCTCACTTGGAACTAGCTTGGAACTAGCCTGCCATCGCCGACCGGCGCTCGTCACGCCTTCAGCGTGCTCATCGGCTGTGATATTTCCCCATATCCAGCGTCGGGCGGCAGGACCAATGTGCGTTCACCATTCGTCACGACGATTTCTGGCAGGACGGTCACCAGCTTTCGGGCATGGCATCGGGTCAGGCAGTCCGGTCCGCTGTTTCCGGATCGGCCTTTACGGAGATGCGGCCGCGCGATTGGGACTGGGATCGTTTGCTGGAAGGCGCGGGATGGCTGCACCTTTCGGGCGTTATCCCTGCGCTCGGACCGAAGAGTGCCGAGGCTGCGCTCGATGCCGTGACGCGGGCTCGCGCTGCCGGGATCGGGGTCTCGTTCGACGGCAATTGGCGCGGCCGGCTCTGGGAGCGCTGGCAGCCTGAACCGGCGGCGATACTGAAGCCGATCGTTGCACACGCAACCGTGCTGTTCGGCAATCATCGCGACGCCGGGCTGCTGTTGGGACGGGCCTTTTCGGGTGATGGAGAAACCCGGCGGCGCGAAGCGGCTCTGGGGTTGCTGGAGGCGTTTCCAGCCCTCGAATATGTTGCCTCGACGGCTCGCGAAATCATCGGGCCTGACGCGCACCGGCTCGTGGCCCGGGTCGATACGCGCGACGAGGGCGGTTCGACCGATTCGGTTCTCGTCGCGCCGGTGATCGACCGGGTCGGAACTGGCGATGCCTTTGCGGCGGGCGTGCTCGACGGACTGTGGGCGGGCAGGGGCCTCGCAGAAGCGGCGCGCGACGGCCTCTCGCTGGCAGTCCTCAAGCACGGCATTCGCGGGGATTTCGCGCCATTTTCACGCGCAGCCGTCGATGGCGCCTCCAATCATGCGCAGGATATCTCGCGCTAGAAGCTGCCCGCATGGCGGATCGGCGACGCGTGTAGCGCTCGCGAGGCGAGGAGCGGCGGCGTCGCTGCCAGCCATGGCACAAGCGGCCGAACCGGCGTCACAGGACCGCGGACGGGCGTAGCAGCCTCGATCGTCGTTCCAGGGCTCGAAGGCCTTGCCGATGAAAAATAATGTCCCCGCGTCCGGACCATCGCGCGCTGCGCCCTTGCGCCAGGGCAGCATTGCGCGCGGCCGAATGTCGCTCCTCGACACGGGCAGAGGGACCAGCCTTCCGCACCCTCACGAGTGCAACCGGACCTTCCGTGTCTGGACGAAGCCTGCCGGGCGCATACGCGGTGCCAATTTCGAACCTCGCAGCGGGAAGGGCGTCAGCCCATATTGCCGGTCATGGACCGGGCGCGCTTCGCCTCTCGATCGCTCTCGCTTCGCTCAGGGCCTCGATCGCGGCCTCCTCGACGATGCGCTGTCCGTTGTACCTCGCCGCGCTTGCGTCCCGGGAAATTATCGCCTCGACAATGGATCGCCAGGTCCTGGCAGAGGCGACCTGGCGGCTTTTCCTGAGGACCGTGGTCCATAGGATCGAAACCTGGCCCTCAAGCTCGGCCGCCAATCGTCCCACGGCAATGTTTCCTCCGGCAGCGAGCGTGACCATCGCCAGCGCCCGGCGGACAACGATATAGTTTCCGAGCGGACTATCCGGATCATGCGCGATTTCATCGAGAAGGGCGGCGCCCGCCCGCAGTTCATCATCGATCCAGTCCGGACGGTCCGGGGCGATTGCCGCTTCCGCCATCTGAACCCCCGATACGGTCGCACGGATCTCGAAAAGGTCGGCAACATCCCGTGCCGCAAATCGCTGGACGAATGCGCCGCGCCGCCCCTCGATATCGATGATGCCCTGGCGGTCCAGCGCGCGCAGTGCGTCCCGCACGGGTCCCCGGCTGACGCCGAATTCCTGGGCGAGCGGAAGCTCCCGCACCGCCTCCCCGGGTCTGATCTCGCCGAACTGGATACGTTGCAGGATCGCAGAGGCGAGTTGATCGGACGTCGAGGGCGCGGCCGTTGGCGACAACGAAAGCCGCTTCGCGATCCGGTCGAGATATGCGCGCGCCGAGGAAGCGGAGTCGCCGAGGTCGATGATTGGGCTGCCGACCGCGCGGGGCAATGAGGTCGCCTCGTCACGCGCGGGAGCGCGCGGAGAGCAATCCTCGAAACTGGCGTTGAGCGCGGCTTCGTCGAACGCCCCGCGAGCAACGCTGGCAGCGAATTGCGCGACGGCGTCCGGGGCGATCGCGCCGAAACCGCCACGGCCGATGACGCTTTGCAGCGCCAGCCGCTGCAGGACGTGCGTCAGTCGCTCGCTTCCGGCGGCTCGCCCGATCAGGTCGATATTCGTTCGCAAGGCCAGATATCGCGGCCAGCGGGCTGACGGGGTCCTGAGGACGGGCGCTGGCGCGACCACTTCGCGCCCCGCAGCCTTTCGGCCTGCCATCCCGAGCAGTGCAAGCCAGATCGGCCGGATGTCGGACGGGTCAACATGATCGGGACGTATCAGCGTTGCGCCCCGGCGCGCGGAGAGCGTGAGCGCGCCGAGCTTGTCGAGGCGATGAAGGGCTTCGCGCGCCTGCGCGTGCGTTACGCCCGCCTGGTCGACAATCCAACGCTCGGTTATGCGCGCGCCAGCGACGAGAGCGCCTTCGATAATCCGTTCGAGGGCAACGAATACGACATCGTCCGGAGCGAGGCGATTGTCCGCGACGCGTCCCACTGGTTTAGGCTCGACCACTGTTTTCCCCTACAAGGAGGCTATATGTCGATATGCAGCGACATTACTAGTCCCCGCGGAAGCGCCCCGCGCGCTTCTCCAGAAAGGCGGCGACCCCCTCACCGAAATCGTCGGTGAGCGACGTGAGGAGAAACTGGTCGCGGTCCATGAAGCTTGCCGCGGCGCTCAGCGCATTGGCGCTGGCGTTGATCGCCTCCTTGGTCATGCGCGCCGGTAGTGGTGGAAGCGCTGCGACACGCTCGGCCCATTGCCTTGCCTCGGTCAGGGCCTCGCCTTGCTCGGCCGAGCGGTCGGCAAGCCCCCACGCCAGGCACTCCGATACATGGGCAGGCTCTCCGAAGAGCGCGAAAGCCTTTGCCCGTGCCGGCCCGATCAGAGCGACCAGCCTTGGCAGGGTCCCCCAACTCATGTTCATGCCGAGTGGCACTTCCGGAAGCCGCATCATCGCGCCCGCTGCCATGATGCGGAAGTCGCACGCGAGTGCGAGTGCGCAGGCCCCGCCGACACAATAGCCTTCGATCGCAACGATCGTCACTGCCTCGATCGCTTCCCATGCGCGGCACAGATCAGGACCCGCGCGCGCGGCATCGCGCCGCTCGAGGAGCGTAGCTGAAGCTCTCGGTTCGGCCTTGAGGTCGATGCCAGCGGAAAAGAAACTGTCGGTGCCCGTCAAGATAACGGCGGAAATGTCGGATCTCCGACCCAGGGTTCGCGCGGTATCCGTCAAGGCGGAAAGCGTTTCCGCGTTCAGGGCGTTTCGCGCTTCCGGCCTGTCGATCCGAACGACGGCTATCCCGCCATCTTCCTCGATACGCAGCATCTTGTCTCTCCTTGTCAGCCTGGCGCGCGGTACGCAATGGGATGTGGGTATTGGCGAGAACCCGCAGGCGGCCTGGCCGGGTTCCGCTGCGATCCGTGCCGTAAGATTTCGATCATATGCAGGCGTGCGCGCGCCGCCGGCGGCCGCGCGGCCTGATCGTCCACCCCGAATATTCAGCGACAGGACAAGCACGCCGGGCGGCAGGCAAAGGGCTGCCTCTTGCCCCGCCTCGCGGGGCAATTCGACGAACGCCAGCCAATATCAATCCAGCCCGAGCTGACGAAGGACGGCGCCAATGGCGTCGAGCTGCCGCTCCGCGAAGCGGTTGGCCCCGGCGGGCGGGTCACGAAAGACAAACCAGTTGTCGGCCTTTGCGTCATAGGGCGCCCACGCCGAGCACAAGGGCGACGCCGAGGGCTTGCCCCCCGTCGCGAAGGCGGCGAAACATCCGTTCACGCCTTTTGCGAAGGACAAGTCCCGCTCCGTGCGCGGGATCTGCGCCAGCGATGCGGACATGTCGAAAACGAACGGGATCTCGCCCGCATGGTTCACGCCCTTTTGCTGGGCGCGAAGGCCCTCCGGCAGATAGTCGAAATAATAGAGCCAGACCGGCGCGCGCCGCTGCTGCGCCCTCGCGATCGCACGCGCAGGATAAAGAAAGATCACATCGCCATACAGCCTGCGGGCAAAGTCGCCGCGATTTGTCGTCGCAGACCCGTAAGCGTCCGCGATGACCGGCCCGCGGCCCCCGAGAAGCGCCAGCACCTGCTCGTCCTTCATACCCCAGCTGTCGACCAGGCTGCCCTCGTTGCTGTTGACGCCGATCAAGAGGGGCACATTCGCCGCACGCCCCGCGCGAATTGCGGCGAGCGGAGGTTCCGCCACCTCTGCACCTCCCGGTACCGCGCCGAAACCCGGCTCCGGCCGGGGAACGGCAGCATCGAAGAACCGCTCCGCCGGCAAGGCACGCAGCGCATCGGCAGTCGCGTCCTTCAGGCCGAGGGCCGCGGCGATCCCCTGTCCGGCCTTTGTGGCGTCCCCGGCGTCCTTGCGAGCCGGAAGCCCCCCGCCGGACTGCACGATCGCTTGCGCGAAGAGGCCGCGTGCCGAAGGAGCGGCGAGCAGGTTCAGGACTGCGCCGCCGCCCGCGCTCTCTCCGAACATGGTGACGCGCGCCGGGTCGCCGCCATAGGCCGTTATATTGTCCTTGACCCATTTGAGCGCGGCAATCTGGTCGAGAAGACCATAGTTGACGAGGTTGCCGCCGCCCTCCTTGAGCGCGGGATGACCGAAAAAGCCGAGATAGCCCAGCCGATAGTTGATCGTCACCAAGACGATGCCGCGCCGCGCGAAGGCGGCTCCATCGTAGAATGGCTCGGATCCCGACCCGAACATGTTCGCCCCGCCATGGATCCAGACCATCACCGGGGCATTCTTCGCATCGGCCGGGCGCCAGATATTGAGCGTGAGGCAGTCTTCGCTTTGGGGGCTGGAGGCGAGAACGCGCGCGGTGGCCGGAGCCTTCTGGACGCAGACCGGGCCGAAGGCGGAGGCGTCGCGGACGCCCGTCCAGTGCGGCTGATCACCGGGCGGGCGCCATCGCATCGGTCCCAGCGGCGGCGCCGTATAGGGGATGCCCTTGAACATCTCTATGCCATTGTCGCTTCGGCCCTCGACCACGCCCTGCGGCGTGTCGCGTCGAACCGGCTCGGACGCGCTGGCGGGTGCGGCGGCGAGCAGCACCGATATGAGGATCTTATGCATCGTCGTTTCCTTTGGTTCGCAAAAAGCGGGCGGCCATGAAATAGGCGATGCAGGCCAGCACGTTGAATATGAAGACCCCCGCGAGTGCCAGTCCCAGGCCGGCCTCGCCCATTGCCGGCGTCAATGCGTCGCTGGCGACGCCGATCGCAACCGGCCCCAGTCCGAGCCCGACAATATTCTGGGCGAAGATCATCAGCGCTGCGGCGCTGGCCCTCGCGCCCGGGTCGGCGACGCCCTGCACCAACGCATAGGTCGAAGGCTGGTAGAGCGCGTTCAGAAATACCGCCAGCGTGACGCCGGCGATGGCCAGCGCAACATTGTCCGTGAGGAAAGCCGGCGCTCCGACGAGCGCCGCGATCAGCACCGTGATCGATGGCCACCAGCCGAGCCAGCGCCTGTCGCGCCGGGCCAGCCAGTCGCCTGCCAGTCCGCCCGAGAAGCTCCCCAGCGCACCGGCGACTGCGCCGAGGCCGCCCAGAGCCAGGCCTGCGGTGGCGAGCGGCATGTCATGACCCCGCACGAACCAGACCACCGCCCACGCACCGAGCCCGTACGTCACGACAAGATGCAACGCGGAACCGGCAATGCACCAGGAGAAGGCGGGGTTGGTAAGGAGCCTGCGATAGACGCTCCAGGCCGTCGCGCCGCGCGGTGCGACGGTTCGGGGCGGCTCGCGGACGGTCAGGCGAACGAGCAGGGCGAGAAGCAGGCCCGGAATTCCGATTGCAGCGAAAGCCCACCGCCAACCATATTCCTGTGCCACATAGCCTCCGAGCGCCGAGGCGAGAAAGCCGCCCGCCGAGATGCCGGTCACGAGCACCGCGAACGCCGTAGCACGGTAGCGCTCATCGACTTCGTCCGCGATGAGCGAATGCGTGCAGGGCGCGTAACCCGCTTCTCCTGCCGCGACGCCCGCGCGCGCGAAGAGCAGCGACCAGAAGCCCGTAGCGGCGCCGCACAACGCGGTCATCCCGCTCCAGAAGGCAAGGCAGATCGCGAGAATGTTTCGGCGGTTGAAGCGGTCGGCCAGCCGCGCGATGGGTAGGCCAAGCGGCGGATAGATCAGCGCAAACGCAGTGCCGCCGAGCAGCCCGAGCAGCGTATCGGAAAGGCCAAACTCGCGTTTGATCGGCTCCGCGACGATACCGATGATCTGGCGGTCGGCCATGTTGAGGGTCGAGACCAGGAACATCAGGAAGAGGAAATAGGCGAGACGGCCCGTCCAGGTTCCGGATTTCGCAATCGATGCCATTGCCACCCCCGCTTCACCTATTTGTCTTCGGGCCCATTGGGGCCGCGTGAAAGATTCCTATAGCCAATGTCGATTATTGACAATACACAAGCCGAATGATCCAGACCGACTCCGTTCGCACGACGCCGGTTACCGGGCCTTCGGTTTGGCTTTCGGCGGATATCGAAAGCGACCGGAGCTGGATCGTCGAATTGTCCCCGGCGGACCGGGCCGAGGCCCTGGCAGCTCTCGCCGATGTCAACCGGATGGGCGTCGCGCGCGACGAGATTGGGCCCGAGACTTTCCGGCTGCCCGGTTTTGCGCGCCGGCTCGACGCGATCATCGACCGGATCGAAGGGGGGCCGGGCTTTGCGCTCCTGCGCAATGTCCCGATCGAGGGGCTCGAGCTTGCCGATGTCGAACGGCTGTTCTGGGGCATCGTGAGCCATATGGGCTATCCCGAGCCGCAAGACGCCAGCGGGAAGCGACTGCATCACGTCCGCGCCGAGCAGAGTTTCGCCGACGAAGCCGAAGCGCGTACCGCCTTTCGCAGCAGCAATATCCGGGGCTATCAGACGAACGTCGAGCTGCAGTTCCACGGAGACGGGTCCGACGCCCTGTTCTTTCTCTGCCGCAACGCGGGAAAATCGGGCGGTCATAGCCGCATCGTGAGCGCCGGGGCGGCCTTCAATGCCGTCATTGCCCGCGACCCCGGTCTTGCGCTCGTCCTTCAGCGTGAATTCTATTTCGATACCCGCGGCGAACTTGGCCCCGAACGGCCGGTGCAGGCCGTGCCCATCTTCGCTGAGCATCGCGGGTTGCTGAATATTCTGCACAAGCGCGGCTATATCGATCTCGCGCAAGCCATGCCCGGTGTCCCGCGTTTGACGGCGCAGCAAGTCGCCGCGCTCGACGCGCTCGATGCGGCGCTGAACGACCCGGCGCATTTTTTCCAGTTCGTGATGGTCCCCGGAGACCTTCAAATCGCCAATAACTACACCGTCCTTCATGCCCGGACTGCGTTCGAGGACCATGTCGAGCCGGAACGCAGACGGCACATGCTGCGGATCTGGGCGACGATGCGCCGCAAGCGCCGGTCGCTGCCGCCGTCGTTCCGAACCACGCGCGAATTCATGGCCAGCCAGCGGCGGCGCGAGGAGCTGGACGATGATGTACAATAGCGATCCTCCGCCGACCGCGGGCGATCGCCTGCCTCCCTCGCTGCCGCGGCGAACGCCCTTGGGCCGGACGGAGATCGGCCGGCGACCGGGCCGCGCAGCATGGCACCGAAGCCGGCACCTGAAGGCTGAATTCCGATGGCGCACTACCGCTTGTGAAAAAATAAAATTATCGATAATAATGCCTCTCGCAATCATCGATTTCCGGCAAACATTGTGCCAACACGATGGACCCGGAACGGAATTCGAGCGGAGCTTCATGGCGAGAAATACTGGCGACGATGATAGCGCGCCGACCCAGGACAGGGTGATCGCGCGTCTCTTGATAGATGACATCGTGGCCTGGCGCATTCCGCCGGGAGCCTGGATCCGGGAGCGCGAGATAGCCGCGCGCTTCGCGGTCAGTCACGCCCCCGTGCGCGAGGCGTTCAGGCAGGTCGCAAACATAGGTCTCCTGAAGGTCGTCCCCTGGCGCGGCGCCTTCGTGATCGATCTCGACCAACATGCCGCTGACGAGGTTTACGAGCTCTGGAAGGCGCTGTTCGGCGTGGCCTGCCGCCTTGCCTGCGCGGAAATGAGCGACCGCGACGGCCGCGAACTCATGCATCGCCTTGTCGAATACAAGGACGTCACATTGCGCACCGAAAATACGTTCGAGCATCTCAACGTCTCGAACCGCATCGGCCGCTTCATCGCGAAGCGCAGCAATGCGCCGCTCGCTCTCGAACTTCTCGACCGCGTCGCGTTGCTCGCGCGATGGCAGCATAATGTCTACACCAACAGCTATATCGAGACCCATGGCAACGAGGCCGCGCGGCGCTCGGCCGCGCTCTACGAGACGCTATGCCGCCATATCGTGGCCCGCGACGGCGATGCCGCCGACGCGGCCGCACGCGCGCTGATCGGTGTGACGCAGGAGAGCTTCGAGCAGGCCCTCGAGGAGTATAAGGCGCGCCACGCAAAGCCGAGAGCGAGCCGTCGCCGCGCGAAGTCGGCGTGACCCGCGTCCGGACCGATCGGCGGACGCTGCTCAAGGCCGGGCTCGCCGCTCCGCTGGCGTTCGAGGCAACGAAAGCTGGCGCTGCAACCGGGGGTGAAGCGATGTTCGGGCCCGAAAGACTGTTGGCGGACGTCAGAACCTATGCGGAAGCCGGCAACAAGAGGTCGGGCGGAGCTGGAGACCGCTGGACGGCCGACTGGACCGCGAAGCGCCTTGAAGTGGCGGGCTTCAACGTCGAACGGCAAGGATTCGAGGTGCCCTGGTTCGATGGCTCCGTCTGCGAGCTCGCCTTCGGCGATATCAAGATCGGGCTCACGGCGCAGCCGCTGGCTGCCGTAACCGAGCCCCGGGGGGTTCAAGCGGCGCTGCGGCTGGCCGAAACCGGCGGGCGGCTCGACGGCGCGATCGCGGTTATCCGGCTCCCGTACCGCCGTTGGTCGAGTTTGCTGGACCGGGCCGTGCGCGAGCCACTGGCCGACGCTCTCGCGCGTGGAGCCAGCGGGGTTATCCTCGTCACGACCGGCCCGAGCGGGGAGGCGCTTCTGCTGAATGCTCCCGCGGACGGGCCATTTTCCGACAGGCCGATAGCCCTCCTCGCGCCGCGTCATGCGGCGCCCGTGATCGAAGCGGCTCGCCACGGCACGCGCGCGAGCCTCACGATAACGGGCGACGGGGGCGTTCGCCGGGCGGACAATATAATAGGGCGTGTCGAACGCGCCGGCCGCCGCTGGATCGTCGTCTCGACCCCCCGTTCGGGCTGGACCGATTGCGCCGGCGAACGGGGTCCCGGGATCGCCGTCTGGTTGGCGCTGGCAGACTGGATGCCGCGTATTTTCACCGGTCACAGTCTGCTGTTCCTCTGCAACAGCGGACATGAGTATGAGAATCTCGGAGCCAGCCACGTCGTCGAGAGCATCGGGCCGCCGCCGGCCGAGACCGACCTCTGGCTCCACCTCGGAGCCAATGTCGCCACGCGCGACTTTCAGGAAACGCCGTCCGCGCTTCTGCCGCTGCCGAGCGCGGATCCCTACCGCTTCCTGATGACCTCGGCGGACTTCGTCGATCGCGCGCGCGCGATCTTCAAGGGGCAACCCGGACTCGAGATGGCCTATCCGTCTTCGCAGGGCGTGGCGGGCGAACTCGCCGAGGTCATCGGCGCCGGCTATGTTCGGCATGCCGGCGTGTTCGGCGCCCACAGACATCATCATGCGGCGACCGATACGCTGGACGTCGTCGCCTCCGAGCCGCTTGCCGCTACGGCACGCGGGATCCGCGATTTGATCTCCGCGCTGGTTCCGGCACATCGCTGATTAGCGAGGCGAGGCGGGCAGAATCGGCTTGACAGAATTGTATCGATGTTCAAAATTATCGATAATAATGAGAAATGACATGGGAGGGATTTATGGGACGCTACGCGTGCACCTTGTTTTGTTCGGCCGCCCTTTGGGTCGTCGGCGCCGATCCGGCTCTGGCCCAGGAAAGCGACCCGCCCGCCCCGGCTGACACCGCGTCGGCAGCCGTCGATGACGGCTCGATCGTGGTTACGGCGAGGCGCCGCGAGGAGCGGCTCGCCGACGTCCCGACAGCGGCCTCGGTCATCGACGCAGCCTCGCTTGCAGATCGCGGTGGCGCGACGTCGACCCCCGAACTCCTGGCCGATCAGCCGAGCGTTCGTTTCAACAACCTCAACTCGTCGCTGACCTCCGAAATTTCCATTCGCGCATCGTCGACGGCGCGGGCGACGAACGGCGATCCGAGCATCGGTCTCTACCGCAACGGGGCCTATATTGGCGGCGGCCCCGTCGGCGGCCGCAACTTCTCGCGGCTCGACATGCTCGATATCGGCCGCGTCGAGGTGCTGCGCGGGACGCAGGGTGCCCTTTACGGCCGGAACGCGGTCGGTGGCGCGATCAACATCATTTCGGCACAGCCGGAGTTCGATCTCTCGGGGTGGGCGAGCGCACGCTATGCCTTCGAGAACAACAGCCTCCAGCTGCAGGGCGCAGTCAATGTGCCGCTTGGCGAAGGCGCTGCGCTGCGCATAAGCGGCGACCTTGTCGAGCAGGACAAGGGCTTTTTCTACAATCCGGACAACGACGTATATTTCGATCGGCAGAAGGGCCACGGTCTGCGCGGCCAGCTCCGCCTTCGGCGCGGTCCCGTCGATGTCGTGCTTCTCGCCGAGACGCAGCGCCTCACGACGCCCAGCATCCACTACCAGATCTTCATCCCGGCCGGCACGCCGGGCTTTCCGGGAGGTTATATCCAGGACCGCTTCAGCTATCCCTGGAGCACCGCCCCGCGAGCCATTCAGGACATCGACGGGTTGCAGGCCCTGGTGCGCGTCGATCTGGGCGGCGCCGAGCTCAGTTCCACGACCAGTTTCCGCAAACGCCATTCAGAATATGACCTCGACAACGACGCGGTCAGCCCGGCCGAGCTGGCGCGTGCGCGGGCAGCGGGCCAGGTCGGCGCGCTGACGCCGATCGATCCCAGCAGCGGGTCGTTTGTGATCGATACCACCGACAGCTTCTCGCAGGACATTCACGTCAACGGATCGGGCGGGCGCTTCGCCTGGCTCCTCGGCGCGGAGGCGCTGATTCTCGACAGCGATTTCTCGCTGACCACGACGCGGACGCCGACGCTCGCCAACCCGTCGCCGGGCAACATCGCGCCGTCGCGCCTCCACTTCGAAAGCTATGCGGCTTACGGGTCGCTCGGCTTCGACATCACCGACACGATCAACATCACGGGCGAACTTCGCTACACCAGCGACAGCCGGTCGATCACGGCGCGGCTCTACGATCTGGCGACCGGCCTCCCGACCGGCGGGCCGAGCCGCATTATCGACGGGAAGCTGAGCGACGACAATCTTTCCTACAATGCGACCCTGTCGTTCAAGCTCACGCCGAACGTGCTGGCATATGGCAAGGTGGGAACCAGCTACCGCGCCGGCGGCTTCAACACCCGCCTGTCGGATCCGCGCGCGCCGAGCCCTGTTCAGGTACCGTTCGGGAGCGAGGGGAGCCGGAGCTATGAAGTCGGCATCAAGGGCAGCCCCCTTCGCCGCGGCTACTTCGCGATCGCCGGCTATTATACCGAGCTGGATGATCTGATCGCCCAACTCGACGATGGCTGCGCGCTGACAAACCCGACCTGCCCGGTGGCCGCCGTAACCTATCTCGCCAATGCAGGCGATGCGAAAAGCTGGGGCATCGAAGCGGAATATTCGCAGGGCTTCGATCTCGGGGAGGGCAATGGCCGCCTCGCGCTCAGCGGGTCGCGTCAGGGCGGGAAGGTCAAGAGCGGACGCTATGACGGGCTCGACCTTGCCCAGGTGCCGGACTGGCTCGCCTCGGCCAATCTCAACCTTCGCTATCCCGTCGCCAAGGATGTCGCGCTGACGAGCAATGTCCTCGTGAGCGGTCAATGGGGCGGCAAGCAGGAGCTGACGGCCACATCGGTCGATCTTGACGATTATGTTCTGGTGAACTTGCGCGTCGGCGTACAGTTCGGGAAGGTCAACATCAGCGCCTTCGCCAACAACCTGTTCGACAAGCTCTACTATGTCGCCCAGGCCCCCACGATCAATCGCTACAGCCAGCCGCGCGTAATCGGTGTCGAGGGTCGCATAACCTTCTGACACGGCACGGCGGAGGAGGCCTTCGCACCTGGCAGCAGAAATGAGGAGGCCGAATTGCGGCTGAGCTTATCATTGGGACTTTGCCTGGCAGCCGGCTTGCTCTGTCCCGCGTCCGCCTTCGCAGGCGACGCGGGGCCGGCGGTCAGCCTCGCACAGGGCAGGCTCGTCGGCAGCAGCGCATCGGGGATCGACCGCTTCTACAACATCCCGTTTGCCGCCGCCCCGACCGGGAGCCTGCGCTGGCGTCCGCCCCAGCGCGCGGGCGCGTGGAAGGGCACCCGCGATGCTTCACGGCCGGGACCGGCCTGCCCGCAGCGGGTCGTGCCCGCCCTCGTCGCCGGCGGTGTCGCGGACTTTCAGTCCGAGGACTGCCTCCAGCTCAATGTCTGGCGGCCGAAGGACGCGCGCAAACTCCCGGTCATGGTCTGGATCCACGGCGGCGCCCATGTTCTCGGATCGGGTGTCTTTCCGGCCTTCGACGGCTCCGCCTTCGCGCGCCAGGGCGTGGTTCTCGTCACCATCAACTACCGTCTCGGTGCGCTGGGATATTATGCTCACCCCGCGCTCAGCGCCGCCAGGCCAAAGGGTGAAGCGCTCGCCAACTATGGTCTCATGGACCAGCTGGCGGCGCTGCGCTGGGTCCAGGCGAATATTTCGGCCTTCGGCGGAGATCCGAAGCAGGTAACGCTGTTCGGAGAGTCGGCCGGCGCGATCGGCGTAACGACGATCCTCGCGCAGGAGCAGGCCAAGGGGCTCTTCGCGCGCGCGATCGTCCAGTCGGGTGTCGGCCTCCTCGACCCGCGCCCGCTCGCACAGCAGGAAGCCCTCGGCGCCGCGTTGGCGGTCCGGGCCGGAGCCAAACCCGGAGCATCGGCAGCCGATTTGCGCGCGCTTCCCGTCGCCGCGCTGGTCTCCGCAAGCGAAGTCCGGTCACCGGGGGAGATGACAGGCCCCATACTCGACGGGACGCTCATTCGCGAAGCCCCCTGGCGGACGCTCGCCAAGGGCGAACCGGTCGATGTACCGCTCCTCGTCGGCGCGAACAGTAACGAGGCCAGCGTGATCGTCGCAATGGGTGTGCCGCCCGCGATGGCGATGGTCTATCTCGGCGCCGACCAGGCGGGGGGGCGGTCAGCCTATGGCGCTGGTCTCGCCGAAGACGAACTTGCACGCCAGATCCTCGGCGACGCCTGGTTCGTCGGGCCGGCGCGGTGGCTGGCCGCACGCACGGCCCGGGGCAAGCCCTCCTTTCTCTATCATTTCGACTATGTCGCGGCCGGTCGTCGCTCGCAGGCGAAAGGTGCCGCGCATGGCTCCGAAATTCCCTATCTGTTCGGATCGCTGGACTATTTTGCATCGCTCGCGGGACCGATCGGCGAAGAGGACCGCCGGTTCGGCGCCGCTATGTCCGAATGCTGGGTGGCTTTCGCAAAATTCGGAAATCCGCGCTGCGCGCTCGTCCCGGATTGGCCGCGTTATGACGCGGCTGACGACCGTCTGGCCCTGCTCGCTGCGAACCCGGTCGTGGCTTCCGGCTTTCGCAAGGCGCAGATCGATCATCTTCTGAAGGTGCATGCCGAAGCATCGGGCACTGCTCCATAGCGCCCACGGGTCCGCGGGCTCCGTTTCGACGACGTGCAACGAAGCTGGGAGAGAGAATATGGTGCAGAGGAGAATATTGGTCTGGGGCGCCGCCGGTGCCGCCTTGATCGGCGCGGGCGCGATTGCCGCGCAATCCGTCTTTAGTCAGAGGGAGGAGGACGGCGCCCGCCCGATGGTGCAGCTGCCTCCCCAGGCCCCCATGGCCCGGGCATCCGGCAGCGCAACCGCCGCGGCACCCGCTGCGAGCGCCAGCCTGTCGACCACGGTCGGAGGCTATACCTATGACTGGACGGCGCTGGAAGCCGCGATCGAAGCCGACACGGAGGTCGCGAACGGCTTCTTCATCGTCGGCAACGCGAACGATCCGGAATATCTGTTCACCCATGAGAAGGGGAGTTTCGGGATCGATCGCGTAACCCCGCTCGCCTCGGCTTCGAAATGGATGGCCGGAGCGCTCGCCATGCGAATGGTCCAGTCGGGTATCGTCACGCTCGAGGATCCCATGGCCCCGGCGCTTGCCTTCTGGACGACGAGCGGTACGAAGAAGAACGTCAAGCTGAAGCACACATTGTCCATGACCTCGGGCTTCAATGCGAGCCCGCTGGTCGGCGGATGCCAGCTTCTTCCGACCTGGACGCTCTACAATTGCGCGAAAAGCATCCATGACCTGCGCTACGACAGCCTGAGGCCAGGCAATGCGCCTGGCGCCCAGTACAGCTACGGGCCGCACGGTATCCAGATCGCGGCCGCCTATCTCGAGGCGAAGGACACCAGTATCCAGCCCGGGACGAGCCCCGCGCGTCAGCGCAATTTCCACGAGCTGTTCAGCCAGCACGTGACAACGCCGCTCGGCATGACCTCCACGGTCTGGTACGATCCAGGCGGAAGCGCCCCGACCAATCCGTGGATTGCCGGCGGCGCCTACTCGACGCCGCGCGATTATGCGAAGCTCCTGCGCGCCCTTCTGAGCGGCACATTCGTCACCGACATGACTGCCTTCACGCAGCAGCGAACGGCTGGCCTGCCGCGGCTGTTCGTTCCGTCCGGCGCGACCAACTGGGAATATGCGCTCGGCTCCTTCGTCGAATGCGATACCCCAGCGGCCTGCGCGACCTCGAAGATCAATTCCTCGCCAGGGGCCTATGGATGGACCGGATGGATCGATCGCCAGACCGGCTATTATGGCCTGATCGCCACGGAAATCTCGACCGGCGGCGACCGCAAGGGCGTCGAGCTCGAGCAGGTGATGCAGGATTTGATCGAAGTTGCGATCGCGAACCGTACTCCGGCTCCCTGACCTCACCTCCGAGGGAGCAATACCTCGGCGCGGCGGCGGCAGCCGCCGCGTCGTCCTTTAGCATCAATCGTGGGCCAGGCGCGCATCATGACGTTTACCAGGCGCGACATGATCCGCTTTGCCGCCGCCGCTGCGGTCATTCCCGTTGGTGAGCCGGTCGCCGCGGTGACCGCGGACGAGGATCGCTTCGCAGCCTTCTGCGCCGGCTTTCCGCTTTTCGAGTTCGCCCGCACCGCCTATGTTTCGGCTAGGCCGCGGACTGCGGGAGGGGCCTGGATTCTCAACAGGCCGATGAGTCGGCGCAGCCTGTCTGATCCCGCCATGCGGCAAATAACCGCCGTCAACAATGATTGCCTCGTCACCAATGCCCGAATTGATCTCTCGGGCGGCCCGGTCGTTGTCGAGATACCGGACATTCCGGACCGTTATTTCAGCACGGCGTTCATGGATGCCTTCACCGATAACTTCTTCTTTGCAGGTACACGGGCGTCGGGAGGCAGGGGCGGACGGTTTGCCATTCTGCCGCCAGGCTGGCCGGATGACGCGGTTCCCGAGGGTGCCTATCCCGTTCGTGCCGCGACTTCGGACGTCTGGATGTTGATCCGCATTCTGATCGACGGACCCGAAGATGTCGCTGCGGTCAATGCGCTTCAGGACGCCATCCGGATCGAGGATGCGGCAACCCGCAAGGACGGACCGATCCTGCCGGTCGAGCCAGGTGACATAGCCGATGCCGGAAATTTCCTCGCGGTGGTGAAGGCGATGCTCGATCGATGCGACCCCGGAGACCCGCGTGCACTAAGAGCAAGGCGGTTTCCCGAGTTCTCGGGCGCCATGCCGCCTGCACAAGATTGGCCCGCGCCCCTGCTTCGGTCGTGGCGCACCGCGATTGCCGACGGGCTGACCCGGCTAGCCGCCGCGTCGTCCAATGAGCGGAGAATTGATGGCTGGAGCTACTCCGCCGACGCGACGGGCGACTTTGGGGAAAACGAAGAGGAGCGAGCGCGTGTCGCACTCGTGGGCCTCGCCGCCTTGCCGCCGGAGGAGGCGCTCTACGCTCACGGGCTCGCTGACGATCATGGCGAAGCTCTGCGAGGCGACCGGAACTACCGTCTCCGCCTGCCACCCGGGGGCGTTCCGGTGAAGGCCTTCTGGTCGCTCACAATGTACAGTGAAGAGGCTGACGGTCGGCTGTATCTCGTTCCCAATCCCATTTCCCGCTATTCGATAGGTGACCGAACCCGGTCGATCCGTCCCAATCGCGATGGCTCGATCGACATATTGTTTCAGCGCGAAGCGCCTGAGGCGGCCATGGCCGGTAACTGGCTGCCAACACCCGGCGGTGCCTTCCGGCCGCTTTTTCGGGGCTATCTCGCGCTGCCCGCTCTTCGTTCGCTCGCATGGCGGCTCCCGGCGATCGAGCGCGTTGCCTGACCATTTCATCTAGGGGTCGCGACGTTGGCCGTCGGGTTGCGCCCCGAAACGCCCCTGAACCGTGAGCCACCGGTGCGCGGGCGTCCCGCCACCCCGGGGTGGTGGCAGCAGGTCGCCTCAGCGGCCGCGGCTGTCGATCGCCGCCACGCGCATTGCGATCAACGCCCGGCTCTTGCGTGAAATCCCCCACAGCACGCCCGGCTGGCTTTCGTCCCAGTCGATCGCCTGTCCCTCGGCCTCCATCGGCACGGTCGCAATATGGTCGAGCGTTGCGCCCCCTTTGGGCAGCCGCGTGACATAGAGTTCGGGCAGATCGTGTCCCGACAGCCACAGATTTCCATCGGGCCCGAAGCCGCCACCCGAAATGCTCATCGGCGCGATCCGTTCGAGGATCGTCGCGGGCAGCGCCCAGCTTTCGGTGCGGCGCCACTCGGGATCGAATTTGACCAGCGTGGTATAACGGTGGTCGCGCGGCGGCTCGCCGCCCTTGGCGTCATAATTGGCGAACATGCCCCACCAGTGGCCGTCGTGCCAGTCGATCCAGGTGAGCGAACCGGTGCCCTGTCCCAGCGACACCGTGCGCTTGTGAGCGAGCGTGAGGGGATCGAAGATTTCGACCGAGCTGGCCTGCGGTACCGCCGGGAAGTTCGACGCCGCGCACACCAGCTCGCCTTTGAGCAGGGCGCAGCTGTTGATGTGCGGATAGCGCGCGGGGTCGCCCTCCCACAGTGTCACGCGCTCGCCGGTCTTGCGGTCGTAGCGGGCGATCGTCCAGTTCGCGACGGCGTAGATGCCCGCGGGGCCGGCCGCCACACCCTGCCGCGCTTCGGCGGCGGGGATGCGGCGGACGGTCTCGGCCGCCTCGCCCTGCGGAACCGCGGCGGCAGGCGTCGCTGCGGTCGAGGCGAGGAGCAGAAGCGCACCGAGCATCAGAAGTTCGCCGCCACGCCGAACCAGAAGGTGCGGCCATATTCGGCCGATTCCTGGAGATAGGCTTGCCCCGGGCCGACGAGTTCGCGGCGCCCCTTGTTCGTGAGGTTCTGCCCCTCGGCGTAAAGCGTGACGTTCGGCGTCAGGCGGAAGTTGAGGTTCGCGTCGAGCGTGCCGCGGCTCTTCCAATATTGATCGGCATTCGGGATCGTGTCGTTGATCGTTTCGAGGAAGCCACCGATGTAATTGTAGGACAGCCGGCCCTCGAACTTGCCCTTCTGGTAATAGACCGACGCGTTCCAAACCGTATCGGGCTGCAGGAACAGGCCCGTCACGCGCGGACCGACGCTGGTCAGGAAGGTGAACTTCGTATCGAGGAAGGTCGCGTTCGCGCTGATGCCAAGGCCGTCGAACGGATCGGGCAGGAAGGTCAGCGCCTGCTGAAGGTTCAGCTCGAGCCCCTTGATCGTTGCACTCTCGGCGTTGCGCGGTTCCGAGACCAGCACATCCTCGACCCCACGGCCCACGTCGATCCGCTCGACGTTGGACAGGGTGAAGATCTCGTTGTTGATCTTCTTGTGGAACAGCGCGGCCGAGATAACGCCGTCCTTCGGATAAAATTCGAACGACAGGTCGAAGCCGCGGCTTTCGCGGGGCTTCAGCCCGGGGTTGCCGCGCGACAGCGTCGGCTGGCTGCCATCGAAGCTGAGTGCTTCGGTCGCGGCGATCGAGCCGTAATCGGGACGGCCGATCGTGTTGGTATAGGCCCCGCGGATGACGAAGCGGTCCGCGACGTCCCAGCGGATATGGAAGCTCGGCAACCAATTGTCATAGCTGCCGTCAGTCGTGACCTCGGTCAGCGTCGATCCGACTGCGCGGAAGGCGTTCGAGGAAATCTCGGTGCGTTCGTAGCGCAAACCGCCGAGCAAGGTGATATTGCCAATGCGCGTGCTGCCCTGAAGATAGGCGGCATAGACATCTTCGCTGACGTCGTAATTGCCCGCGACCGACGCGACCGTCGTCGTGAAGTTGGCCTTGTTCGCTTCGTAGAAAGCGGGGAAAGCGTCGGCGTCGATGCGGATCGGGATGTAGAATTGATCGCGGATCGCCTTGGTCGGACCGTCGGTGACGACCTTGTCGAGCGTGTAGGTAAAGCCGGTCGCAGCGCGATAATCGGTGCGCGGGTTGCTGTTCTCGCGGTCGGTCAGACGAACGACGCCGCCCGTCTTGATCTTGAACCCGCCGTCATAGCTGTCGTCGCCATATGTCAGGTTGAGACGGAACTGGCCGCTCTTCTCCAGCGATTTCTGAAGGTCGCTGCGTTGCTGCTGAAGGTAGAAGTTGGTCGGGTCGACCGCGGCAGCAGCGTTCGTCGGGGTGAACACCGGATAAAAGTCCGACGTGTCATAGTGAAAGGCATAGCGCGTACCATCGGCGTCGCGGGTACGGAATTCGATGCTTTCATTGGGAACGCGCAGGCGGCCGAGCGAGAAGACGGCGTCGCCGTCGACCTTCAGCTTCTCACCGGCATCCCAGTCGAAGGCGGTGCGGCCGAGCGCGACGAGGCGCTTCGTGATCGGCTGGTTGAGCTGGATGATGATGCGGCCGCGCGCGAAATCGCCGCTGGTCGGCGTCTGGTTCGCGACGTTGCCGATCGGTTCGATACGATATTCGATGCGCTCTTCGTCGTCCTCGGTGCGCGCAACGACACCCGACAATTCCCAGCGAAAGCGATCCGACGGGCGCCATTCGATCTTCACATTGCCGCCGGTGCGCTGTTTGGTGTTGTTGTACCAGAAGAGTCGGTGCTGGGTCGGCACCTGAATGCCGTTGCCGTTTGCCGCGCCCGAGTTCACCGGCGCGCCGGCCGCCGTATATTCGCGGACCGACGGGCTCGCGACCTCGATCTGCGGGATGTCGTAGTCGAGCTGTTCCTGGCTGGCGCCGATGACGATGCCCCATTCGTCGTTCGCACCGAAGGTCGTGCCCGCGGCGAAGGCCAGGCGATAGGACGGCTTGCTGTTCCGCACGTCCCCATTCTGCTCGTAGACGCCATAGGATGCGACGCCGTTGAAAAAGGCCCGCTTTGCGTCGAATGCGCTGCGCGTCGCGATGTTGATGATGCCGCCGATCGCATTGGCGTCATTCTCTGGCGTCACCGTCTTGATGACCTCGATCCGCGCCGCCATCACCGAGGGGATGATGTCGAGCGGCACCGTGCGGCCAGTCGAGTCCACGCCCGACACCAGCGCGCCGTCGACGGTCGTGCGGTTGTAGGTCGACTGGAGCCCGCGAAGCACGGGGAAGCGCGGTTCGCCTTGGTCTTCCTGCACCGACAAGCCCGGGATGCGGCGCAGCGCGGCGGCGGTATTATGGTCGGGGAGCTTGCCGATGTCGTCCGACGAGATCGCGTCCATCACGATGAAGGCATCTCGCTTTTCGGCCGTCGCCTCATATTGCGCGCGGCGCTGGCCGGTGACGACGATGGAATCGCCATCTGGGTCGGCCGCCCCGTCGACGGGTTCGGTCTGGGCGAGAAGCGGTAAAGGAACCAGGGCCGCGGTGAATAGGAGTGCGGCCCGCAGGTTCGGGAGAGAATGATTCATGGTTGTGGTCCCCGCCAGCAATGTCGCCTCGGCCAGTAGGGCCGGGTTGCGACACGTCGGAGAAGGAGCCGCGTCAGTAACGAGAAGGAAATATAACAGCGATTGTCATCAATCCTCGATCGCAGCGCCCAACGCCTGCGTAGCGGTCTCCAGGCGCCGGCCGGGACGGGGCGAGGGATGCTGGGCCGCGGCGGGGCAGTTGCATATATATTGTGCGGCCCTGCCGGTGTCGCGGCGCCTCCGGCAGCTCGGCGCAGCGTCCCCTCGATGCGCTGGCCGCACGACCGCCGCCACCCTGCCTTGCTACGTGCTGCCGATGCAACATGCGACCTGCTGCCCATTCTCTTCGACATTGCCAATCGGCAAGTCAGGTCGATTATTGACAAGCTGGCGGCGAGCCTGTCTGCTTCCGATCCGCGCTGGGATATTGTCCGGCTTGGCCTGCCCGAGACGACCGGACCCTGTACCAGAAAGCAGAGCTGAGCAGCGAGCGGGTGCAGTCCGCTGGCGGTCTGACGGGGAGAATTGGAGCGATGCGCAGAATCTTCATGGTCGCGGCGGCCCTGGCGGCCCTGCCGGTTTCGGGCGGCGTTTCGCGGGCTCCCGCAGGCGAAGCCGACGCGGCGGTCACGATCGATCATGGCGGACTGAAACGCAGCTACCTGATGCATGTCCCGGTCAAGGCTCCGCCCCAAGGCGGCTATCCGGTGGTGGTCATTCTTCATGGGGGCGGGGGACAGGCCGATAGCATGGTCAAGCTCGCACGGCTTGATCCGCTGGCGGATGCACGGGGCTTTATAGCGGTCTATCCGAACGGCATCGGCAAACATTGGAACGACGGCCGCGCAACGGTCAAAAGCAAGGTCGACGACGTCGGCTTTATCGGGGCGGTCCTCGATGATGTGGGCCGCCGCCACCCCGTTGACCGCGGCCGCATTTTCGTGACGGGTATGTCGAACGGAGCCATGATGGCACACAGGCTGGGCTGCGACATGTCCGACAGGATTGCGGCTGTGGCTGCTGTCGCCGGGATGCTCGCCGCCGACTATGCGGCGGTGTGCGACCCCCGGCACGCCGTGGCCTTGCTGCAGATCAGCGGCGACGCCGATCCGATCGTGCCCTATGGCGGCGGGAAGGTTGAAGACTTCGGCGGGAGGGGGCAGGGCGGTATCGTTCTGTCCGCTAACGACAGCGCGAAATTCTGGGCGGAGAAAAATCGATGTGGCACGATGACGGTGCGAAACAATGCTGCGGCCACGAAGCGCGCCGAATCCACGTCGACCGTCGCAACGGACTATCGTGCCTGTCCGCTCAGCGCCCCCGTAAGGCTGGTTTCGGTCGTGGGCGGGGGCCACAGCTGGCCCGGGGGGCCGCAATATGCCCCGGTCTTCCTCATCGGCAAGACGAACCGGGACATGGACGCAAGCCGTACGATAGTGGAGTTTTTCCTGGCGCTCCCGAGGAGATGAACGAGCTGCAATTCGTCCCGGAATTCGGGCACGTACCGCTGCCTTCTCCGGGCGAGCTGCGGTCTGACACTTTGGGATCCTGCGGTATGCAATCGGTTCACCGGATCGTCAGCACGAGCGTGCATCGCCCCGTGGCTACCGGGCCTGGGGAATATCCGCAGAAGGGTGACGCATGACGTCGCGGCCCGAGATGCTCAACCGGGTTACGCCATGGAGCGGCGCCCTCGGCCTCGAATTTCTGACGATATCGTCCGATTGCGCGGTCATGAGGCTGCCCTGGCGCGACGACCTCGCTGCTTTTGAGGACGCCATGCTGCTTGCCAGCGGCGCGATCGCGACACTGATCGACCAGGCATGCGGGATGGCCGTGATGGCTCGCTTCGATCGACAGGTGGTAATCTCGACGCTCAACCTCAAAATCGACCATGTGCGGCCAGCCGCTACGGCATCGTCCGTGACGGTCGAGGCGCGCTGCTACCACATGACCCGCAACATCGCCTTCGTGCGTGCGGACGTGTGGGATACGGACCCCGGCGCGCTCGTCGCCGCCGCTCAGGGAAGTTTCGCATTCAGGAGGCACCCCTCGTCGTGAACAAGCCGTTCCCAACAGGTGACATCCTCGCCCATTCTCCGTTCGCCGCCTTCCTCGGGGTCGAGATGGACGAAAGCGATGGCGCGCATCTTTATCGGCTTGTCGAACGCGAGAGGCTGGTGGGCAACGTGCAGCTCCCGGCGCTGCATGGCGGGGCGATAGCGGCCTTCCTCGAACTCTGCTGCGCCGCCGAACTGGCGCGGGTTGCGGGGCTTCACACCCCGCCGCGCCCGATCAGCATCAACCTGCAATATATCGCCAGCGCTGGCCCGGTCCCGACCTTTTCAAAACCCCAGGTGAGGCGCATCGGCCGCCGCGTTGCCGTCGTTCACGGCGAGGCATGGCAGCTCGGGCCGGACAAGCCGATTTGCGCTGCGCAGTGCGAGTTCAGAATCTGAGGGCAGGCATGTCTCGCGACATCGGTGCCATGTCTCCGAATGCCGATCCCGGCCGGTTCTTTGCCAATTATTGACAATGGCCGCGGTCTTTCTCACAAACGGCAGGCGCGGTCAGAATGTAGGCAAAGCCGAGCAGGTGGGAGCAGGTTCATGGCAAGATACAGGATTATACTCGCGGCATTGGCGTTGGCAGCCCCCGGCCACGCGATCGCCGCGACCGGGGCCGGCTGCGCGGCGGCGACCGCCTATTCGGACAGCCGCCGGGGCCTGTCCGTCCTGGTCCTGCAGAATGGAGCAATCGTCTGTGACACCCATAAGGGCGCCGCGGAGGAAGCCTATGAACTCTGGTCCGGGACGAAGAGCTTTGTCGGGATTATCGCCGCAGCGGCGGTGCAGGACGGTCTTCTGACCCTCGACGAGCCGGTCGCCGCAACGATCAGGGAATGGTCCGGGACCCCCCTGAAGAAGGACGTCACCCTGAGGCATCTCCTTTCGATGACGGGTGGACAGGTCAGCGCGATCGGCAAGCCGCCAACATATGCGGAAGCAGCCGCGCAGGATCTGGTCGCCGCGCCCGGAACCGAATTTCATTATGGGCCGGCCCCGATGCAGTTGTTCGGAGAGATCCTCCGGCGCAAGCTTGTCGCCGCCGGCCGGCCGGGCGACATCGAAACCTATGTCGGCGACCGGATATTGAAGCCGCTGGGAATGTCGGTGGCGCAGTGGCGACGAGGTGCCGACGGGAATCCGCTGCTGCCGCAAGGGATGGTCCTGACGGCGCGCGAGTGGGCAAAATTTGGAGAGTTCATCCGCGCCGGCGGCACGAAGGACGGGAAATCGCTCGTCGATCCCGTGGCATTCGCGGAGCTGTTCAAAGGCAGCAAGGCCAATCCCGGTTATGGCCTCACCTGGTGGCTCCCCCATATTGCGCCAGGTGCCGATCCCGTCACGGCGTCGACCGACATCGGCCGCCGCGCCGCCGAACTGCCTCGCGACCTGGTGCTCGCGGCGGGGGCCGGAGACCAGCGGCTATACGTCATCCCTTCGCGCGGACTTGTCATCGTGCGCCAGGCGCGGCTCGACCTCGCCGCGCTCGGCCCCGGCGCGGACCCCGCGACCAAATGGTCCGATGCCGACTTCCTCAGGCTCTTGCTGGACTGAAGCGTCGGTTCCGGGCCACGCCGGCGGGGCAGCA
Source organism: Sphingopyxis sp. HIX (assembly GCF_001468285.1). Classification (GTDB taxonomy): domain Bacteria; phylum Pseudomonadota; class Alphaproteobacteria; order Sphingomonadales; family Sphingomonadaceae; genus Sphingopyxis. The sequence goes on along the minus strand of NZ_LNSB01000012.1, from coordinate 12,650 downwards.
AGGCGTCGAATCGCTGCGACGACAGATGACCGGGCGGCCGCGCATAATCGCCTCAGAAAGGGGCGGCGCCCTTGATCGTCACGCGATTTCCATAACGCCTTTCAGGCCAATAGTCCCAAATCGCCTGGTGCTGGGCACAGCGATTGTCCCAAAAGGCGAGAGTGCCGGGCGTCCAGCGGAACCGGCACTGGAATAGCGGATGGGCTAGGTGACCGAAGAGATATCGCAGCAGCGCGTCGCTCTCGTCCGGAGACAGGCCGACGATGGCGGTCGTAAACCCCGAATTGACGAAGAGCGCCTTGCGCCGCGTCACCGGATGGGTGCGGACAACCGGATGGACCGATCGCGGATAGACCGGCCGATCGGAGACACCCAAGTTCGCGTAGAGGCCGCGATAGACATGCTCCCCGTCGTGAACGGCCTGCAGGCCTTCGAGGCGGCGCTTCATGCCTTCCGACAGCAATTCGTAAGCCGCGTACATGTTCGCGAACAGCGTGTCGCCTCCGACTTCGGGACAGGTGTGGATGTATAACATCGATCCGAGCGGAGGCTCCGCATCGCACGACACGTCCGAGTGCCAGCCTTCACCATTTGCGCGGGGGCTATTCTCGTCGGTCGCGATCACCATCAACTCGGGATGTCCGGCTTCACTGGGCGCGGCAGGGTGGACGTGGAGCTCCCCGAATTTGCGGCCGAACGCGAGATGAGCCTCGGGCGTCAGCATCTGGTCGCGAAAGAAGATCACGAGATTCTCCGCGAACGCGCGTTCGATCTCGGCGAAGACGGCGTCCGGCATCGGCGCAGCGAGGTCGACACCGCCAATCTCCGCACCAATGGCTGGCGTCAGTCTCTTGACCGCGATCTCGCGATAGGGATCGCTGGCAGGGGCGAAGGTCCGTAGATGGGCGCGGCTGGCGGGCATAGCGTCGGCTCCGAGATATTACTCCGCTCTTTCGGCACCGCCTCGGACCGGATCGATCCGCGCGCAATATCAGCTATGTCGATTATTGACAATATAGCCTCGTTGGCGCGACCCGCGACGTCCCACGCTTCGGCGTCAGGGCCGCCCGATTGCGATCCGCAGCCTGGCGGCGAAGCCCCGGGCAGCCACCATGTCGGAGAACATGCGACCCCATTCATGAAGCGCGATCAGCAAGGGGTTGTTCGAGTTCACCGGCTTGACGAGACCGTAGGTGAGCCCTCCGCCGACGGGTTCCGCGCGAAACGTGCCGAACAGGCGATCGAAGATGATCGTAACGCCGCCGAAATTGCAGTCGAGATAGGCGGCGTCGCTGCTGTGATGGGCTCGATGGTGCGAGGGCGTGTTCAACACCCATTCGAGCGGTCCAAGCCTGCCTATCGCCTCGGTATGGAGCGGGAACTGATAGATCAGGTTCAACCCCAGGAGCACGCCGATCACGACAGCTGGGAATCCGGCAAGCGCGAGCGCCGCGAAGAACAGCCAGCCGAGCGAAAAAAACTCTGTCCACCCGAGGCGGATCGCCGAAGGCAGGATCAGTTCGCGCGTGCTGTGGTGCACGGCATGGGTCGCCCACATCCAGCGTATCTGGTGGCTCGCGCGGTGAAACCAATAGTAGGTGAACTCGACTGCGAAAAATCCTGCCGCCCATGTCCGCCAGTCATCGACGGGGAGGCGGAACGGGGCCCAGCCGTGCGCGGCCTGCAGGATTGCAAGAGTCGCAATACCGGTAACCGGGCGGATGGCTGCCTGCCCGATCGCTACGCCGAAGCTCGCGAGCGCCGCGCGGAAATCATAACCTCTGCCAGCGCGCCGCCAGGCAAATTCGGCGACGATGAGAAGCAGCATGGCGACCATCACGACCGGATATTGCATCGCAAGCCGCATCGCTATTTCGCCTTGAATTTCTGGGCGGCGACCTTCATCTCGGCTTCTGTGACCAGCTGGTCGTGGTTGGCGTCGGCGAGATCGAATCCCGGCATCGGTCCGTCCACGAACTCGGTCCGGGAAATGCGGCCGTCGCCGTTTCGATCGAACTGCCGTCGCAAATCGGCGATCCGCTCGCCATCCCAGCGCGACTGGAGGAACGACGGCAAATCGTCCTTGCTGAAGAAGCCGTCGCCGTCACGGTCGAGGCTGGACCATTGCGCCGCTCGCTGTTGCCTATATTCGCTTCGGCTGACCGAGCCGTCGCCATTCTTGTCGGCGGCGCGCAGTTGCTCTTCGACGCGATCGAAATTCCCCGGGGCGCCGGGGAAGGACTGCGCACTCCCGGCGCTCGCGAAGAGCGAGAGCGTCAGCGCAAGGCCGAGCGCGGCGCTGCGCAGGGCGTGGATGGACCTGGCATTCATCTTCATGACCGAATCTCCTGCAAGGGAGGAACAGGCGGCCGGAAAAGCGAGGGGCGGCTCGCGGTGGCCGCCCCTCGCATACCGGGGGGAGGGGGTGTGGCGGCCCCGGTTAGCGGCAGGGTATGACGGTGCCGGCCGCATCGGTGCAGCTTGAGCTGTGCACCGGCTTGCCTGTTGCAGGATCGATCGCCGTCGACCCGGAATAGCTGTTACCCGTGTTCGCGTTGGTGGCCGACGTCGTACGCCCGCCCGACCAGTTTCCGTTCGCGTCTCGCTGGAAGCCGCCGGCGCTGCTTGCGCTGCCGTTCGGACCGCTGGCATAGGCCTCGCCGCTCCGGCTGGCCGATCCGTCGGGCGAGACCGTCGTGGTCGAAGCGCGCTTGGCCTGGCTTCCATTGGCTCCCTGGTAGGCGCCGCCGGAGCGGGTCGTCACCGAGCCGTCATCGTTCTGGACCGTTCCGCGACCGCGGACCATCGTGCCATTGGGACCGCTCTTGGCAGAAACCGAGCCGTTTGCGCCGCGCGCCTTGATCGAGCCCTGGCGGGCGTCGGCGGTGCCCGCCGCGGCGAGGGCCAGTGTCGCTGCGAGGGCGGCGAACATTTTCGGGGTGTTGGTCATGCCGATACTCCTGTCTGTTGTATCAATGGGAACGCCCCTTCATCGCGCAAAACTATATCGTGATGATGTCGCCGATGAGCGAAGTTGCAACAGGGTGCGACGGGTCCGCGCGCCTGTCATGACTTGTCACATCTTCTGCACTGGCCCGGGCGCGGGCTTGCTGGCACTGTGCGCGGATGGACGGCAAGGCGCCCCGCATTTTGGTGGTCGACGATGACCCGGAACTGAGAGCCCTGCTACAGCGCTTTCTCCGCGAACATGGCTTCGAGGTTCGCGTGGCGGATAGCGGGCGCGCCATGGAGGCGGGGTTGCAGCGTGAGCCCGCGGACCTCCTCGTGCTCGACCTGATGATGCCGGGAGAGGATGGCCTCGCAATATTGCGCCGTCTTCGTGAAGGCGGCGACGGCATCCCGGTCATCATGCTGACCGCGCGGGGCGATCCCGTCGATCGGGTCATCGGCCTCGAGATGGGGGCGGATGATTATCTCGGTAAGCCCTTCCTGCCACGTGAGCTGGTCGCCCGTATCAACGCCCTGCTTCGCCGACTGTCCCCAGCGCGCACCCAGTCGCGCGACGAGACGGTGATCGTCGGCCCCTTCACGATAAACTACTCGGCGATGACGGTGCTGCGCGACGGTAACCCCGTCGCGCTCTCATCGCGGGAATTCGCTCTGATGGGGGCTCTCGCGCGAAGCGCCGGGCGTCCGCTCACCCGTGCCCAGCTCATCGATCGCGCGCTTGGTCGCGATGCAGAAATCACCGACCGCGCGATCGATGTCCAGATCGGCCGTCTGCGCAAGGCCATCGGCGATGACACAGATACGCCGCGCTTCGTGCGCACCATATGGGGAGTAGGATATATGCTGACCTGCAGCCCGGATGGTTGAGCGCTTCGCGAAGCGAAAGGTCGCGATGCTGGTCGGCATCGTGCTGGCGGGACAGCTGCTTGCCGGGCTGCTTGTGCAATTGCTAGTCATCGGACCGCAGACTGCCCGTGTCGCGGACGTGACGGCCGACATGATCGAAGCGCTGTCTAACGCCATGGCCGACATGCCGCGGTCGCGCCGCGCCGCGGTGCTCGCCGACCTGAATCGCGGCGACAATCTGCTCGTTCGGCCACTCGCGAATCCGCCTGCGGACGGGCGACGCTTCCCGTCGATCATTGAAGTCCATTTCATGCGTGCCCTCGCGGGACGCCTGGACAGACAGGAGAGTCTCGACTGGATCACCGATCCCGGCGACCGATTATGGGTGCGCCTGACGCTGGGGCGAGAGGAATATTGGGTCAGTATGACGCCGCCGCGCAAGCGGAGCGCCATGTTCAGCCTCCTGACCGCGCTCGGTGTCGCCTTCGTCGTCGCTTCGCTCGCGGGACTGTTGATTCAGCGCCGTCTCGACCGACCATTGCGGCGCCTGACTGCAGCGGTCGACGCCTATAGCCCCGATCATCCGCCCGAGCCGATAGATGCCGGAGGCCCGCCTGAAATTTCCACCGTTGCTGCTGCCTTCAACCGACTGACACAGCGACTTGCCGATCACGAGGCCGATCGCGCACTCATGCTCGGCGGTGTCAGTCACGATTTGCGAACGCCGCTCACACGATTGCGCCTCTCGCTCGAAATGATGCGAGGCGACCCCGAATTGCAGCTGAGCGCGGTTCGGCAGGTCGACAGGATCGAGGCCATGCTTGGCCAATTTCTCGACTTTGCGGGCAGCTTCGACACAGAGGAGATCCAGATAGTCGAGATCTCTCCGCTCCTGGCGCAAGTCGTTGCCGACAGCGGTTCGGCTGGTGCTATCGACCTCGAGGTGGAGGCAGGCCTCGAAGTTCGAACCAGGCCGCACGCCCTCTCGCGTGCAGTCGCCAATCTTGTTGCCAATGCCGTCCGCCATGGTGCCGCGCCGGTTCGTGTCGAGGCCCGGCGAAATGGGAATGGCGTCGCGATAGCGGTCACCGACCGGGGCAGCGGGATGTCTTCCGGCCAATGCGACGCGATGGTTCGGCCCTTTGCACGAGGCGACGTGGCGCGCGGCGGCGAAGGCACCGGATTGGGCCTGGCCATTACAAAGCGCGCGGTCGCAGCGCTTGCAGGGCAGCTCAGCTTCCGCTTTGTGCCGGACGGGTTTCAGGCCAGCGTCCTGCTGACCGATTTAAAGGTGCAAGCCTGCCCGAACTTGGGGTGAGCGCCTGGCAACGCGCTGCCTTTGTCGTTGCCCGCGAACGCGCGCTCGGCGCACATGCGCTCCCGGCAGCCCTGGCCCTGGTCATGGAGAGGGCGACGGCCACCATGACCGGATAGCGATGACGCCGTCCGCGCCGGGATTGGCATGATGGCCGCGGCAGGGGCGCGGTGCGTCTTCGGCGAACCGTCAGCGATTCCGACGCCGGGATCCTGGGGCCGAGATCGGTTTCCTAGCTGGAGGTGAAATTTTCGGCAGCGCGAGCTTGGACGCTGTTCACCGCGCTGCCGCGCGGTGCTTCCGGGAATCGGTCGAAAGCCATCCTGCCGGTCCCTTGCCTGATCCGGCCCGAACGCCGGACCTGCCGGTGTCTCTTCGAGAGCCAGAGGGAATTCCGGTCCTTGCGGCGGAATCGAGAGTCGGGAGAGTGGCTTCCGGCGTCCCGCCCCGGAGATGGCTCATGGCCAAGACGCAACCGAAAATCACCCTCAACCAGTCTCGCGACATTCCCTTCGACAGGTTGTTTCTGTCCCAATCCAACGTGCGGAAAATCCTCGCCGGGGAAACTATTGCTGAACTCGCAGCCGATATCGAGAGGCGAGGCCTGCTGACCAGCCTCAATGTCCGGCCGGTCTTGAATGACGACGGCCAGGAAACCGGGGATTATGAGGTTCCGGCCGGAGGCCGGCGATATCGCGCTCTTGAGCTGCTGGTGAAGCAGAAGCGGCTCGCCAGGGATGCTCCCGTTCCGTGCATCGTCAAGCCGGCCGATTGCGGCATCCTTGCCGAAGACGACAGCCTCGCCGAAAATGCCCGGCGCGAATCCCTTCATCCGCTCGACCAGTTCCGCGCCATGCAGGCGATGGCCGAGAAGGGCGACGATGTCGAAAAAATCGCCGCGCATCACTTCGTTACGCCGGCGGTCGTCCGCCAACGCCTGAAGCTCGCGGGCGTGTCGCCTGCGCTGCTCAAGGTCTATGCCGAGGACGGCCTCTCGCTCGAACAGATCATGGCCTTCACGATCTCGGACGATTTCGAGCGCCAGGAAGCCGTGTTCGAGCTGCTGAAGACCAGCTTAAGTTCGGCGCCTGCCTTCATTCGCGAGAAGCTGACCGAAAATAGCGTGCGTGTCGTCGACAAACGCGTCCGCTTCGTCGGGCTCGAGGCCTATGTCGATGCGGGCGGCAGCGTCGTGCGCGACCTCTTCGAGGCCGACGCCGGCGGCTGGCTGACCGATCCCCCGCTGCTCGACAAGCTTGTCGGCGCGAAACTCGAATCCGAAGCCGAACGCATCGGCGGCGAGGGCTGGAAATGGGTCGATGCCGGCCTTGATGCGCCATGGAACGCGAGCCGCGGAATGCGCGCGATCTACGGCGAAGAAGTGCCGATGACCGACGAGGAGCAGAAGACGCTCTCCGATCTCGAGACCGAAGGCGAGGCGCTCAGCAACGAATGGTGCGACGCCGATTATGTCCCCGAAGAGGTCCATGCGCGCCTCGAGGAGATCGACGCTGCGATAAGCGCGATCACCGAGCGGCCGCAGATCTTCGATCCCGCCGAGATCGCGATTGCCGGCGCATTCCTGTCGATCGAGGCCAATGGATCGCTCCGGATCGAGCGTGGCTTCGTGAAAGCAGAGGACGAACCGGTCGATCCCGAAGTCGAAGGCGGTGAGGGCGAAGCGGGCGCCAGTGCCGGCGGCCAGCATGCCGACTCGGCTTCCACCGATGCTGCGGCGCCCGCAGTGACCGGCGAGGCGGCCGGCGAGGAGGAGATCGAGACGCTCAAGCCTCTGTCCGAGCGGCTCGTCTCCGACCTGACGGCGTGGCGAACGCTCGCGCTGCAGGATGCTTTCGCCAAGGATCCGGCGACGGCCTTCGTCTCGGTGCTCCACGCCTTCGTCCTGTCCTGCTTCTTCGGGTACAGCAGCGAGGGCTGCGTGCAGGTCCGCGTGAACCCGGTCAGCTTCTCGAACGAGCCTCCGGGCCTTCGCGACAGCGCGCCCGGGCAGGCGATCGCCGAGCGGCGGGAGGAATGGCGCACCCGGATGCCGAAGAGCGACAAGGACATCTGGGACTGGGTGCTCGCGCTCGGCAGCGATGACCAATGGGCCTTGTTCGCGCATTGCGTGTCGGTCGGCGTCAACGCCCAGCGCGAGGCGGTCAAATATGACAACGGCCGCATCTCTCCCCACGGCGTCGAGCGGCGTGTCGCGCACAGCCATGTCATCGCGCGCGCGGTCGGCCTCGATGTCATTGCCGCCGGCTGGAAGGCGAAAGCGGACGCCTATCTCGCGGCCGTGCCCAAGCCGCGCATCCTCGCCGACGTCACCGAGGCGCGGGGCGAGAATTTCGCGCAGATGATCGACCATCTGAAGAAGGCCGACATGGCCCGCGAGGCCGAACGACTGCTCGAGGATACCGACTGGCTCCCCGAACCGCTGCGCACGCCCGAGCTCGAACCGGTGGCCTCACCCGCAGTCGCGAACGACGATGGTGCCGGCGAACTGCCGCCCGGCCTCGCCGAAAGCTTTGACGAGAACATCGAGGGCGATGCCACGGACGACGACGATGCGGATGCGGTCGCGGCCGAATGATCCGGCTGCGGCGCTGAGCCGCAATCCATCCTGACTACGAAAGCCCGGACATCGCGCCGGGCTTTCGCCTTTTCGGAGAAATGAAATGACCAATTCAATCCATGCCGCCGAGGCCGGTGGCGCTACCGCTATCGCAGGAGGTCATCATGGCTGACTGCGTCTCCATCTCGATCACGATCGGCGGGCGCGTTGGCGCCGAGGCTTTTGGCGCGCTCGTCGAGATCATCAACAGCGAACGCCTCTCGATCGAATGGGAAGGTCCCACCTTCCACGCCGGTCATCGTATCGTCGGCGAACCGCTGTCGCTCTACGCCCACAATGTGCCGTGGGGCAGGGCGGAGTCGCTTGAAGCCTTATGTGTCGAGCAAGGCCTGCCGTTCGTTCGCTGGTCGGGCGGCTATCCCGGCGAGTGGAGCGCGGAACGCGTCATCTTCCGCGGCTCGGGGGAAGCCGACTCCTACATGTGCGACGAGAATGATCGCATCATGATCGACCAGCATGTCGTGAAGGAACGCGGTTCGATCGAGGCCATCCTTACCTACTTCGAGGAAGCGGACTTCGAAATCCCGCCGCTGGTCGTCGACGGTGATCCGGAGCCGGCGCTCCCGCACAAAGGTGAGGAGGACGCTGATCATGCCTGACTATTATTCCCAGATGGTCGTGCGCCCCGACATTCCGAAGACGGCGATGAGCGAGCTGGAATTCAGGGTGCTGTCTTCGGTGTTTCGACATGAGATCATCGGCGAGGATGTCTATTTCTATGCGCCGTTCGGGCCGAACGACAGCGTCGCGATGGATGTCCCCGAGGTGATCACGATGCTCGCCGCCGACGATGGCATAGCAAGCTCGCTCGCGGAGTGTCTCCGCGACGAGCTTGCAGGGCTCGATCCCGACACGAACGAGCTCGACTTCGACCTGTCGGTCATCGGTTTCGAAGGCATCTTCCAGGACGTCGTGAAACGTTCGGCTCTCGATTACATCGAGGTGGAATCTGCCTGGTCCTGTTCGAAGATGCTGTCCGATGGCTTCGGCGGCTCGGCGACCCTGATCACGGCTGGCGACATCGAACATATGTCGACATCCGATTTCCTCGAACAGGCGATCGCCAAGCTCCCGATTGGAGCACCGCCCGGCTGAAACCGCGAACCGAATTTCCCTCTTCGAAGCCCGGCCATCGCGCCGGGCTTCTTCATTTTCAGGAGACCTATGATGACACCGCTTGAACTTTATCTGTCGGCGCCGCTCGGCAGCAAGATCCGCTTTTCCAATGGCCAGCCGCGCCCGCCCGAACGCTTCACCCGCAAGGTCAAGGCATGGGAGAATGACAATGGCACCGGGACGCTCATCGAATGCCAGCCCGGCTGCGATCGGCCTACCTATTCATCGCCGGCAACCTTCGGCCTCCACCTTGCAACCTATTCGAGCGGCGGGGTCCCGATCCTCGTCGTGCGCCGTATCTACTCGGTGGTCGGCAACCTCGACTTCGAGATTCTCGAACGGCCTGTCGCCGGTTCGGCACGCGTGCTAACCGGACTGGCGGACAATTGCGAACTGCGTCACCTCGCGGCCGATGACGAAGCGGCGCGGGCTTGGCTGGCCGAGCATCATTATCACGACGCGCGGATCGAGCTGGTGAGCGATCCCGACCCGGTCGATCGGCCGCTCATCCGGGAGGAAGCGGCATGACCGCAATCCAGGCCGAATATGGCACCACTTCCGATGGCCTGATGGCGGCGCGCATCGATTATCTCGGGTTGATCGCGCTGCCTGAGGGAGACGAGTATCGCATCTCGACCGCCGCTTCGTCGGCGCGGCCGATCACGTCATGGTCCGCGAAGGATGCCTTCGGGCGCGATGGCATCGTCGCGGACGAAGCGGGCTTTCGATCGCATGTCGAGGCCTGGCTGCTCCACTTCCGGCAACGCGCCGCTTTCGGCCGCGAGCGGATTTCCGGGAGCGTGCATACGCCCTGGGGGCCATCGCAGGTAGCCACACGCTACGCCGAGGGGATCATTTGCTACGACACGGCGAGCCACGGCGGCTTCCACCTCGATGAGATCCGCAACGCGCTGCTGCACCCGGCGCTGCGGTGGGACGACGGCTGGTATGAGGAGGATTGCGACTGGGCGCGCGTCGCCGCGGGCTATCCCGATCTCTTCACCGATCGGGAGCGCGAGGCGGCCGAGCGAACGCTTCGCGACTATGAACCGGATATCTGGGAGGCGCTCTACGGCCGCAGGCTCGAGCGTTCGGAGTCCCGGACGCGCGATCGCGAGGCCTTCCAGCGCGATCACGCAGGCGACTGGGTCGTGATCGCTGCGAGCCAGGCCGAAGCGCACCCCGGCAAGATAATCGCGACCGCCTCGCTTGGCGGCTTGCGCGGCGCGGTGGCGTCCCGCGATTTCCTCGTGCCCGACGAGGAATATGTCATCGGCCGGCATGGCTTCGTGATCGATCCGGAGCGCCATCGCTCCATGGGATGAGAGGAAGTGTCCCGGGGCCGGAAAGGGAGCCGCCGGGTCCGAGAGAGAGCGTCCGGCGGGCCATCATCCGTCCCGCTCTCCCGAGGAATCCGCTCATGCCAAATCCTTCCGTCTGCGCGGCGCCCGGCGCCGCGCCTTTTTCCGTCCCGTCCGAAGCTACCCGCCTGTTGGTGGCCGCCGAGGCCATTCTCCCGCTTCTCGAAGCGGGCAACCCCTTCGACACGGGGCAAGTTCGCGCCGCGATGACTGCGGCCTTCGGTGCGAGCGATGCCGAAGGCGGCTGGGACTGGAAAACCGCCTATGATGCCTGCGAGGCGGCGCAGGTCCTGCTGCTTCGCTCATATGGCCGGGCCTTGATGACCCGGGCAGGCTCGGCCCCGAGGCGCCTCATGCTGTGGGAGCAGATCGCGCGCCGCATCCCGACGCAGACTCGCCGCTCCGAAGCCGGACAAGCCTATCAGCAATTCTCTACCCCGCTGCCGCTCGCCTATGTCGCCGCTGTGGCGGCTTCGATCGGTCCAGCCGACCTCGTGCTCGAGCCGTCCGCCGGCACCGGCATGCTCGCGAGCCATGCCGAACTCGCCGGCGCGCGCCTGGCACTCAACGAGCTCGAGCCAAGGCGTGCAGCCATCCTCGGACATCTCTTCCCCTCGTCGCAGGTTTCGCGCCACGACGGGGCAGCGATCGACGATCGTCTCGACGGGGCCGTCGTTCCCGACGTCATCTTGATGAACCCGCCTTTCTCGGCGGTCGCGAATGTCGACCGCGCGATGAAGGACGCCGCCATCCGGCACATCCGCTCGGCGCTCGCGCGGCTGAGGCCGGGCGGCCGGCTCGTGGCAATCGTGGGCGCCAATTGCGCGCCCGAGGTGCCGGCGTGGCGGGAGGCCTTCACCGGCCTGCAGGCCGAGGCGCGCCTCATATTCTCCGCCGCCATCGCCGGCAAACTCTATGCGAAGCATGGGACGACCACACCGACGCGGCTGCTCGTGTTCGACAAGCTCGCGGCCGTTGACCCTTCTTCCTTTCCGGCAAGCCGGGGCGAGGCCGCCGATCTTGCAACCTTGCTCGGCTGGGTCATCGCCGACGTCCCGCCGCGATCCACGCCGACGCCTCCGCCGGGCGCGACCGCAGCGCATCCGGTCGCCGCGCCGGAACGGACGCGAGCCGTCGCCACCGAGCGGCAGGCCCGCGCGGGGGTGGCCGAAGTCGCCCCCGAACTCGACTATCATTGCCGCGACTGGTCGGCGGCCGACGGGGTGCTCGGAGACGGCATCTACGAGCCCTATGTCCTGCAATCGCTGAGCATTCCGCATGCGAGGCCGCATCCGACCGCGCTCGTGCAATCGGCGGCGATGGCCTCGGTCGCGCCGCCGAAGCCCGGCTATCGTCCGCATCTGCCCACGAGCCTCATTGCCGATGGCATCCTCTCGGACGCGCAGATCGAGTCGATCATCTATGCCGGCGAAGCGCACAGCGGCCACATCACCGGAAGCTGGACCGTCGACGAGACCTGGGACGTTGTCACCGCGGCGAGCGACGACAATGAGGAAGCCGTTCAGTTCCGGCGCGGCTGGTTCCTCGGTGACGGAACGGGCGCCGGCAAGGGGCGCCAGGTCGCGGGGATCATCCTCGACAATTGGCTTAAGGGTCGGCGCCGCGCCGTCTGGCTGTCGGTGTCGGACCGGCTGCTCGAAGACGCGCAGCGCGACTGGACGGCCTTGGGCCGAGAGCGCCTGCTCGTCACGCCGCTTTCGCGCTACCGGCAGGGAACGCCGATCAAGCTCGCCGAGGGCATTCTCTTCACGACCTATGCGACGCTGCGCAGCCAGGCGCGCGATACAAAGGCGAGCCGGATCGAGCAGATCGTCGGATGGCTCGGACGCGATTTCGACGGCGTGATCATCTTCGACGAAGCACATGCAATGGCGAATGCTGCAGGAGGGAAGGGCACGCGCGGCGAAGCGAAACCGTCGCAGCAGGGGCGGGCTGGGCTTCGACTGCAGCACGCTCTCCCCGACGCCCGCATCGTCTATGTCTCCGCAACCGGCGCAACGACGGCTCAGAACCTCGCCTATGCGCAGCGCCTCGGCCTATGGGGGGGCGGCGACTTTCCCTTTGCGACACGCGGCGAGTTCGTGGCGGCGATCGAGGAGGGCGGCGTCGCCGCGATGGAAGTGCTCGCGCGCGATCTCAAGGCGCTCGGTCTCTACGCGGCGCGCTCACTGTCGTTCGACGGGGTCGAATATGAGCTGCTCGAGCATGCGCTGACCGACGAGGAGCGCCGCATCTATGACAGCTATGCCGGTGCCTTCGCGATCTTATGCGCAGCTCGCCATAAGATGCTTTATCGCGAGGAAGCGGTAATGCGGAGGAACGCGGCGTAGTCCTGCAAAGCTGCGGAACATTTCGCCACGTCCTTCACATTATTCTATAGGGT
>NZ_LNSB01000011.1 GCF_001468285.1 Sphingopyxis sp. HIX | reverse complement strand
TCCCTGCGGCGAAGCCGTGGGGAGGGGGACCACCCGCAGGGTGGTGGAGGGGTCGACGCCATAAACGTCGGCTCAAGGCCGCCACCCCTCCACCATGCTTCGCATGGTCCCCCTCCCCATCGCTTCGCGACAGGGAGGATTAAGAAGGTCCCTTCCGCCCGAAACCCGCCCCCACCAAAAAACCGCTTTCCTAATAAATCCCGCCATGATCTACCCTGCCGGATGACGCCCATGTCCATCCATAGCGCCGCGCGCCGACCACGATCGTCGCTAACCCCTTGTTCCCGCGCGCGATGGGGCGTCAACTTAGTCAACTTCCGCCGCCAAACCGCCCCCTCGATCACACCCCTTGCCAGTCGCCCCGATCCCCGCCATCAGGTTGCGAAAAGCAACCTATGGAGCGGAGCATGATCGGCGATTTCGAGCAGCAGCGGGTGAAGCTTTCGACCGGGGTCGAACTCGACGTCGTCGATATCGGGCCGCGCGACGCGCCCGTGCTGGTCTTCCTCCACGGCTTTCCCGAATCGCACCGCACCTGGCGCCACCAGCTGCCGCATTTCGCGACGCGCTTCCGCTGCATCGCGCCCGACCAGCGCGGCTATTGCGGATCGTCGAAGCCGCAGGACGTCGCCGACTATACGCCCGACAAGCTGTTCGCCGACATCTTCGCGCTTGCCGATGCGCTGGGGGTCGAGACCTTCACCATCGTCGGGCACGACTGGGGCGGCGCGATCAGCTGGGGCATCGCGCTCGCGGGCCAGCCGGGCGGGATGGCGCCCGCATGGGCGGGGCGCGTGACGCGCGCGGTGATCGCCAATGCGCCGCATCCCGGCATCTTCGGCCGCCTGCTCCAGACCGATCCCGCGCAGCGCGCCGCGAGCCAGTATATCCGCCTGTTCCGCGACCCCGCGACCGACGCGCTCGTGCGCGAACAGGGCCTCGCGGGCGTGCTCGCCAAGGCGTTCGAGGGGCGGCTCGAGGGCATGCCGACCCCGCCCGAGGAGGTCGCGCGGTCGCTCGCCTGGTGGGAGGATCGCGACGCCTGTTTCGGCATGCTCAACTGGTACCGCGCCTCGCCGATGGACGTGCCGCCGATGGACGCGCCCTTCGTCGAGCCGCCCGCCATGCCCTTCCCGAAGCTCGAAATCCCGACCTTGGTGATCTGGGCGCTCGACGACGTCGCGCTGCCGCCGAGCAACCTCGAAGGCATCGAGGACCTGGTGCCGAACGCGACGATCGTGAAGGTGCCCGGCTGCGGCCATTTCGTGACCTGGGAAGCGCCCGACGCGGTCAACGCCGCGATGGACGCATTCCTCGCCTGAAAAGGCCGGCGGGCGTCCCCGGGAGGGGTGGTGGGGCCGCCCGCCGCGAGGAGCCTATTTGGTCGTGTAGCCGCCGTTCACGAGGATCGTCTGGCCGGTCATCCACCAGCCGTCGGTGACGAGGAAGCGGATCCACGGCACGATGTCCTCGATATGGGTGAGCCCGGTCGGGCTGAAGGGCGACAGCGCCGCCGCGGTCTTGTGATAGGCGACCGCGTCGGCGCCCTCGGCGGGGTAGAAGAAGGGCGTATCCATCGGCCCCGGTCCGATCGCGGTCACCGAAATCCCCCGCTCGCCGAATTCCTTCGACGCGGCGCGGGTATAATGTTCGACCGGCGCCTTGGTGCCGGCGTAGCTGGCATAGAAGGGCGTGTAGGCGCCGAGCAGCGAGGTCACGAGCGTGCACACCTTGCCGCCGTCGCTGACATGCCGGCCCGCCTCCTTCAGGAAGAAGAAGGCGGACTTGCTGTTCACCGCGCTCATGTCGTCGAACTCCGCCTCGCCGATCTCGACCATCGGCTTTTTCAGCACCTTGCCGACGGTGTTGATCGCGATGTCGATGCCGCCCATCGCGGCTTTCGCGTCGGCGAAAAGCTTCTCGACGGCGCCCGCAGTGGTGAGGTCGGCCTGGAAGGCAAAGCCCTTCGCGCCCGCCGCCTCGATCGCGGCGACGGTGGCGTCGGCCGCGCCGCGCGCGGCGATGCTGTTATAGTGGACGGCGACGGCGGCGGCGCCCTGCGCGGCGAAGTCGCGCGCGATGAGGCCGCCGAGATTCTTGGCGCCGCCGGCGATGAGGACGGTTTTTCCGTTGAGGCTGTGGTCGGTCATGGTCCGTTTCCCGAAAAGCAAAGGGTGGGGAGGTGATCCTAGGCTCGCCGCCAAATCGAGGCTTTCAGATTCTCCCAACTTCGGCATTATGGCGGCATGGATGGGGTGGGGATCAGCGCGGCCCGCATCGTCGACCGGATCGGCGGCCCCGAAAGCTGGACGATCGAAACCGACGTCCATGCGCTGATTCTCCATGAGGCGGGCAGCTATCACCGGCTCGAGACCTGGCTCGACGGACGGCGCACGTCCTTGGGCGATCCGCTGCCGGGCGAGCTGTGGCTGGCGCCCGCGGGCCATCGCTATCGCGCGCGGGCCGAGGGCGGCGCGGTGCGCTATGTCCGCGTCGCGATCGACCCCGGCCTCTTGCCGGTCGGCGCATCTGCGCGGCCGCTCGCGGGGCATGACGACCCCGCGATGGCGGCGCTGGTCCACGCGCTGGCCGACGGGGACCAGGGCGCCGCCGGGCCGCTCCTCGCGCTGATCGCCGCCGCGATCGACGGCGCGCCGGCCGCGCGGACCCCGGCGCGCGCCGCGCACCGGATCGACGCGCTGCTCGCGCTGATCGAGGCACGCATCGAAACCCCGCTGACCGTCGAGGAACTGGCCGCCGAGGCAGGCATGTCGGTCAACAGCCTGATCGCCCATTTCGCGCGCGCGACGGGGCGCACCCCGCGGCAATATCTGCTGCGCCAGCGGCTGCGGCGCGCGCGCTGGTATCTGATGAACCGGCCGCTGTCGGTGGCGGAGATCGCCTTCGCCACCGGCTTTTCGAGCCACGCGCATCTGTGCGCGGCGTTTCGCGACAAGCTCGGCCAGTCGCCGGGCGAATGGCGCCGGCGCTTTGCCGGGGTCGCCACCATGGGGGAGACATGATCATGTCGCACACCGTCATCATGCTGATCGCAGGCGTCGCGTTGCTCATCATACTGCGGCTGGCGATCCGCGACGTCCGCCGCGCGACGCGGCTGTTCGTCCTGCTGTGGCTGCTCGTCTCGGTCGGCAATCTGCTCGTCGGCGTGCTTTACGCGGGTTACGGCTGGGGCGAGGAGGCGGCGATCTGGATCCTCGTCTTCGGCGCGCCGGCGGCGGTCGCGGTCGGCGCGGCGCTGTTCGTACCCGGTCCTCGGGACCGTTAGTCCTCGGGCCTGAGCAGGCAGCCGCTCGCGCCAGCGTAGCGCGCGCTGCGCGAGGCGAGCAGGGGGACGCTGCCGGTGACCGTCTTGGTCGCGGGGTCTTCGCTCAGCGAGACCAACTCCATACCCGGCGCGAAGTCGGTGGTGCAGCTTTCGAGGCTTCGTCCCTGGACGTAGCGGCATGAACAGCCGACGCGCGCGGCATAGGCCGAGCCGAGCTCGGCCTGCGCGCGGAATGAGGGGAATTTCCAGATCAGGTACCCGCCGCCGATCACCAGCGCGATCAGCAGCCAGGGCAGGCAGCCGCCCCAGCGGCTCGGCCGCTTCTTGCCGCGCAACCGCTCGGGCACCTCCGGCGCGGGGCTGGTAGGCAGCGGTGCCGGTGTGGGTTGCGCCGCCGGTTGCGGCGTCGGCTCGGGCGTTGCCGGGACGGGCGGATCGGTGTTAGTCACACGGCCATGATCACCAAAAAAATCCTGCTGGCAAGTGGCGCGCTCGCGCTCGTCGGGGTCTGGTCGCTGGGCCAGGCGGCGGGGCAGGGCAGTATCGCGCCCGCGACGCCGGGCCCCGCGATGGGAGCGTCGATGTCCGAGGAGGCGGTCGACACGCTGCCGCCGCTCCCCGCACTCGACCCCGCGATCAAGGCGAAGGCCGACGCGCTCTTCGCCAACGCCGATGCGGTGGGCGAGACGCGCGCGCTCTATGTGCTGAAGGACGGCGAACCGGTCTACGAACGCTATGGCGAGGGGTTCGGGCCCGAGACCAAGATGATCAGCTGGTCGATGGCGAAGAGCATCACCGCGGTGCTGACCGGGATCATGGTCTCCGACGGCCAATTGTCGCTCGACGCGCCGGCGCCGGTCGCGGCCTGGCAGCGCAGCGGCGATCCCCGCGGCGCGATCACGCTCGCCGACCTGCTCCACATGTCCTCGGGGCTCGAGCATGTCGAAAATGGCGATCCCATCTGGGAGGGCGACACGGTCGCGATGCTCTTCGGGGGCGGCGCGCCCGACATGGCGGCCTTTGCCGAGGCCAAGCCTGCGGCGGCGCAGCCGGGCGAGGTCTTCAACTACAGCTCGGCGACCAGCGTGATCCTGGCGGATATCCTGGCCGACACGCTGACCCCCTCGAAAAGCCCCGAGGCGCGGCGCGAGGCGATGCGCGAGTTCATTTCGGGGCGGCTGGCGGAGCCGCTCGGCATGACCAGCCTGACGCCGGAGTTCGACGCCGCGGGGACGATGATCGGCGGATCGATCATGCACGCGACCGCGCGCGACTATGCGAAATTCGGCGAATTCCTGCGCAACCATGGCGTCGTCAACGGCCAGCGGCTGCTGCCCGAAAGCTGGATGGATTTCATGCTGCGGCCCTCGGCGAAGGATGCGGGCTATGGCGGCCATATCTGGCTCAACCGCACGCGTCCGCGCGGCGTGACGCCGAGCCTGTGGCCCGACCGCGGGCCGAACGACCTCTTCGCCTGCATCGGGCACCAGGGGCAGTATATCATCGTCTCGCCGTCGCAGCGGGTGACGATCGTGCGGCTGGGGGTGACCGACGACGACGAGTTTCCCGAGCTGCGCCGGCGCCTGGCGGATCTGACGGCGGCTCTTTGAAGCGATGGGGAAGAGACTCGCACAAAGCCACGAAGCCACAAAGGGGGCTCCCCCAATCCGTTTGCCCTGAGCCTTTCGAAGGGCTGTTCTTTCCTGCTCTCTCAGGAGAAGAACGGGGCTTCGACAAGCTCAGCCCGAACGGAGGATTAAAACCCTCTTTGTGGCTTCGTGGCTTTGTGCGAGTCCTTTTCAAATGATCAGAGCAGAAACTCGCCCACCAGCGTCGTCACGCACGTCCCGCTGAGTTCGACCATCGCACCGTCCGCGCGGCACCCCACATGGCCGCCGCGCTTGCTCGCCTGAAAGGCGGCGAAGCGGTCGCGGCCGAGGCGCGCCGACCAATAGGGGGTGAGTACGCTGTGCGCCGACCCGGTCACCGGATCCTCGTCGATGCCCGCGCCGGGGACGAAACAGCGGCTGACGACCTCGGCGCCTGACGGATCGCCGGCGCCGGGGGCGGTCGCGATATAGAGGATGTCGCCGCCGACCGACAGCGCGCGGAGGTCGGGATCGAGCGCGCGCACGCTCGCGGCGTCGGGGTAGACGATCAGGGCATAGCCGCCGTCGTGCCACAAGGTCTCGACCGGTTTGCCGCCCATCGCCTTGACGAAATCGGGCAGCGGCTTGGGCGCGGCGGGGTAGGCGGGCAGCGCCATCTTGTAGCCCTCGTCGCCGTCGCGCGCGACGCGGAGGATGCCGGCCTTGCGGGTACGGAAGCGCATGTCGTCGCGCCATGGCGCGGCGCTGAGCAGCACATGCCCGCTCGCGAGCGTCGCATGGCCGCAGAGCGCGACCTCGACCCCCGGGGTGAACCAGCGCAGTTCATAATCGGCCTCGCCGCTCTCGTCGGGGATCAGGAAGGCGGTCTCGGCGAGGTTGTTCTCGGCGGCGATCGCCTGCAGCACGTCGTCGGCGAGCCACTCGTCGAGCGGCATCACCGCGGCGGGATTGCCCGCGAAGGGACGGTCGGCAAAGGCATCGACCTGGGTGATCGGGAAGCGGCGCCAGCTCATGGATAGAGGAGACCTTTCGACCAGTTTTCGCCGTCGCGGACGAAGAGGTTACGCTCGTGCAGGCGATGTTCGCGGTCCTGCCAATACTCGATGCGTTGGGGCGCGACGCGCCAGCCCGACCAGCGCGGCGGGCGCGGCACGTCCTGGCCCTCGAAGCGCGCCTGCATTTCGGCGAAGCGCGCCTCGAAGGTTTCGCGGCTGTCCAGCGGGCGCGACTGGTCGCTCGCCCAGGCGCCGAGCTGGCTGTCGCGGCTGCGCGTCGCGAAATAGGCATCGGCGGTCGCGTCGTCGACCGGGCTCACCGGCCCCTCGATGCGGATTTGGCGGCGCAGCGATTTCCAGTGGAAGAGCAAGGCGACATGCGGGTTGGCCGCGAGCTCATTCCCCTTGCGGCTGTCGAGGTTGGTGTAGAAGATAAAGCCGTCGGGGCCATAGCCCTTGAGCAGCACCATGCGCAGCGAGGGATGGCCGTCGGGGGTGGTGGTCGCGAGCGCCATGGCGTTGGCGTCGTTGGGCTCGCTGGTCCGGGCTTCGGCGAACCAGGCGTCGAACAATGCGAAAGGATCGGTCGTCATGCGCGCGCTTCTAATGCGCTGCGGGGCGGCGGTCGAGTTTCATCGTCGCCGCGGAACTTGACCGTCCTTTACGACATTCCCACATCGCGCGCGCATATGGGCCTTTCCGGCCAACATCTTATCGGGCTACAGGAGCAAAATGGCAGATCCCTATTCCACCCTTGGCGTCGCGAAGAGCGCGAGCGAAGCGGAGATCAAATCCGCGTACCGCAAGCTCGCCAAGGAATTGCACCCCGACAAGAACAAGGACAATCCGAAGGCGTCGGAGAAATTCTCCGACGTCACCAAGGCCTATGACCTGCTGTCGGACAAGACCAAGCGCGGCCAGTTCGACCGCGGCGAGATCGACGCCGAGGGCAATCCGGCGATGCCCTTCGGCTATGGCGGCGGCGGGTTCCGCGGCGACCCGCGCGGGCAGGGCGGCTTCGGTGGGTTCGGCAACGAAAGCAGCGACTTCGGCGACATCTTCGAGGGCCTGTTCGGCGGTCGCGGCGGCGGGGGCGGTGGGCCTTTCGGCGGTTTCGGCGGGCGCAGCGCGCCGCCGGCGAAGGGCGCCAATGTCGCCTATCGTCTCGCGGTCTCCTTCGTCGACGCCGCGACGCAGGCGCCGCAGCGGATCACGCTGGCCGACGGCGGCACGATCGATTTGAAGCTTCCCGCCGGGGTCGAGACGGGCACGCAGATGCGCCTCGCGGGCAAGGGCCAGCCGGGTCCCGGCGGCCATGGCGACGGCATCGTGACGATCAGCGTCAAGGACCATCCTTTCTATGTCCGCGAGGGCGCCAACATCCGCCTCGACCTGCCGGTGACGCTGAACGAGGCGGTGCAGGGCGCGAAGATCAAGGTGCCGACGGTCGACGGCCCGGTGATGCTGTCGATCCCCGCGGGGTCGACCTCGGGCAAGGTGATGCGGCTCAAGGGCAGGGGCTTCACCCAGAAGGGCGGCGGGCGCGGCGACCAGTTGGTGCGGTTGATGGTCGACCTGCCCGCGGGCGACGCGGGGCTCGAGAAGCTGGTCGGCGAATGGAACGATTCGCGCGCCGTGCGGGCCGACCTCGGCGTGTGATGCGTGGCTGAGCCGTCCGACAAGGCGGCGGTCGCCGCGATCGAGCGCGAGGTCGCCGCTGAGGTCACCGAGCAATTCGCCGCCGAAGGCCATTCGCCGCATTCGCCCGAAGCACGCGCCGAGCGCGCCAAGCGCGTCAAGTTGCGCGCGCGCGCCGAGGGGCTGATCCACCGCGGCCGCGAGTCGCTCGGCCCCGGCACGCGCGTCTTCAAGATCGTCCGCCGCGTTCTCGTCGGCACCTATACCGACGGCTTCATCCATGCAGGAAACCTCGCCTATCTGGCGCTGATCGCGCTCTTTCCCTTCTTCATCCTGCTCGCGGCGGCGCTGTCGATCTTCGGCGGCAGCGTCGGCGGCGAGGCGGCGATCGAGGCGGTCTTCTCGACGATGCCGCCGACCGTCGCGAAGGCGCTGTCGGGTCCGATCCGCGAGGTGATGTCGGCGCGCACCGGCATCTTCCTGTGGCTCGGCGCGCTCGTCGCGCTTTGGACCGTCGGCAGCCTGATCGAGACGGTGCGCGACATCCTCCGCCGCGCCTATGGCACGCATTTCTCGAAGGGTTTCTTCCACTACCGGCTGCTGTCGATCGGGATCATCACCGGCGCGGTCGTGCTGATGCTGCTGTCGTTCAGCATGCAGGTGCTGATCGTCGGCATCGAGGAGTTCGTCACGCGCTTCCTGCCCGAACGCTTCCAGTCCTTCGGC
The DNA here is from genome assembly GCF_001468285.1 of Sphingopyxis sp. HIX. Taxonomy (GTDB): domain Bacteria; phylum Pseudomonadota; class Alphaproteobacteria; order Sphingomonadales; family Sphingomonadaceae; genus Sphingopyxis. The sequence goes on along the minus strand of NZ_LNSB01000011.1, from coordinate 97,994 downwards.
ATCGTCCTGCTGTCGCGCGGGGTGTCGGGGTTCGGGCTGTTCCTCGCGATCTACATGCTCTTCTACAGCCTCACCCCCTCGAAATACCGCCGCAAACAATTCCCCAAATGGCCGGGCGCGCTGTTCACGACGCTCTGGTGGATCGGCGTCACGCTCGCGCTGCCGCCCCTGCTCGCCAGCCTGCTCAGCTACGACGCAACCTATGGCAGCCTGGCGGGTGTGATGGTCGCGCTCTTCTTTTTCTACCTCGTCGGATTGGGTATGGTGATGGGCGCCGAACTCAATGCTGCCTTGGTAGAGGTTGAGGATTTGGGCCACGACGCTATTGGGCGCGTCGACGACATCATTATCGAAGACAAAAAGACCGGAGATACAAAATGACGGGTCTGATGACTGGCAAGCGCGGGTTGATCATGGGCCTTGCGAACGACAAGTCGCTCGCGTGGGGCATCGCCAAGGCGCTGCATGGCGCGGGCGCCGAGCTCGCGATCTCGTACCAGGGCGACGTGATGCTCAAGCGCGTGAAGCCGCTCGCCGACGAGCTCGGCTGCGATTTCCTGATCGATTGCGACGTGTCCGACATGGCGAACCTCGACGCGGCCTTCGCGACGCTGGGCACCCGCTGGCCGACGATCGATTTCGTCGTCCACGCGATCGGCTACACCAACAAGGAGGCGCTGCGCGGCCATTATGCCGACGTCGGCCTCGAAGATTTCCTGATGACGATGAACATCAGCGTCTACAGCTTCACCGCGGTGGCGCAGCGCGCGTCGAAGATGATGACGGCCTACGATCCCGAGACGGGCAAAGGCGGCGGATCGCTGCTGACGCTCAGCTATTATGGCGCCGAGAAGGTGATCCCGCATTACAATGTCATGGGCGTCGCCAAGTCGGCGCTCGAGACCAGCGTCAAATATCTCGCCAACGACTATGGTCCGCAGGGGGTGCGCGTGAACGCGATCTCGGCGGGGCCGATCAAGACGCTCGCTGCGTCGGGCATCGGCGATTTCCGCCTGATCCTGAAGTGGAACGAATTTAACGCCCCGCTGCGCCGCAACGTCACCATCGACGATGTCGGCGGCTCGGCGCTGTATCTGCTCAGCGACCTGTCGTCGGGGGTCACCGGCGAGACGCACCATGTCGACGCGGGTTACCACACGATCGGCATGAAACAGGAAGACGCGCCGGACATCGCGCTTGCGTGACGGCATCGTCATCCGTCCCGCACGCGCGGAGGATGGCGAGGCGATCGACCAGGTGATCCGCGCGGCGTTCGCGTCGACCGAATTCGGCCATCAGGGCGAGGCGGAGCTTCTCCGCATGATCGAGGCCGATGGTGACGTCATGGTGTCGCTGGTCGCCGAAGCGGACGGTGTGGCCGTCGGGCATGTGCTGTTCAGTCAGATGGATGTCGAGGCTGATGGCCGTGCGATCGCCGCCGCCGGTCTCGCGCCGGTCTCGGTCGTCCCCGACCGGCAAGGGCAAGGCGTCGGCGACGCGCTGATCCGCGCCGGGCTTAATGCCCTGCGCGACCAGGGCGTCGCGATGAGCTTCGTCCTCGGCCACGAAAGCTATTACCCGCGTTTCGGCTATTCGCCCGACCTCGCCGCGCGCTTCGCTTCGCCCTTCGCCGGGCCGCATTTCATGGCGATGATGCTGGACTCGAACGCCGCTTGGCCGCAAGGCGGCCGCGCCGACTATGCGCGCGCATTCGGCCGATTGGGGTAGGATCGATGAGTTTCAACAGCTTCGGACGCGTCTTTCGCTTCACGACCTGGGGGGAGAGCCATGGGCCCGCGCTCGGCGCGGTGGTCGACGGCTGCCCGCCGCGGCTGTCGCTCGGCGAGGGCGATATCCAGCCCTGGCTCGACAAGCGCCGCCCCGGCCAGTCGCGCCACACGACGCAGCGGCAGGAACCCGACCAGGTGCGCATCCTGTCGGGGGTGTTCGAGGGCAAGACCACGGGCACGCCGATCAGCCTGATGATCGACAATGTCGACCAGCGCTCGAAGGATTATGGCGAGATCGCGCAGGCCTATCGCCCCGGCCATGCCGATTATGCCTATGACGCCAAATATGGCATCCGCGACTATCGCGGCGGCGGGCGGTCGAGCGCGCGCGAGACCGCGGCGCGCGTCGCCGCGGGCGGGGTCGCGCGGCTGATCATTCCCGAGGTCCAGATCCACGCCTGGGTCGCCGAGATCGGCGGCGATGCGATCGACCCCGCGAACTTCGACCTCGAAGAGATTGATCGCAATCCCTTCTTCTGTCCCGATCCCGCCGCGGCGCAGCGCTGGGAAGGGATGATGGACGCTGCGCGCAAGGCCGGATCGTCGCTGGGCGCGGTGATCGAATGCGCCGCGAGCGGCGTCCCCGCCGGCTGGGGCGCGCCGATCTATGCCAAGCTCGACAGCGACCTCGCCGCCGCGATGATGGGGATCAACGCGGTGAAAGGCGTCGAGATCGGCGCGGGTTTCCATGCGGCCCGCCTCCGCGGCGAAGAGAATGCCGATCCGATGCGCCCCGCGAGCGACGGCAGCAACCGTCCCGACTTCCTGTCGAACAACGCCGGCGGTATCGCGGGCGGCATCTCGACCGGCCAGCCGGTCGTCGTGCGCGTCGCGTTCAAGCCGACCAGCTCGATCCTGACCCCGGTGCCAACGATCAACAAGGCGGGCGAGGCGGCCGACATCGTCACCAAGGGCCGCCACGACCCCTGCGTCGGCATCCGCGGCGCGCCGGTGGTCGAGGCGATGATGGCGCTCGTCCTCGCCGACCATAAATTGCTGCACCGGGCGCAAAACGGCTGATGCCGGTGTGATCGAGACCGTCCGGGCTTTCATCGACGCCCATCAGGCGGTCATTTCGCTCGCGATCCTGGGGCTGATGTTCGTCGGCTTCCTGATGGAGCGGTTGCCCGCGACGGTGATCGCGATCCTCGGCGCCTGCACCTATCTCGCGCTCGGCATCCTCGACGACAAGGGACTCTATTCGGTCTTCTCGAACTCGGCGCCGATCGTCATCGGCGCGATGTTCATATTGTCGGGCGCGCTGATCCGCACCGGGGTGATCCAGCGCGTCGCCGACCTGATCATGGCGCGCGCCGAAAAGCACCCGCGCCTTGCGATCGTCGAGGTGCTGCTCGGCGCGGTCGCCGCTTCGGCCTTCCTCAACAACACGCCCGTCGTCGTCGTGCTGCTGCCGATCATGATGAAGCTCGCCGAGGTCACGGGGGTCAGCGCGAAGAAATTGCTGATGCCGCTGTCGATCGCCGCGGTGCTCGGCGGCACGCTGACGCTGATCGGCACCTCGACCAACCTCGTCGTCGACGGCATCGTGCGCGAGGCGGGGCTGGAGCGCTTCGGCATCTTCGAGATCACCCCGATCGGCCTCGTCACCGCGGCGTCGGGCATGATCGGGCTCGCGCTGATGTGGTGGCTGCTGCCGTCGGACAAGCCCGTCATGGGCCCCGCGGGCACGCATGATTCGCATCTCTACCTGACCGAACTCGTGGTCGGCGACGAGGACGATCTCGTCGGCATGACGATGGAGGCGTTCAAGGATTTGCCGCGCACCGGGCGCATCGTCGGCATCCGCCGCGCGAGCGTCGTGGTGCACGGCGCCGAGCTCGAAAACTGGATCCTCGCAGCGGGCGACCGGATCGTCGTGCGCGTCGACGGCGCGACGCTGATGACCTGGCGCGAGCAGGGCCGCTTCCGCCTCGGCATCGGCAGCGGCGAGCCCGACGAAAGCGACTTGGTCGTCGAGACGATGATCGCGTCGAACCACCCCGCGATCGGCCAGCGCCTGATCGACATTCCCTTCCTGCAGAAGATACGCGCGCGCATCGTCGGGCTCGACCGCCCCGCGCACGAGCCCGGCCCCGACCTCGCGAGCGTGCGCATCCGCCCCGCCGACCGCCTGCTCGTCGCGGGCGGCCCACGCGAGGTCGAGGCGCTGCGCGACAATCCGCACCTGATCGGCGCCGACCTCGCAAAAGTGCGTGCCTTCCGCCGCCGCAAGGCGTGGATCGCGGTGCTGTGCATGCTTTCCGTGGTCTCGCTCGCCGCGTTCGATGTGATGTCGATCGGCGTCGCGGCGATCATCGCGATCGGCGTCATCCTCGTCACCCGCTGCATCGACAGCGAGGAGGCGTGGGGCACGATCGATGGCGACGTGCTGATCCTGATCTTCGCGATGCTCGCGGTCGGGCTCGCGCTGGAACAGAGCGGCGCGGTGGCGATGATGGTCGGCTGGGTTGAACCCTCGCTCGCGGGGCAGCCGATGTGGGTACTTGTCTTCGGCATCTATTTTTTCGCGCTGCTCCTATCCGAACTGCTCAGCAACAATGCGGTCGCGGCGCTGATGACCCCGGTGACGCTCGCGATCGCCGCCGAGCTTGGGGTCGATCCGCGGCCGCTGGTGATCGCGCTGATGATCGGCGCCTCGGCCTGTTTCGCGACCCCGATCGGCTATCAGACCAACACCATCGTCTATGCCGCGGGCGATTATCGCTTCGTCGATTTCGTCAAGATCGGGGTGCCGCTCAACATCATCACCGGGGTTTCCACCTGTCTCGCGATCACCGCCTTCATGACCTGATCGGTTGAGCGCGCCGCCCTTGACGCTGCGCGCCGCGCCCGCTCAAAGGGGGCCATAATGTCGGGCCGCGACCGCGCCCGGATACACGAAGATTTTTGAGGGGGACGGCCGCATGGACCGTAAGCTTACCTGGTATATTCTGGCCGGCATGATACTCGGCGTCATCGTCGGTTACGCCGTGCATGTGGGCCTGCCGTCGGACCATGTCTGGTTCGAATATCTGTCCAAGTCGTTCAAGCTGCTCTCGGACATCTTCCTCAACCTGATCAAGCTGCTCGTCGCGCCGCTGGTGCTGTCGACGATCGTCGTCGGGATCGCGCATATGGGCGACAGCAGCGCCCTCGGCCGCATCGGCGTCCGCGCGATCAGCTGGTTCATCGCGGCGAGCTTCATCTCTATCGCGCTCGGCCTGTTGATGGTGAACCTCTTCCAGCCCGGGGTCGGCGCGCCGATCCCCGATGCCGCCGAAGCGGCGAAGATGGTGGGCGAGGTCAAGAAGCTCGACGCGTGGGAATTTACCCTGTCGATCTTCCCCAAGAATGCGCTCGAGGCGCTCGCGACCAACAACATCCTGCAGATCCTGGTCTTTTCGATCTTCGCGGGCGTCGCCTTGTCGGCGATCGGCGAGCGGGGCGCGGTGCTGGTGCGCGGCGCCGATGCGCTCGCCGAAATGATGCTGCAGATCACCGGCTATGTGATGCGCTTCGCGCCCTTCGCGGTGTTCGGCGCGATCGCCAATGTCGTCGCCAAGAGCGGGCTCGCGATCCTCGGCACCTATCTCGAACTGCTCGTCGAATTCTACGCCTCGCTCGTGCTGCTGTGGGTCATCCTGCTCACCGCAGGCTGGATATTCCTCCGCCAGCGCATCTGGCAACTGATCCGCTATATCCGCGAGCCTTTGCTGATCGCCTTCTCGACCGCCTCGTCGGAGGCGGCGCTGCCCAAGATGTTCGAACAGCTCGACCGCTTCGGCATTCCGCGCCGTATCTCGGGCTTCATGCTGCCGCTCGGCTACAGCTTCAACCTAGACGGTTCGATGATGTATATGAGCTTCGCGACGATCTTCATCGCGCAGGCTTATGGTCTCGACCTGTCGATCACGACGCAGGTGCTGATCCTGCTGACCTTGATGGTCAGTTCGAAGGGCATCGCCGCGGTGCCGCGCGCGAGCCTGGTCGTGATCACCGGCACGCTCGCGCAATTCGGGCTGCCGGTCGAGGGTGTCGCGATCATCCTCGCGATCGACCAGTTCCTCGATATGGGGCGCACCGCGACCAACGTCGTCGGCAATGCGGTGGCGACGTCGGTCATCACCAAATGGGAAGGCATGCTGCAGGTGCCCGAGCCGGCCGAGATGGAGATGCCACACGCCCCCGCACACACGTCGCATCACGGGACGCGCGGGCTCGACCTCGCCGAGGATATGGTCACCGACGAGCGCAGCACCAAGGCCTGACCGGGCCTCCGGTCAGGCCCCGGCGCGGCGGCTCAATTCTCGCGGACGCGGCTCGGCCGTTCGGCGGCGCCGCTGCGCGTGGCTGGCGCCGATGCCGGACGCGGCGCGCTTGCGGCGGGCGGCGATGGCGGAGCGCTGCGCGTCGCCGGCGGCGCACCGCGCGTCGGGGGTGCCGCCTGCGGCCGCTCGGGGCGGGGAGTGCCGCCTACCGAACTGCCACCACCGCGATTGCCCTGCCATTCCTGGCGCGGGACGCGTCCAGCGCCGGGCCCGCGATCGGGCCTTCCGGGGCGGACGGGCGTGGTCACCGGCGCGCCGGGTGCGCTGCCGCTGTCCGCGCCGGGGCGCGGCGGCCGCGTGCCGCGCGGGCCGTCGCGATCATTGCCGCCGGGACGTGTCCAGCCGCCGGGACGGCCATCGCCATTGTTGCCGCCGGGGCGCGTCCAGCCAGGACGGCCGTCGCCGCGGCTGGGATCGATCGGCGTGGTGCCGGTCGGCGGGCCGCCTGCGCCCGGACGCGGCGGGCGGGTGCCGCGCGGGCCGTCCCGGTCGCCATCGCGGTCGCGGTCGCCGCGCGGGCCGTCGCCGCGGCCCGGACGGCCGTTCCACTGCCCGTCGCCGCGGCCCGGGCGGCCGCCATTCCAGTTGTCGTCGCCGCGACCGGGGCGGTTGCCGCCGTTCCAGTGGCCGTCGCCGCGCCCGCCATGGTGCCGCCACCAGGCGCGCCGCCCGCCCCAATAGTTCAGATACTGGCCGCGTAGCGGATAGCGGTTGTTGTAGCTGTCGAAGAGCCACAGCCCGTAGCCGGGATAATAATAATTGTCGTACCAGCCGCCGCCGAAGCCGATGTTGACGAAGCCCGCGCCATAGTCGCTGCCGTCGTAGCAGTCGTAACCATAGCCGTCGTCATAGGCATAGGGGTCATAGTCGTAATAGCTGTCGCCATAGCGCGACACGCAATCGTTGCCGGCGTAGCTCGACCCATAGCCGTTGACGTCGCCATAGTAGCAGCCGCCGAGGCTGGCGGTCGCCAGCGCGCCGAGCGCGATACCGAGTGGGCGGCGAAGGAAATTTGCCATGACTTTATCCTTGGTTACGGCCCGAACGAACGGGCCGGCATCATGGATGCGAATCTGCGCGAGTCGAGTTGAATTTGCGGTGAATGGAGTCGCGGCGTCGACGAGACGTTACTTGCAACGATGTCAGTAGTGCGTTACGCCTGCTTCGGCTCTCCCCCGTCGACGAGGATCTCCGCATGAACGCCCCCGCCAAAGTCCAGTGGTCCGAAGCGCGTTTCGGCGCCGACACCGCGCACTGGCTGCCGCGCAACGACGAACGCGTGCTCGACCATATCCCGGGCGAGGACGGCATGCCGCTGCTCGGCACGACGCTCGACCAGCTCAAGGATCCGATGGGCTTCACGCGGCGCATGGTCGGCAAATATGGCAAGGTCTACCGTACCAAGAGCTTCGGCGGGCGCAGCGTCGCGATCCTGGGGCCCGAGGCGAACGAGCTCGCGATGTTCGACCGCGAGAAGAATTTCTCGTCCGAACAGGGCTGGGGCCCGGTGCTCAACCTGCTCTTCCCGCGCGGGCTGATGCTGATGGACTTCGAAAAGCACCGCGCCGACCGCAAGACCTTGTCGGTCGCCTTCAAGCCCGAACCGATGCGGCTCTACGCCGACAGCCTCAACGCCGGGATCAAGGAGCGCGTCGCGGCGTGGAGCGGACGGAGCTTCAAATTCTATCCGGCGATCAAGCAGCTGACGCTCGACCTTGCCGCGACGAGCTTTCTCGGCATCCCGTGGGGGCCGGAGGCGGAGAAGATCAACAAGAGCTTCGTCGACATGGTGCAGGCGTCGATCGGCATCGTGCGGCGGCCCTTGCCCTTTACCGCGATGGGCCGCGGGGTCGCGGGGCGCAAATATCTGGTCGACTATTTCGGCAGGATGGTCCCCGAGCGCCGGGCATCGACCGGCGAGGATATGTTCACGCAGATATGCCAGGCACGCGACGACAATGGCGAATATCTGAGCGTCGAGGCGATCGTCGACCATATGAACTTCCTGATGATGGCCGCGCATGACACGATCACCAGTTCGATCAGCTCGCTCGTCTGGCTGCTCGCCAAGAACCCCGAGTGGCAGGACAAGCTCCGCGAAGAGATGCTGTCCGTCGCGCCAGCGGGCGAGGGCGTGGGGCACAACAGCCTCAACGATCTCGAACTCACCGAATGGGCGTTCAAGGAAGCGTTGCGGATGATCCCCCCGGTGCCGAGCATCCCGCGCCGCGCGCTGCGCGATTTCGAGTTCGGCGGCTACACCATCCCCGCGGGCACCAGCGTCGGGGTGAACCCCGGCTATACGCATATGATGCCCGAATATTGGCCCGAGCCCGAGAAATTCGACCCGATGCGCTTCTCGCCCGAGGGGGCGAAGGGGCGGCACAAATATGCCTGGGTGCCCTTCGGCGGCGGCGCGCATATGTGCCTGGGGCTGCACTTCGCGTACATGCAGGCCAAGATCTTCTTCCACCATGTGATCACGACGCACCGGATCAAGGTCGCCGAGGGCTATGATCCCGACTGGTATATGTGGCCGATCCCGCGCCCCAAGGACGGGCTGATGGTGACGTTCGAGCCGGTCGGCTGATCACCCCCGGATAAACAAGTTCTTCAGCCACGGTGCGCGGCCGCGCGTCGCTTCGCGCCAGTCGCCGTCGTCGGCGGCCTCGGGCGCGGCGCGGCTGGGGTCGAGCAGCTTGAGGCGCGCGGTCCGGAACGTCGTGGGATGGTAGGTGACGAGCGTCAGCCCGTGCTCGAGCGCGGTGGCGGCGAGCAGCGCATCGCGGTCTTGCTCGATCGCTAGCGTGGCGCGCCGCCGCGCCACCGCCTGATCGACCGCGACGATCCGGCCCTCGAAGGCCGGCAGCAGCCGCTCGTCGATCCAGGCACGCCAGGCGGCGTCCGCCGCCTTGCCCTGCTTCTGCGCGAGCGCCGCTGCATTTTCCAGCTCGACCAGCGACAGCGCCGACACGAACATGGCCTGGCGCGACACACGCTGCGCCCAGGCCGCAAGCGGCGCGCCGTCGGGCGTATGGCGCAGGTCGAGCAGCACTTCGGCGTCGAGCAGATACATCAGCCGCGCCCCCGCCCGCCGAGCGCCTTGCCGAGCAGCGAGCGATCGAGCGCCGCCTCGCCCGGCGCCGCGGCCAGCAACTGCACCATATTCTCGCGCTCGCCGCTGAGCTGGCGCCACGCGTCGATGCTGATCAGCACATGCGTGGGCCGCCCACGGTCGGTGACATAGACGGGCTCGATCATCGCGAATCGCTTCGCGCGGCTGACGTCCTGGTTGAATTCGCGGCTACTGACCTTCTTCATTCCGGCCCCGATCGATGCAAAATTGTGCAATCATGTTAGCGTTCACATGTAGGTATATTACTACACTGTGGCGGCCTCGCAACAAAATAGCGTGTCGCGCCCGAAATCGACAAGGCGGGCGCGCCCAATTTTGGTCTTTGGATTGCGCGGTGGGCACTTTCATGGCTCCTGGCCATCGGAAGGGGCGGATACCGAGGCCGGAAGAGCCGTCGGTCCGCCGGGTGGGAGACGTAAATTGGTATCAAATATGTTCGGTGAGCTGGCGCGCGCGATCGGCGACGTCATGGGCGCGCACGGCCCAGCGGTGGAGGCGGCGAAAAGCTATAGCCCCACCGACTACAGCATCCATTTCTTCCTGCAGATCGCGGTGATCCTGCTCGTCTGCCGCGTCGTCGGCTGGATGGCGAAGAAATTCCTCGGCCAGCCGCAGGTGGTGGGTGAGATGATCGCCGGCGTCGTGCTCGGACCCTCGCTGTTCGGGCTGCTCTTTCCCGAGTTCCAGGCGGCGCTTTTTCCGAAGGAAACGCGCAACGTCCTGTACGTCGGCGCGCAATTCGGCGTCGGGCTGTACATGTTCCTCGTCGGCACGACGCTGCGCCTCGACCATTTCCAGTCGAAGGCGAAGAGCGCGGTCGGCGTGTCGGCGGCGGGCATCGCCGCGCCCTTCCTGTTCGCGGCGCTGATCACGCCCTTCCTGCTCGATATCCCCGGGCTGTTCGCCGAGGGACTCGGGCAGGGCAGCGCGACGCTGTTCATGGGCGCGTGCATCGCGCTCACCGCCTTCCCCATGCTGGCGCGCATCATCAACGAGCGCGGGCTTGCCAACACCTCGCTCGGCACGCTGACGCTGACCGCGGGCGCGTTCGACGACGCGGTGTCGTGGTGCGTGCTCGCGATCGTGCTCGCGACCTTCGGCGGCGGCCCGGGCATCGCCTTGCTTGCGATCGTCGGTGGGCTCAGCTTCGCGCTCTTCATGTATTTCATCGGCCGCAAGCTGCTCATTCCGCTCGGCCGCGCGGTCGAGGCGAAGGGCGAGCTGACGCATCCACTGCTAGCGGTGGTGCTGATGCTCTATGCGATGTCGGCCTTCTTCATGGACGCGGTCGGCATCCACGCGGTGTTCGGCGGCTTCCTGCTCGGCGCCTGCATGCCGCGCGGGCTGCTCACCGAGGAGATCAAGAAGAAGATCGAGCCGATGACCGTGGTCTTCCTGCTGCCGATGTTCTTCACTTACTCGGGGCTCAACACCCAGCTCACCACAGTCAACAGCCTGTCGATCCTCGCGGTCGCGGTCGGCATCCTGCTCGTCTCGATCGCGGCGAAGTTCGGCGCCTGCTGGCTCGCGGCGCGGCTCGCGGGCGAGGATAATCGCACCGCGCTCGGCATCGGCGCGCTGATGAACGCACGCGGCCTGATGGAGCTGATCATCATCAACATCGGGCTGCAAAAGGGCATCATCGGCCCGACGCTGTTCGCGATCATGGTGCTGATGGCGATCGTCACCACCGTTATGGCTGGACCGTTGTTCGAGCTGGTCTACGGCCGCAAGGCCCGCGAGACGGGGGAACTTGGGGCGCTCGGCACCGAAGGACCCGACGAACCACGGGACGAGACGCCGCTGGCGCCCAAGCCCGCCTGACATCCCTCCTGCCTCCCCCGCTTCGGCCGCGGCCGGGGCGGGGAGGATTTTCGGGAACCTCTCCATGAAAAGATACTGGCTTGCGGCGTCGCTGGCGCTGCTCGGCGGCCCCGCGTGCGCCGAAGAGATAGCGGTCACGCCGCTGCTCGACACGCGGCTGCGTTATGAGCGGGTCGAGCAGGACGGCTTGCCCGAAAAGGCCGACGCGCTGACACTGCGCGTGCGGCCGGGGATCGAGGCTAAACAGGGCGCATGGAGCGTGCTGGTCGAGGGCGAGGCGAACCTCGCGATCGCCTATGACTATAACGACGGGACCAACGGCAAGGCGGCGTTTCCGCTGATCGCCGATCCGCCGAACCTCGAACTCAACCGCGCGCAAATCCGCTATGCGGGCGCGAACGGGCTGGCGCTGACCGCCGGGCGCCAGCGCATCGAGATGGCCGACCAGCGCTTCACGGGGTCGGCCGGGTTCCGCCAGAACGAGCAGACCTATGACGCGGTGCGCGTCCAGTGGGGCAAGCCGAGGGGGCTGAGCGCCGACCTCGTCTATAGCTGGAGCGTGCGCACCGTAAACGGCCGCAACGGCACCGGCGCGCGGCCGCAGGCGATCGGCGGCGACAATGTCTTCGCGGTGGTGGGCTATGGCACCGATATCGGCACGCTCAGCGGCTTCGCCTATCTGGTCGACCAGGACGAGGCGGCGGTGCAGGGCTATCGGCTGTCGAGCCAGACCTGGGGGCTGCGCTTCGCGGGCAGCCAGCCGGTCGCGAAGGACGTGAAGCTGAGCTATGTCGCGAGCTGGGCGCGGCAGCGCGACTCGCGGCGCAATCCCAACGACTATGCCGCCGATTATTGGCTCGCCGAGGCGGGCGTCAGCGCCGGCGGCCTCAATGCGACCGCGGGCTACGAGATTCTCGGCGCGAGCGATGGTGCGCCGCTGACCAGCGTCCAGACCCCGCTCGCCTCGCATTTCCGCTTCAACGGCTGGGCGGGCAAATTCGTGACGACCCCGCCCAATGGCCTGCGCGATCTTTATGCCGGGGCGGGCTATGGCTGGAAGAAGGTCGCGGGGCTCGACAATATCGGGCTCAACGCGGTCTGGCACCGCTTCGACAGCGATCGGCTGCACCAGCATTATGGCGACGAGTTCGGCCTCGCGCTGACCGCCAAGAGGGGAAAGACCGGTGGCTCGATCCGCTACGCGCATTATAATGCCCGGGATTTCGCGACCGACACCGACCGGCTCTGGCTGACGCTCGACTTTGTGCTCTAGGCGGCCTCGGCGTTGATCTGGTCGATCAGCGCGCGGTGCGCGGGGAGTTCGCTCGCGGCGCGGTCGCCGAAATTGCGGATGCGCGCGAAGATGCGCTCGGCCTCGGCGACGTCGGGGAACTCCTCGCGCACCGGCGACAGGTCGGTCCGATATTCCATGCCGTAGAGGATATACTGGTAGTTGAAGAAGGCGAAGCTCTCGAGGTCGAGGATGAAGTCGAAGCGCCCAGGCGGGCGGTAACGCCATTCTTCGAGCAATTCCTTCAGCCGGTCGGGGATCGACGCGGGGTCCCCATTGTCGCGCCAGAAAGGCTCGTTGCGGCGGCTGAGGCAATAATGGAGCTTCAGGAAATTGACGATGTTCGCGTAGCGCGCCGACATCAGCTCGTTGAAGCGCCGCGCGGGCGCCCCCATCGGACCGCCGAGCGGGAACATCTCGGCGATCATCGCCGCTGCGGTCTCGATCATCACCAGACCGGTCGATTCGAGCGGTTCGAGGAAGCCCCCCGACAGCCCGACCGCGACGCAATTCTTGACCCAGGGCGTCGTGCGATAGCCCGCCTCGAACGGGATGCTGCGCACTTTGACGTCATGGCTGCGCCCGCCGGTGTAGGTTGCGAGGATATCCGCGGCGCGGTCGTCGCTGAGATGCGCGCTCGAATAGACGCAGCCGACCCCGCGCGCGCCGGCGAGGCCGATGTCCCACGTCCAGCCGCCCTCGTGCGCCGCGGCGATGGTGTAGCTTTCGAGCGGCGCGGCGGGATCGTCGTAGGGAATCTTGCACGCGAGCGCACGGTCGGTGAACAATCGGTCGCCGACGCTCCTGAACGGCGCACCGAGCGCGCCGATCAACTCGGCGCGAAAACCCGAGCAGTCGATATAGAGGTCGGCCGACAACGTGCCATGCTCGGCGGTCACGATATGGTCGATCGCGCCGGTCGTGCCGTCGAGCGCGACGTCGGTCAGCGTCCCCTGCAGATGCGTAACCCCCAGCGCGCGCGCCTGCGCCGACAGCACTTCGGCCAGCCGCGCCGCGTCGAAATGATAGGCATAGTTCAGCGGCCCGTCGAAGGCGCCCTCGCCGGGGCGCTTGGGAGCGCGGCGCGCCTCGGCGACGCGGTTCTGGATCGTCATCGCCTCCGCAAAGGCCGGGCGCGTCGCGGGATCCTGGAGCAGCCAGTAGGAGACGAGGCTGTGCCCGTCGCCATGATAGGGGGGCTCGAAGGGGTGGAGGAAATGGCTCGACGTGCCCGGCGCGGGGGTGCGCACCCAGTCGTCGAAGCGGATGCCCTGCTTGAAGGTCGCGGTGGTGGAGCGGACGAACTGGCTCTCGTCGATGCCGATGAACTGCAAGGTGCTGCGGATCGTCGGGAAGGCGCCTTCGCCCACGCCGATGCTGCCGATCTCGTCCGACGCGATCAGCGTGATCGCGAGCCGCGGGTTGCGCGGCAGGTCGAAAAAGCGCGCGAGATAGGCCGCGGTCAGCCAGCCCGCGGTGCCGCCGCCGACGATCAGGATCGAGCGCTTCGCCATTGGGAACGCTATCGAGCCGCAAGGCGCTTTCAACAAGCGCTATTTTGCGCCACGCGGAAAGCGAGATGATGAAGAGCCTGCGCCCCTATCTGATCTGGTTCGGAATAGCCCTGCTGCTGACCGTCGCCGCGATTCGTGCGATGCAGTGGGTGCGCGACCATCCCGAGCATGTTCCCACCGCGCGCTTCGAACTCAAGCATCCGCAGGGCTGGGCGACGCACCGCAAGCTGGTGGCGCTCGGCCAGGACGATACCGCCTGCTTCGCCGCCTTCGACCGCGCCGGCGCAGGCTATCTGCGGCGCCCGGCGATGGGAGAGGGGGTGTGCCGCGCGAGCCAGCGCATGTTGCTCACCGCGAACAAGCTGGTGCCGACGATGCGCCCCGCGGGCGCGGCGCCGGGCTGTGCGGTGACCGCGGCGATGGCGCTGTGGAACCGCGATGTCGTCCAGCCGCTCGCGCGGAAGCATTTCGGGCAGACGGTGGTCGAGCTCGAGAATCTAGGCAGCTACAATTGCCGCAAAATCGCGGGGAAGCAGGCGCAGAGCCAGCATTCGACCGCCAATGCGATCGACATCTCGGCCTTCGTGCTCGCCGACGGGACGCGGATATCGCTGATCAACGACTGGGACGACGGCGACAAACGCAGCACCTTCCTGCACGACGTGCGCGACGGGTCGTGCGGCCTGTTCAGCACCGTGCTGTCGCCCGACTACAACGAAGCCCACGCCGACCATTTCCACCTCGACATGGCGCAGCGGACGGCGGGCTGGACGGTGTGCCGCTAGAGCGGTTTCGAATAGAGGATCACGCGGACTTCTTCGGCGAAGCCGTTGGCTTCGTGCCACGCCTGGCTGCCGAGATTGTCGAGTTCGACGTCAGAGCCGATGCGGTCGTGGCCGCGTTCGCGCGCGCGGTCCTCGATGGCCGCGAGCAATAGGCGCCCGGCGCCGGTGCGGCGGAGCGCAGCGTCGATCCAGATGCCCTCGATATGCGGATAGGGCGCGACCGGGCAGCCGTCGAACATCGTGCGGAGCTGCACCTCGGCAAAGCCTGCCGCCTTCCCGGCATCGTCGACCAGGATGAAGTTCCAGAGTGTCTCGTCGTCGAGTGCCGCGGGCAGGTCTTCGGCCAGCTCCGCGGCGTCGGCGTCGGGCCACAGCGCCGCGCGCATCGCCGCCCAGGCGGGAATGTCGGCAGCTTCGGCGTCGCGGACCTGCATCGTCAGACGGTGAAGCTCTCGCCGCAGCCGCACGCGCCCTTGGCGTTCGGGTTCTCGAACACGAAGCCCGCGGCGAAGTCGTCCTCGACCCAGTCCATCGTGCTGCCGATGAGGTAGAGCACCGACGCGCCGTCGATGTAGAAGACGCCGCCGGGGGTCTCGATCTTCTCGTCGAACTTCGCCTCTTCGGTGACATAGTCGACCGAGTAAGCGAGCCCCGAGCAGCCGCGGCGCGGGGTCGACAGGCGAACGCCGATCGCGCCTTCGGGCGCCGACGCCATCAGCTTGGCGATGCGCGCTTCGGCGCCAGGGGTCAGGGCGACAGCAGCGGGGCGGGCGCGGGTCTTGGTCTCGGTCATCACAGCATTCCCAGTTCGAGGCGCGCTTCGTCGCTCATATTCTGCGGGCTCCACGGCGGATCCCAGACGAGGTTGACCTCGGCGTCGCCGACGCCGGGCACCGCGCCGACGCGGAGTTCGACCTCGGCGGGCATCGATTCGGCGACCGGGCAGTGCGGCGTCGTCAGCGTCATCGTGACGAGCACATGGCCCTCGTCGATCTCGACATTGTAGATCAGGCCGAGATCGTAGATGTTCACGGGGATTTCGGGGTCGAAAATCTCCTTGAGCGCGTCGATCACCGCCTCATAGAGGTCGCCGCCGACCGCGCCCTGCGCGACCTCGGCGGGCTTGGCCGCGAGAAAGCCTTCGAGATAGTCGCGCTTGCGCTCGAGCTTTTCGGGCGCGGTTTCGACATCCTCGACGCGCGCCTTGGGCGGTGCTTCGACGCTCGTGACTTCTTCCACCTTGATCATGCGATCCTCGCTCATCCGAAAATCCTCTCGACGCGGGCGAGGCCCTCGATCAGTGCCGCCACGTCATCGCGGTTGCTGTAAGCGCCAAAACTCGCGCGTGCGGTCGCGGGTACCCCCAGATGCTCCATCAGCGGCTGCGCGCAATGGTGCCCGGCGCGGATCGCGACCCCGCTTTCGTCCAAGATAGTGCCGATGTCGTGCGGATGAACCCCCGCCATCGAAAAGCTTACGATTCCGGCACTGTTTTCAGGGCCATAGAGCGTGATGCTGTTCTTGCGGGCAAGAGCTTCGCGTAAGGCGCTGACCAGCGCGACCTCGTGCGCGTGGATCGCGTCGATGCCGATACCCTCGACATAATCGACCGCCGCGGCGAGCCCGATTGCTTCGATGATCGCGGGCGTTCCCGCCTCGAAGCGGGTGGGGGCGGGGGCGTAGGTCGTGCGCTCGAAGGTCACGCGGTCGATCATCGACCCGCCGCCCTGCCAGGGCGGGAGCGTGTCGAGCTTGTCGCTCCACAACACGCCGACGCCGGTGGGGCCATAGAGCTTGTGGCCAGAGAAGGCGTAATAGTCGCAGCCGAGCGCCGCGACATCGACGGGCAGGCGCGGCACCGCCTGACAGCCATCGATCAGCAGTTCGGCACCGACGCGATGCGCGAGCTCGGCGGCGCGCGCGACGTCGAGCGGGCTGCCGAGGACGTTCGAGACGTGGGCGAAGGCGACCATCGTGTGTTCGGGGGTGAGCAGCTTCTCGGCGGCATCGAGATCGATGCAGCCGTCGGCGGTCAGCGGACAAACATCGACCTGCCAGCCCGCGAGCTGCCAGGGCACTATATTGCTGTGATGTTCGAGCATCGACAGCAGTATGCGACCTTTGCGCGGGTGCGAATAAGCGACGAGATTGATCGCCTCGGTCGCGCCGCGCACGAACGCGATCTGCTCTTCCTTCGCGCCGATAAACGCCGCGATCCGCCGCCGCGCCGCCTCATAGGCGAGCGTCATGTCGGCCGAGCGCGCATAGACGCCGCGGTGCACGGTCGCATAGTCGCGGCCCATCGCGTTCACCGTCGCGTCGATCACCGCCTGCGGTTTCTGCGCCGTCGCCGCGGTGTCGAGATAGTGCCAGCCGGGCGTCAGGCCGGGGAAGTCGGCGCGGACATTGAGGAAGGTGCGGAGGGCAGTCGCGGTGCTCACACCAACTCTCCCAGCTTGGCCAGCGCGAGCGCCTGCAAGCGCTCCTCATCCTCGGCCCCGTCGAACACGCCGGCAACGAAGGCCTGCAGCAATATCTTCTTCGCCTCGGCGGGCGGCAGCCCGCGCGACTGGAGATAATAGAGGCTCATCGCATCGAGTTCGCCGATCGCACAGCCGTGCGCGCATTTGACGTCGTCGGCGAAGATTTCGAGCTCGGGCTTGGCGTTGGCGGTCGCGCTGCGGTCGAGCAGCATCGCCTTCACATCCTGCTCGCTGTCGGTCTGCTGCGCATCGCGCGCGACCGCGACCTTGCCGAGATAGGTGCCGGTCGCGGTGCCGCCGAGGACCGAACGTATCATCTGCCGCGACGTCGCGCCGGGTTCGGCATGGGTGACGGTGGTGACGATCTCCAGATTCTGCTCCCCGCCGCCGATCTGCGCCGCGCCAAGATGGAAATCGGCGCCCTCGTGGAGCGTCACCGCGAGTTCGATCCGGCCATAGGCGCCCCCGATGTTCAGCACATGCACCGACGCAGTCGCGCCCTTGCCGAGCACCAGCTCGATCTGGCGGATGCCGCCCGCGTCCTGCACTATCGCGCGGCGGAAATCGCCGCCCGCGGGCACGACGATGCTCTCGGGCGCGGGCAGCGGCCACGCCGCGGCCACGGCATCGATGTCGCTATAGCGCCAGGCTTCGTCGCGGCGCGATGGGAGGACGGCGGCGCTCATCGGGCGGCTGCCCGGCGGTCGGCGAGTTCGGCGACCATTGTGTCGCGCGCTTCGAAAACGCACGGCGAAAACCGGTCGCGAAGCAGCGCCTTGCGCATCTTGTTCCGCGCGTTCGACGGCAGGCGGTGATCCTTCAACCGGGCGAAGTCCGCTTCGAACTGCTTGTGGCAGCGGATCATCGCGGTGCAGCCGATGCGGTCGATCGCGGCGTCGCCGGTCGAACGCCGCGTATAGCAACGCAGGTCGCCGCGCGATTCGACCAGCGACGCGCGCCAATCCTTGAGCTTGCTTGCGATCACGACGATTTCCTGCTCGACCGCATCGGGCGGCGGAGCGGAGGGAAGCGCCGCGGCGGGCGTCATGGTCATCAAGGCCAGCATCGCCATCAAGCCGCAATCTCGGCATAGCCATGTTCCTCGAGCTCGCGCGCGAGTTCGGGGCCGCCCGACTTGACGATGCGGCCGGCGGCGAGGACGTGGACGAAATCGGGCTGCACATAGTCGAGCAGGCGCTGGTAATGGGTGATCAGCAGCACCGCCTTGTCGGGGCGGCGCATGATCGTGTTGATCCCGTCGCCGACGACGCGCAGCGCGTCGATGTCGAGGCCCGAGTCGGTCTCGTCGAGGATCGCGAGCTTGGGATCGAGGATACCCATCTGCACCATCTCGTTGCGCTTCTTCTCGCCGCCCGAGAAGCCGACGTTCACCGGGCGCTTGAGCATGTCCATGTCGAGCTTCAAGAGCCCCGCCTTCTCGCGCGCGAGCTTCAGGAAGTCGCCGCCCGACAGCGGCTCTTGCCCACGCGCCTTGCGCTGGGCGTTGAGGCTCTCGCGGAGGAACTGGACGTTCGATACGCCGGGGATTTCGACCGGATATTGGAAGCCGAGGAACAGGCCCGCGGCGGCGCGCTCGTGCGGGTCCATGTCGAGCAGATCCTGCCCGTCGAAGGTCGCGGACCCTTCGGTGACCTCATAGCCGGGCCGCCCGCCGAGGACATAGGAGAGCGTCGACTTGCCCGCGCCATTGGGTCCCATGATCGCATGGATTTCGCCCGCATTGATACTGAGCGACAGGCCCTTCAGGATCGGCTTGTCGGCAACGGTGGCGTGGAGGTTTTCTATCTTAAGCATGGTTTTGGTCGATCTTATATTCACTGGATTCCAGCTGAACCGGACTGCCGTTGATGGAGAGGGACTGGTCCTGCGGGACGCGGACGAATTCGTGCGATCCGCCGGTTTGGTTGGCCGCGTTGGGCACCAGCTCGGGTTCGGACCCGAGCGGCCTCGCGGCGCGCTTTCGGAAGAGCCAGCGCAATATCACCCCACGCTCCCCTCAAGGCTGATCCCCAACAGCTTCTGCGCCTCGACCGCGAACTCCATCGGCAGCTGCTGCAGCACTTCCTTGGCGAAGCCGTTGACGATCAGCGCCACCGCCTCTTCCTGTCCCAGCCCGCGCTGCATCGCGTAGAAGAGCTGGTCGTCGCTGATCTTGCTCGTCGTCGCTTCATGCTCGACGGTCGCGCTCGGGTTGCGGACCTCGATGTACGGGACGGTGTGCGCGCCGCATGTGCTGCCGAGCAACAGGCTGTCGCACTGGGTGAAGTTGCGCACGCCCTCGGCATTCGGCGCCACCCGCACGATGCCGCGATAGGTGTTGTTCGACTTGCCCGCGCTGATCCCCTTCGAAACGATGGTCGAGCGCGTGCGCTTGCCGTTGTGGATCATCTTGGTGCCGGTGTCGGCCTGCTGGTAATTGTTGGTGACCGCGACCGAATAGAATTCGCCGACGCTGTCGTCACCGTTGAGGACGCAGCTCGGATATTTCCAGGTGATCGCGCTGCCGGTCTCGACCTGCGTCCACGATACCTTGCTGCGCTTGCCCTGGCACAGCGCACGCTTGGTCACGAAATTATAGATGCCGCCGAGCCCCTCGGCGTTGCCGGGGTACCAGTTCTGCACCGTCGAATATTTGATCTCGGCATCGTCGAGCGCGACCAGTTCGACCACCGCGGCGTGGAGCTGGTTCTCGTCGCGCATCGGCGCGGTGCAGCCTTCGAGGTAGGAGACGTAAGCGCCCTTGTCGGCGACGATCAGGGTGCGCTCGAACTGCCCGGTATTTTCGGCATTGATGCGGAAATAGGTGCTGAGTTCCATCGGGCAGCGCACGCCCTCGGGCACATAGACGAAGGTGCCGTCGGAGAAGACGGCGCAATTGAGCGTGGCGAAATAATTGTCGTGCATCGGCACGACCTTGCCGAGCCACTTCTTCACCAGCTCGGGATATTCGCGGATCGCTTCGGAGATCGAGAGAAAGATCACGCCCGCGCGCTTCAGTTCCTCGCGGAAGGTCGTCGCGACGCTGACGCTGTCGAACACCGCGTCGACCGCGACCTTGCGCGCGCCCTCGACCCCCGCGAGCACCTTCTGCTCCTCGATCGGGATGCCGAGCTTCTTGTAGACTTCGAGGATCTCGGGGTCGACCTCGTCGAGGCTGGAGAGCTTCGGCTTCGCCTTCGGCGCCGCATAATAGTACGCGTCCTGGTAATCGATCGGCGGGACGTTGAGCTTCGCCCAGTTGGGGGTCTCCATCGTCAACCAGTGGCGGAACGCCTTCAGCCGCCAGTCGAGCATCCATTCGGGCTCGTTCTTCTTCGCCGAGATGAAGCGGACCGTATCCTCGGTCAGCCCCTTCGGCGCGAAGTCGGTCTCGATGGCCGAGGACCAGCCATGTTCGTAATCGGCGACCTTCGCGGCGGCGTCGTGCGCGGCCTGGTCCTTGATGCGGGTTTCGGTGTTGTCGGTCATGCTTCTATCCTCCCCTCCCGCTTGTGGGAGGGGCTGGGGGAGGGAATGTTTACTGGGTGAGTGGCCGCTACAGGCCCTCCCCAAACCCCTCCCGCGGGCGGGAGGGGCTTACTGAGGCTCGCCAAACTAATCTCCGCCAATGCCCCGCGTACCGCGCCGTTCACCACGCCCCAATGCGGCTGCACCTTGCAGCTGCCTTCGAGCGAACAGTCGTGGCGGCCTTCGGCGACGCAGGCGGTGAGCGCGATCGGGCCCTCGACCGCTTCGATGATGTCGGCGACGTTGATCGCCGCGGCGGGACGCGCCAGCCTGATGCCGCCGCCGCTGCCGCGCGAGGCGACGAGCAGGCCGGCGCGCGCGAGGCTGCTCACCAGCTTCTGCGCGGTCGGGCCCGGAATGCCCGTCTGCTCGGCGAGCATGCCGGCGCTGAGCGCGACCAACCCGCACTGGCGGGCGGCGGCGCTCATCAGCACCACGGCATAATCGGCAAGGTTGGACAGGCGCATGAGATCCTTCTCGCGGAAACTGCGAACGATTCTTAACTGGAGTGAATTACTCCACTTATATAGGCGAGGCGTCCGCGCGGCGCAAGCAAGGCGGGTTTGGGAAGGCCCAAGAAAAAAAGGCACCCATCTGGCCGAAGCCAAATGAGTGCCAAGATGAAGGTCTCTGTCCTCGCCAGGAGGAAGAGCTCTTCTGGGTCGCAGCCCCCGATTATGCCGGGGCGGCGATTCGCGATTGGATGGAAACGCCAAAACGACGGCGCGTGAAATTTTTGAAGGTAAACGCGGCGCTTAGGTTTCGGAGACCATCGGGCTGACCTTGCCCGCCATCTGCTTGCGGCCCTTGGCCGTCGCCTCGACATAGCTCGACGGTTTGGCGAGTTGGCCCGGGGTAGCGCCCGCGAAGCGCTTGATCTCGCGAATCAGGTGCGACTGGTCGTAAAAGGCGTCGCCGAGCTCGGCATCGTCGAGCTTTTCGCCGCGGGCGAGCGCCGAGGCGGCGCGCACGGCGCGATATTTGCGCGCCAGCATGCGCGGCGACAGGCCGTAATAATGTTTGGTCATCCGCTCGACCGAGCGGATCGACATGCCCGTCGCCTCGACCAGCTCGGGGACGTGCGGGTTGGCCGATCCGGTCAGCCACTGGTCGACGGTGCGCGTGAACCACACCGGCGCGGGCTCGTTCTTCTTCAGGATCTCGCGCACGAAATTATTGCCGATCACCAGCCGCTCGGCGGTGTCGGCGGCGTTGCCGATCGCGTCGACGACCTCCTCGATCCAGTCGCCGAACAGGTCGGCGGCGTCGATCGCGCGGTCGGTCAATTTGTCGGCGTGCGCCCCCATCAGGGTCGCCCAGCCCGCGGGCATCAGCCCGAAGCCGTACATGCGCAGCGGCCCCGGCGCGATCGCGCGGACGCTGCCGCTGGTCGGGCCGATGATCGTCGCGCGCCCCGCGGGAAAGCGATAGCCGTCGGGGAAGACATATTCGCCCTTGGGCACGTCCATGATGCGGAATTGCGGGCGGTCGGCGCGCTCGCTCTCGTCGAACAAAGGCAGGTCGACGCGCACGAAATAGAAGCTCGACACCATTTCCGCGAGGTCGGGATCGGGCGGGAAATATTGCAGCTCGAACGGCGCATCGCCGTCCGCGCCCGCTGGCGTGGATGAAGCTTCCGTCATGACGAGACCCGACCCCCGGCGGCTGAGCGCCGCCTGTTTAACTAGGCCAAATCATTTGCCTTTCGGGCGCGCGCGTCAAGCCGCAAATCGCCGGACGTTAACTCTTTTGGGTCGCTATCCACGTATCGACGCGGCGTTCGAGGACGTCGAGCGGCACCGGACCCGATTCGAGCACGACATCGTGGAAGGCGCGATAGTCGAACTTCTCGCCCATCGCCTTCTGCGCGCGGGTGCGGAGTTCCATGATCTTGAGCTTGCCGATGAGATAGGCGGTCGCCTGTCCCGGATAGACGACATAGCGCTCGATCGCCTTTTCGATGTCGCCCTCAGGGTTCGGCGTATTGTCCTTGAGATACTGGATCGCCTGCTCGCGGCTCCAGCGCTTGTCGTGGATGCCGGTGTCGACGACGAGCCGCGTCGCGCGCCACAGCTCCATGCCGAGCCGCCCGAAATCGGCATAGGGATCGGTGTAGAAACCCATGTCCTTGGCGAGTTCCTCCGAATAGAGGCCCCAGCCCTCGGTGTAAGCGGTGAAGCCGCCGAAGCGGCGGAAGGGCGGCAGGCCGGTAAGTTCGGTCTGCACCGCGCGCTGGAGGTGATGGCCGGGCACGCCCTCATGATAGGCGAGCGCCTCGAGCTCGGTCTTGGGCATGTCGCGCAGGTCGTAGAGGTTGACGTAATAAATGCCGGGCCGCGAGCCGTCGGGGGCGGGGGAGGAGTAGAAGGCCTTGCCCGCCGACTTCTCGCGGAACGCCTCGACCGCCTTCACCTGCAGCGCCGATTTGGGGATGGTGTTGAAGAAGGCGGGCAGCCGCGCCTCCATCGCCTTCACATGGCTGTCGACGTCGGCGAGATAGGCCTCGCGCGTCGTGTGATAATATTGCGGGCTGGTACGCAGATGCTCGAAAAACTGGTTCAGCGTGCCCTTGAAGCCGACCTTCGCCATGATCGTCTTCATCTCGCCATGGATGCGCGCGACTTCGGACAGGCCGAGGTCGTGGATCTCGGCCGCGGTCATGTTCGTTGTCGTATAATTGGCGAGCAAAGCCTCATAATAGGCCTTGCCCTCGGGCATGCGCCACACACCGTCCTGCGTCGGCGCCGTCGCCTGCTGGCGCGCCATTTCGGCGGCGAGGCGGGTGTAGGCGGGGCCCGCGCTCTCCGCCCAGGCGGCCTTGGCAGCGGCGATCAGCCGCGCCTTTTCGGCGGCGTCGATCTCGAGCTTGTTCACCTTGGCGGCGATGTCCTCGATCACCGCATTGTCGGCCTTGGTCAGGTTGCCGATGTCCGAGATCACATAGGGATAGACCCATTTGGGCGGCGCATAGCCCTTGGCGGCGCGCTCGGCCGACTGCGCCGAGAGCACGTCGAGGATCGGACCGAGTTCGCGGATGCGCGACACATAGGCCTCGGCCTCGGCGATAGTGGCGACGCGGTGGATGTTGATCAGGAAGGCGGGCATCTGGCTCTGCGCGCCGTTCATCTGGTCGAAGACATAGCCATGGTCGCGGAAGGGGAAGAGCCGTTCGGCGCGCGCCGCCTGCGCGTTGAACAGCTCGAACGACAGCGCCTCGTCGGTCGGCAGCGCCTTGGGGTCGAAGCTCCCGCGCATCGCCTCCGCGGTCGCGGTCTGCAGCTTGAAGCGCGCGACCGCGGCCTCGTCCGACACATCGTCCCACTTCCCGTAGTCGCCGTCGCGCACCCCGCGCCGGGCCTTGGTCTCGGGCGAGAGCGACAATTGCGCTGCGTCATATTTGTCGAAGAATTCCGCGAGGTTTGCGCCCGCGGGCGCGACTTCGGCGGCGGGCGGCGCGGCGACGGTCGCGGGGGCCTGCTCGGTAGCCGCGGGGGCGCAGCCGGCGACGGCGAGCGCGATCAGGCAGGTGGACAGGCTGGCGGCGAGGCGGGGGTGCGACACTTTGTTCTCCGGGCGTTATCGTTGGACTTTGCTGGCCGGCCAAGGCTCGCTGTGGGGGGCTTGCCATAGCGTCCCCCGGCGCGCAATGGCGGGCCATGTCGCTCTTCGCCTCGCTCACCGATGCCGCCTATGCGCTCGTCCGCCCGATCGTCCATGCGACTGACGGCGAGGCCGCGCATAATCTGACCATCGCCGCGCTCGAACCGCTGCCGCGTGCGCGCACGGCGCTAACCAGCCCGATCCTCGCGACCGAGGTGGCGGGGCTGCATTTCCCGAATCCGGTCGGGCTCGCGCCGGGCTTCGACAAGGATGCGCGCGCCGCCGCGGTGATGCCGCGCTTCGGTTTCGGTTTCGTCGAGGTCGGCACGCTTACCCCGCTGCCGCAGGAGGGCAATCCGCGCCCACGGCTGTTCCGGCTGGTCGAGGACGGCGCGGTGATCAACCGCATGGGCTTCAACAACGGCGGGCAGGCCGCCGCGGCCGAGCGCATCGCCAAGCTGCGCGCCTGCGGCATGGCGGTGCCGCTGGGCATCAACATCGGCGCGAACAAGGACAGCGACGACCGTATCGCCGACTATGCCAGGGGCGTCGCCGCGATGGCGCCGCTCGCCGATTACCTCACGGTCAACATCAGCTCGCCGAACACGCCGGGGCTGCGCGCGTTGCAGGACAAGGGCGCGCTCGAAGGGCTGCTCGACGCGGTCGCGGCGGCGCAGCCCGCGGGCGACGCGAAACCGGTGTTCCTGAAGGTCGCACCCGACCTCGAGCCCGCCGACATCGACGATCTTGTCGCGGTGGCGATCGACAAGGGTCTGGCGGCGCTGATCATATCGAACACGACGATCGGGCGGCCGGCGTTGAAGTCGGTCCACGCGCAGGAGGCGGGCGGGCTGTCGGGCGCGCCGCTCCACGATCTCGCGCTCCAGCGGCTCAGGGATTTCCGCGCCGCGAGCGGGGGCAGGCTGCCGCTGATCGGCGTCGGCGGCATCGCCAATGCCGAACAGGCGTGGGCGCGCATCCGCGCGGGCGCCAGCCTGGTGCAAATCTATTCGGCGATGGTCTTCGCCGGCCCCGGCCTCGCCCAGCGCATCGCGCGCGGGCTGGAAGATCTCGCGGTGCGCGACGGCTTCACGCGCATCGCCGATGCGATCGGGGTGGGCGACTGAACTTCCGCGAAGCCGGTTAGCCACGCCGGCGCCATAACCGTGCTGCATCGCTTTGCGACCGCGAGGAATAGGGGATGGGGTTGCGCCATGCTTCCCCCCGCGCCAATGTCTGCGCATGAACAAGAAACTCCTCGCCGCCTTCGCCCTTTTCCTCACCACCATTCCCTCGCTCGCCGCGGCGCAGGGGGTGACCTCGACCGCCGACCCGCGCGCGACCGAGGCGGGGCGGCAGATATTGCACGAGGGCGGCTCGGCCGCCGACGCGGCGATGGCGATGATGCTGGTGCTGACGCTCGTCGAGCCGCAGTCGAGCGGCGTCGGCGGCGGCGGGTTCCTAGTCTATCACGACAGCAAGACCGATACGATCGGCACGATCAACGGCCGCGAGATGGCGCCCGCCGCGGCGAAGCCCGAGCGCTTCCTCGGTCCCGACGGCAAGCCGCGCGGCTATAGCGACGTCATCCCCGGCGGGCTGTCGGTCGGCGTCCCCGGTAACGTCCGGCTGATGGAAATGGCGCACAAGAAATGGGGTCGGCTCGAGTGGAAGGCGCTGTTCCAGCCCGCGATCAAGCTCGCCGACGAGGGGTTCAAGGTGACGCCTGCGCTCTATGGCTGGCTCGACCGTTTCCAGGACACGTGGAAGGATTTTCCCGCGGCGCGTGCGCTCTATTATGTCGATGGCAAGCCCGCGCCCGTGGGTACGGTGATCAAGAATCCCGCCTATGCCAAGTTGCTGCGCGACATCGCCGCGCGCGGCCCCGACGCTTTCTACACCGGCGCCAATGCCAAGGCGATCAGCGACGCGGTGGCGAAATCGGTGCGCAACCCTGCGGTGCTGACGACGAAGGACATCGCCGCCTACAAGGCGCAGGACAAGCCCGCGGTCTGCACCACCTACCGCGTCTATAAAGTGTGCGGCATGGGCCCGCCCTCGTCGGGCGCGACCACCGTCTTCGGCATCCTCGGCCTGCTCGAGGGTTGGGACATGAAGGCGATGGGCAAGGACAATCCGATGAGCTGGCACCTTCTCTCCGAAGCGATGCAGCTGAGCTACGCCGACCGCGAAAAATATCTCGGCGACAGCGATTTTGTCGACGTTCCGGTCGCCGGGCTGCTCGACAAGAAATATCTTTCCGAGCGCCGCCAGCTGATCTCGCCCTTCGGCCGCGCCGCCGCCTACCCCGCGGGCAACCCGCCGGGCGCGCAGCCGCGCACGCCGTCGGGTCCGGTCCCCGAAGCGGGCACGACGCATTTCGTCGCGGTCGACCGCGAAGGCAATGTCGCCTCGATGACCTCGACGATCGAGAGCATCTTCGGCAGCAACCTCAACGCCAACGGCTTTTTCCTCAACAACGAACTCACCGATTTCGACCTCAACCCGGTGCAGGGCGACGCGCCCGGGGCGAACCGCGTGCAGGCGGGCAAGCGCCCGCTGTCCTCGATGTCGCCGACGATCGTCTATGGTCCCGACGGCAAGGTCGTGCTGGCGGTCGGCTCGGCGGGCGGCAAGCGGATCATCATGCATGTGACCAAGACGCTCGTCGGCGTGCTCGACTGGGGGCTTTCGGCCGAGGATGCGATCGCGCTGCCCAACCTCTATTACGGCCAGCAGGGCGTGCTGATCGAGGACGACGCCGCGGGCAAGGCGATCGCCGACAAGATGAAGCCCTTCGGCTATCCCTTCGTCCCCACCAGCCTCGGCTCGAAGCTCAACGCCGCGCAGCGCGTCGGCGAGGTCTGGCACGGCGCCGCCGATCCGCGCGGCCCGGGCAGCTCGTCGGTCGACGGCGCACCGCCGCAGGGGTGATGCGGTCCTCCCGCGCTCCCGGGCGCGGGGCTTAATGACTTCAATCGGGCATCATTTGACCCTAAGGATGGGCAAAAGGACGAAATCCTCCCCGGGAGAGCAAGAAGCATGAAGCTGGACAACCCCCATCTCGACCATTTCCCGAGCCTGGTCGCGATGTTCTTCGACCGCGCCGAAAAGGGCGGCGACGACCCCTTCCTGTGGCGCAAGGCCGACCGCGCGTGGCAGTCGCTGAGCTGGCGCGAGGTCGCCGAACAGGTCTCGGCGCTCGCACACAACCTGCGCAAGCTGGGGCTGAAGGAGGGCGACCGCGTCGTGCTGGTCGGCGAGAATCGCCCCGAATGGTGCATCGCCGACCTCGGCATCATGGCCGCGGGCTGCATCACCGTGCCGACCTACACCACCAACACCGAGCGCGACCACCAGCATATCCTCGACAACAGCGGCGCGAAGGCGGTGATCGTCTCGACCGCCAAGCTCGCGCGCGCGCTCATGCCCGCGGTGATGCGCTCGGACGCCAATCTGGTCGTGACGATGGAGAATCTGCGCGTCGGGCAGCAGGGCGACGTGCGCGTCCACGACTGGGCGCCGCTGGTCGCCGATGGCGCGACCTATGTCGAGGAGACCAAGGCGCGCGGCCTCGGGGTCAAGCGCGAGGACACCGCGTGCCTCATCTACACCAGCGGCACCGGCGGCGCGCCGCGCGGGGTGATGCAGCATCATGGCGCGATCCTGCACAACGCCGCGGGCGCGGCCGAGGTGCTGGTCAACGACTTCGGCATCGGCGACGAAGAGGCGTTCCTGTCCTTCCTGCCGCTCAGCCACGCCTATGAACATTCGGGCGGGCAGTTCCTGCCGATCATGGTCGGCGCGCAAATCTATTACAGCGAGGGCCTCGAAAAGCTCGTCTCGAACATCGAGGAAACCAAGCCGACGATCATGGTCGTCGTGCCGCGGCTGTTCGAGGTGATCCGCGCGCGGATGATCAAGTCGGTCGAGAAGCAAGGCAAGCTCGCCAACTGGATGCTCAATCAGGCGCTGCGCGTCGGCGAGAAGGATTATGAGCGCCGCATGGGATTGCTCGACCGGCCGGTCGACCTGATCCTCGACAAATTGTTCCGGCCCAAGATCGGCAAGCGCTTCGGCGGGCGGATGAAGGCACTGGTGTCGGGCGGTGCCCCGCTCAATCCCGAAATCGGCGTCTTTTTCCACTCGATCGGGCTGACATTGCTGCAGGGCTATGGCCAGACCGAGGCGGGGCCGGTGATCAGCTGCAACCGCCCGAGCGCGGGGATCAAGATGGACACCGTCGGCCCGCCGCTGATGAACACCGAGGTGAAGATCGCCGAGGACGGCGAGATATTGGTGCGCGGCGAGCTGGTGATGAAGGGCTATTGGCGCAATCCGTCGGAGACCGAGCGCGTGCTCGTCGCCGATCCCGCCGAGCCCGACGCCGGGCCGTGGCTGCACACCGGCGACATCGGCCATATCGATGGGCAAGGCCGCATCGTCATCACCGACCGCAAGAAGGACCTGATCGTCAACGACAAGGGCGACAATGTGTCGCCGCAGCGCGTCGAGGGCATGCTGACGCTCCAGCCCGAGATTTTGCAGGCGATGGTCTATGGCGACAAGCGCCCGCACCTCGTCGGCATCCTCGTGCCCGACCCCGAATGGGCGAATGAATGGGCCGAGGCCGAGGGGCTGCCCAAGGATCTCAAGCTGCTGCGCGAGCACGACAAGTTCCGCTCGGCGCTGCGCGAGGCGGTCGACCGCGTCAACGGCCAGCTGTCGGTGATCGAGAAGGTGCGCAAGTTCGACCTCGCCGACGAGGCCTTCACGATCGAGAATGAGCAGATGACCCCGTCGATGAAGATCCGCCGCCATGTGCTGCGCGACGTTTACGCCGACAGGATCGCGGCGATGTACAAGGGGTAGCTCGAGCTAAGAAACCGATCTCAAATCCCGTTCGTGTCGAGCGAAGTCGAGACACGCGAAGGCAAAGGCAGTTCAGGCGTATCTCGACTTCGCTCGATACGAACGGAAGTTGGAGCAATCTGGCTTATGACAGGCGGGGGTGCGACCCGAAGAGCTCGGCGCAAACCGGACCCCGCCCATCGCCGAACCCGAAGGTTCAGCCTTTGTCCCCATCCGGTTTGCGATAGGGGACGAAGTCGCCGAGCACGCAGGTCGGGCCGCGGATGCCGCTCGACCGGTCGACCAGGTGGAAAAAATCGCCGCTGCACGTCGAACTGCCGAACTGGCGCACGACCATGATGTCGCTGTCGCGGCCGAGCCCCGGGCAGCTGCTCTTCAAATCGTTGCGATACACGATGCGGCCCGACTGGCGGTAGAGCAGGATATTGTCCGAGATGCGGATGGTGTCGGTGCTGAAGCTGGTGGGGAGACAGCGCACGGGTTCGCCCGCGACCTTGCCGGCGAGCTGCTTGTCGAGCTGCTCGGCCTGCTTGGGGGTCAGCGCCTCGGCGCGCGGCGCGCTGCTGTCGCTTGCGGCACAGCTTGCGAGCAAGGGCGCCAGCGCGAATGAGAGAGTGATGAATTTCGCCATGACAGGCTCCTGCGACTTTTTCAGTTTACGGACAGGGCGATGAATGGTTGCTGAAGCCTCCTCAAGCGGCATCCTTGAGCGCGCGGATGCGGCCGAGCTCGGCGGCGCTTGTCGCGCGGAGGAAAGGGTTGGTCGCGCGTTCGGCACCGATCGTCGTCGGCACCGTCGCCTCGCCCGCGGCGCGCGCCGACTCGACCGCCGCGAGCCTTGCGGCGAGCGCTTCATTGTCGGGCTCGACGGTCACCGCGAAGCGTGCGTTCGACAGCGTATATTCGTGCGCGCAATAGACGCGCGTCGCGTCGTCGAGCGTGCCGAGCTGCTGCATGTTCGCGAACATCTGCTCGGCGGTGCCCTCGAACAGCCGGCCGCAGCCCATCGCGAACATCGTGTCGCCGACGAAGATCGCGGCGTCATCGGCGAAATGATAGGCGATATGCCCCGCGGTGTGTGCGGGTACATCCCACACCTTGGCCTCGACCGCGCCGAGGCGGACGGTGTCACCCCCTTTCACCTGCCGGTCGAGCGTCGGGATGCGGGCAAATTCGGCGGCGGGACCGGTGATCGTGCAGCCCGTCGCCTCCTTGATCGCCGCGTTGCCGCCGGTGTGGTCGGGGTGCCAGTGGGTGTTCCAGATATCGCTGATCGTCCAGCCGCGCGCCGCCGCCGCTTCGAGCACCGGGTCGGCGACGGCGGGGTCGACGACCATCGTCGCCCCGCTTTGGGGTTCGTGGACCAGCCAGACATAATTGTCGCTGAGGACGGGGATGCGGACGATTTCGAGCATGGCAAAGAATAACCCGCGCGGGCCCCGCCGTCGACCGCCAAGTTAACCATGTTGAAAAGCCTTGGGATTAGCATCGCGCGCGGCGAGATGGGGAAGAGTCGTTGCAGCGTCTGCTATTGATCCTGATGGCGATGGCCCTGTTCGCGGGCTGGAACCCCGCCGAAGCGGCGCCGCGATCGGCGCCGTGCACGCTCCAGACCGACCTCGCCACCGGCTATGACGCGGTGTCGCAGACGCGTGCGGCGCGCGATTGCGACGCCGACCGCTGGTCGCTCGAAGGGCCGCGAAGCTGGCTATTCTTCGACGCCGATACGATCGCCGCGGCCGGGCCGGGGCCGATCGAGTTCAACGCGCGCACCAGCCGCTTCCACCGGATCGCGCTGTTCGTCCGCTACGCCGACGGCAGCGTCGCGCGCGTGGTGCGGAGCGGGCGGCAGGCGATGCCCTATCGCCTCGCGGGCCCCGATTTCTACCTCACCGTGCCGCAGCGCGCGTCGCCGCCGGTCGAGATCGCCATCGCCTTCGACCGGCTGAGCTACCTCACCACCTTGAAGACCGCGCGGCTGGCGCCCATGGGCGAAGGCGGCTGGTCGACGGGAACGATGCTGCTGATCGCGTTGTTCACCGGGCTCGCGCTCGCGCCGATCGTATT
Organism: Sphingopyxis sp. HIX; assembly: GCF_001468285.1. Taxonomy (GTDB): domain Bacteria; phylum Pseudomonadota; class Alphaproteobacteria; order Sphingomonadales; family Sphingomonadaceae; genus Sphingopyxis. Next base: position 66,776 of record NZ_LNSB01000011.1, on the reverse strand, counting down.
CAACATCGCCTTCTTCCGCGTGCTGCGCGAGCGCTTCCTGCTCTGGCATATGGCGCTCGCCACCTGCATCATCCTGCACACCAGCCTGTCGTCGGGGCTCGCCTTCGCCGTGGTGCCGGGGATCAGCGCGCTCGCTTACGGCTATCTGTCGCAGATCAGCTTCAGCCTGGGGATCGTCGCCGCGACGATGTTCTGCCTGAACTTCGTCGAGCCCGACAAGATCACCCGCGGCGAGCGGCGCGCGCTCTTCGCCTGCGTGCTGTGGATCCCGCTCTTCGGCGCGGTCGCGATGGCGCCGGTCGAAGCGATCCGGCCATGGGGTGGCCAGCTCTATTTCGCGGCCTATCTGCCCGTGCTCGTCACCTATGTCGTGGTGCTGACGCGCACCTGCCGACGCGGCAGCCGCGCGGCGATGTACCAGGCCGCCGCATGGGCGCCGATCATCGCCTGCGGGTTCGAGCGCGTCGCGCGCGGCATCGGCCTCTATGTCGGGCCGCCCTGGCTCGACCAATTGCTCTATCTCGCGATCGCGCTCGAACTCGTCATCACCGCGCTCGGCGTCGCCGACCGCTTCATGATCATGCGCCGCGAGCGCGACCGGGCGCAGGCGCTGGCGGGCGCGATGGAGGATGCGGCGCAGACCGACCCGCTCACGCGGCTCAGCAACCGCCGCGGGCTCGAGAACCTGCTCGCGACCGACGCACGGCGCTTCACCGCGGCGGCGCTGATCGACATCGATCATTTCAAGTCGGTCAACGACCGCTATGGCCACCAGGTCGGCGACGCGGTGCTGTGCGCCGCCGCGGTGGGGCTGCGCGAAGGGCATGGCGGCATCGTCGCACGCATCGGCGGCGAGGAATTCTTCCTGCTGATCGACCGACCCGACGCCGCTGGCACCGCCGAGCGCTGCCGCCAGGCGATCGCGCGCCGCATCGCCGCCGACGTGCCGCAGATTCCGCATCCGGTCAGCGCCAGCGGGGGCCTGCTGATCTTCGAGGCGCGGACCGAGGGGGCTGCGCTCGACTTCGACCGGCTGTTCGCCGAGACCGACCGCCTGCTCTACGCCGCCAAGCACAGCGGGCGCGACTGCATGGTCACCGATCGCTGGCAGCAGCCCGAACCGCCCGCTGCGGGCAAGGTGGGCGCCGCGGCCTAGCCGTCGGCCAGCGCGTCGTAACCGCGGTCGTTGAACTCGATCAGGCAGAAGCCGTTGCCGAAGGGGTCGGCGAACATCGCCTGCCGCCCATAGGGCAGGTCGAGCGGCCCATCCTCGAGCACCGCGCCCGCCGCCACAGCGCGCGCCACCGCCGCGTCGAGATCGTCGACGGTGAAATCGGAATGCACCGGGGTCCAGTGCCGATCATAGTGGCGCGCGCCGCCGCCCGCCGGACCGATGCCCGACCCGCCGGGCTTGACGATCAGATAGATGGGCACGCCCGCGCCCAGCAGCTCGACGATATCCTCGTCGAAGCGCCGCGCAGGCGTGAGGCCGAGCCCCCGTGTATAAAAAGCCTCGCCCGCGGCAAGGTCGGGCACGTCGATGTTGATCAGCAGGCCCGGCATCGCGTCAGCCCGCGCCGGGCGCCAGCCGCGCATCGCGCGCACCCGACCAGTGGATCACCATCAGGCATTCGTCGCTGAGGCAGGTGTCGGCATGCGCCTGTCCGCCGGGCTGGAACCAGTGGCCGCCGGGGCCGATGACGGGGGCGACGGCTTCGCTGCCGCCCGCGTCCCAATGCTTCATCTCGCCGCGGATCACGGTCAGCCGATAGTCGGCGCTGTGGATATGCAGCCGGCCGGGGCCGCGCCCGAAGCGCATCAGCATCACCGAGGGCCCGGTCGCGGGATCGCCCGACAGCACCGCGATCGCGGGCCCGGCGGGATTGGCGGGGTTCACCGGCTCGAACTTGGCGTCGCCGAGCAGGGTGACGACCGACGCGTCCGCGCGCCCGTCCGACGCCGCGGCGAGGAAGGCGAGCGCGAGCAGCATCCTACCAGGCGCCGGTGTTCGGCATCGACGCCCAAGGCTCCTGCGGCGGCAGATGGCCGTCCTGCAGCAGCTCGATCGAAATCCCGTCGGGCGAGCGCACGAATGCCATATGCCCGTCGCGCGGCGGACGGTTGATCGTCACCCCGGCGTCCATCAGCCGCTGGCAGGTCGCGTAGATATCGTCGACCCGGTAGGCGAGGTGCCCGAAATTGCGCCCGCCGCTGTAGGTCTCGGCGGCGCTGCCGTCGGCGGGCGGCCAATTATAGGTCAGCTCGACCTCGGCGACCCCGGCCTGTCCCGGCGGCGCGAGGAAGATCAGGGTGAAGCGCCCGCCCTCATTGTCGAAGCGGCGGACTTCCTCGAGCCCGATGAGCTTGAAGAAATCGACGGTGGCGTCGGGATCCGTCACGCGGATCATGGTGTGGAGATATTTTGTCATCGCGCCAATCTAGGCGCGCAGCGACTTTTGTTCAAACGCCTCGAACAGGTTTACGAATTCATCGGGCACCGGCGCCGGCGCACCGCGCGCTTCGGCGACGTGGACGCTGACCTCCAGCCCCGTCGCGCGCAAATCTTCGGCGCCCTTGCCGTGGAGTTCGAACAGGAAGGTCATCGAGCTGCGGCCCACGCGCGAGCAGCGCACGCAGATGTCGATCTCTTCGTCGAGCAGGATCGGCACCTTATAATCCACCTCGGCGCGCGCGACGTGGAATTCGGGGCTCTCGCGCTCGGGCCAGCGGTCGTAGACCCCCGCGGCGCGCCAATATTCGGTGATCCCGATGTCGAAATATTCGAGGTAGCGGCTGTTGAACACGACCGCCTGCGCGTCGATCTCGGCATAGCGGACGCGCTTGGTGATGTGGAATTTGAAGTCGCTGCGCGCCATGATGATCCTTCGGTCTAGTCGGTAAGCCGCGCGACGCTGTCGATCAGCAGCGCGATGTCGGTGTCGCGCGACAGGCGGTGGTCGCCGCCCTTGACGAGCGTCACCTGCACATCGTCGCTGGCGAGCGCGGCGGCGAGGCGGAGGCTGATGTCGGGCGGCACGTCGCCGTCCTCCTGCCCGTGGAGGAGGCGCACCGGGCAGACGAGCGGTATTTCGGCTTCGAGCAGGCGGTTCGCCTCGCCCGACTGCCAGAAGCCGCGCGTCGTGACATAGGGCTGGTCGCTGTAGGGCGTCTCTTCGCGCAGCTCGCCCTCGGCGAGAATGATCGCCTTCTCTTGCGGATTAAAGCCCCAGTCGGTGAAGTCGGGCGCCGCGGCGATCCCGACGAGCCCCGCGACGCGGCCGGGTCCGTCGCGCTGGACCAGCGCCAATGCGGTGAGCAGCATCAGCCAGCCGCCCATCGACGAGCCGACGATGACCACCGGCCCCTCGATACGCGCATCGATCAGGTCGAGTATGTCGCCGCGCCAGTCGAGCAAAGTCTGCTCGGAAAACAGTCCGTCCGACAGCCCGCATCCCGCATAGTCGAGCAGCAGGCACGCGCGGCCTTCGCTCGCCGCCCAGTCGAACAGCGCGGTCGCCTTGCCCCCCGCCATGTCGGACATGTAACCGGGCAGGAAGACGATCGCCGGGCCGCTGCCCGCGATGTGGCGATAGGCGAGGCGCGGGCGCGCCGCGCGGTCGAGATAGTCGGGCGCGTCGGTCACGCCGCTCAGATCACCCAGTCGATGGTGCTCATCTGCATCACGGCCTGCCCCTTGGCGCGGCGCTGTTCGACCATGATCTTGTTGAGCCGCGAGATCGTGTCGCTGCCGGTGGTGATGCACCAGCCGGGGACCACCGCATGCACCAGCGCGCACATCCCGCCCCAGATCATCGTCACGCCGAATTTCGACGCGACGCCGAAATGCTCGATGTAATTTTCGTCGACGCTCTTCGGGTGGTCGACGAACAGGCGCTTGAACATGGGGGACGCTCCTTTCCGGCTGCCGCCGCCCTAGCGGCGGAGCGGGAAGGGGGCAAGGGCGGCGGTCGACCGCGCGGCTATTCGGCCAGAAAGGCGTCGACCGCCGCTGCAAACACCTCGGGCTGGTCGAGCATGATGAAGTGACGGCTGTTCGGCACCATCTGCGCCTCGAACTTCGCGACCCCGGCATATTGCGGCTCGAATCCGGCTTTCGCCCGCTCGGGCGGCATCGCGCTGTCGTCCTGCGCATAGAGCAGGGTCACCGGCGCGGTCACCGCCGCGAGTTCGCCGCGCAGGTCGGTCACCATCACGTCGCGAAAGACCTGCGCGGTCACGCGCGGATCGGCATCGCGCATCCAGCCGACGATCGCGATACGCCCCGCGGGCGTGTTCGATAGGCCGCCGGCCATGCTCATCGGGCCGGGGTCGGCCACCGGACCCGTCGGCTTCGGCTGGCCATATTGCGCGCGCATCATCGCCGCCATCTGGTCGGCCTGCGGCGTCATGCGCTCGACCGTCGCGGCGGGATTGAACAGCAGGCCGATGAAGGGCACCGCATCGACGATCATTAGCTTGCCGACCTCTTGCGGCGCGCGCGCGGCGATCATCAGCCCGGTGAGCCCGCCCATCGAATGGCCGATCACCGCGGGCGCGGGGCGACCCGCGTCGGTGATGCAATCGTCGATATAGTCGGCGACCTCCCGCATCATCGGCTCGAGCACCGGTCCTTCGGCGTTGATCCCCGCTTCGTCGCCGAAGCCGCGGATCTGGACGCGGTGCAGCCTATATCGGCCCTTCAGCCGCTCGGCCGTCGCATCCCACACGCCGCGCGGGCTTGACAGGCCGGGGATCAGCGCGACATCCGGGCCCGCGCCTTCGACCAGCACGGTGATGCGCTTGCCCTCGTTCATCCCCGCGGGGCAGGCCTCGGCGGCATCGGCGCGGCTGGCGACCAGCCCGGCTATCAGGATGAAGATGGCGGCGACGGAAATACGCTTTTTCATTTAGGTTCAATCTCGCTGGAAAATCTCTTCGATGGACATTCCGAACAGGTCGGCGATGCGAAAGGCGAGGGGGAGCGACGGGTCGTATTTTCCGGTCTCGATCGCATTGACCGACTGGCGCGACACCTCGAGCCGCTCGGCGAGATCCTGCTGGCTCCAGTCGCGTTCGGCGCGCAGGACCTTGAGGCGGTTCTTCATCCGCGCAGCTTCGACCAGATCTGGCTGCCGCCGAGCCCGATCGCCCAGGCTGGGAAGACCCAATAGCTCGGCATGTGCGGCACGACGTTGAACTGCTCCAGAAAGCCCCAGATCGTCGCCGCGGCGAGCACGAAGCCCGTCGCGACCAGCGCGTGGCGGATATGCTGGCTGCGCAGATATTCGTCCTGCTCTTCCTGCAGCAGCCGCGCCATCGTCCAGATCATCAGCAGGATCGGCAGCGACGGCGCGATCGCTATGAGCACATAGACGGGCGCGCTGTAGCTGCCGATCTTGGTCAGCCAGATCGCGCCCATCAAGGCCGCGACATAGGCGAAGGAGGCGACCATGAAACGCCGGTTGTAGCGGAGCAGCGCGAGCGATCCGTTGCCCGACACGCGTTGCAACCGCTCGCCCGCGCGGACGAAGGGAAAGAGCAGCAGCATCGCCGCAAAGAAGAGCGCTGCGCTCAGCGCCGACCCGAGGTCGACGAACAGGTTGAGGATGCCGACCCCGAAGGTGCCGATGACGAACGCCGCACCCCACAGCAATGTCTCGCGCCGTGCCTGCGCTTGCAGCGCCGCGTTGTCGTCCGCTGCTTTGTCCATCTCGGCGATCACCGGCATCGGTCAAGCTCCCTTGCTAATCAGTCAAGGAAAATTGACATAGCAAGCCGGTGATGTCAAGTGACATTTACATAATGACAAGGATGCTATCGGGACGGCCGCTCAGCCTTTATGCCCCAACCGCCAGTTGGCGAGATGCGCCGCCGCGAGGGCGAGCGCGCCGAGCGTGGTCAGCAATGTGTCGGCGGCGGACGCGTTCGCGGTCGCGAGCCACCCTTCATGCGCCGCGAGCCCCAGTGCCAGCAGGGCCAAGCCCGCCGCGGCGACCAGCCCGGGCGCCGAGCGTCGATGCCGGTGCCAGCCGCCGCGCATCGCGACGAACGCCGCGGGCAGCGCGAGCGTCAGGATCGCGGCATGCGTTCCTTCGGGCAGCACGATCCAGTGGCCGAGCGCGGGCGCGAGCAGCAACAGCATCGGCAGCGCGAGGCAGTGGACCAGGCAGGTCGCCGACAGCGCCAGGCCGGCAAGGTCGGCGCGGCGCGGGCGCGCGGTGGGCAGGGACATCGAAGGACTTTCGCGGGGCTATGGGCTGCCGAGATAATGATACAATGTATCATTGCAAGCCCGAATGCCGCTGCGGTTGCGAACAGCACCCTTGCCGCCCATATCGCATGCTGGCAAAGGGGCGCTCTTTACCCCGCCAGAAAGGCCGATTTTTCCCATGTCCCAGATGATCCGCGTCACCCTTCCCGATGGCTCTGCCCGTGAAGTCGCGCGCGGGACTACCCCGGCCCAGATCGCGGCCGACATCGGCCCCGGGCTCGCCAAGGCCGCGCTCGCCGCCAAGATCGACGGCGAGCTGCGCGACATCATGCGCCCGCTGGAGGAGGACACCAACCTCGCGCTGGTGACCGGCCGCGACGAGGCCGACGCGCTCGAACTGGTACGCCACGACTTTGCGCATGTGCTGGCGGAGGCGGTGCAGAACCTGTTTCCGGGCACGCAGATCACTTTCGGTCCGTCGACGAATGACGGTTTCTATTACGACTTCGCACCGACCGCCGAGCACGGCCCGTTCCGCGACGAGGAACTGCCGCTCATCGAGGAGGAGATGCGCAAGATCATCGCCGCCGACCTGCCGCTCACGCGCGAAGTGTGGGAGCGCGACGCGCTGATCGCCAAATGGGAGGCCGACGGCGAGAGCTTCAAGGCCGAATGGGCGCACGAGCTGCCCGCGGGCGAGGAACTCACCGTCTATCGCTCGGGCGACGGCTGGATGGACATGTGCCGCGGGCCCCATCTGGCCTCGACCGGCAAGCTCGACCCCGCGGCATTCAAGCTGACGCGCGTGTCGGGCGCCTATTGGCGCGGCGACCAGAAGAATGCGCAGCTGTCGCGCATCTACGGCACCGGCTGGCTCAACAAGAAGCAGCTCGCCGAGCATCTCGTCCGGCTTGAAGAGGCCGCCAAGCGCGACCATCGCCGGCTGGGGCAGGACATGGACCTGTTCCACCTGCAACAGGAAGCGCATGGCTCGGTCTTCTGGCATCCCAACGGCTTCCTCGTCTGGCGCGAGCTCGAGGCCTATATGCGCCGCGCGATCGACGCCGCGGGCTATCGCGAGGTCAAGACGCCGCAGGTGATGGACGCGCGCCAGTGGGAGCAGTCGGGTCATTGGGGCAAATATCGCGAGAATATGTTCGTCATCCCCGACGAGGTTCCGAACACCGAGGACGAAGGCCCGATCGTTTCGGACGACGCCGAGTGGATGGCCTTGAAGCCGATGAACTGCCCGGCGCATGTGCTGATCTTCCGTCAGGGCATGAAGAGCTATCGCGACCTGCCGCTGCGCCTGTACGAAAATGGCTGCTGCCACCGCAACGAGCCGCATGGCGCGCTCCACGGGCTGATGCGCGTGCGCCAGTTCACGCAGGACGACGCACATATCTTCTGCCGCGAGGACCAGATCGTCGACGAGGTTCGCAACTTCTGCGCGCTCGCCGATCGCATCTACAAGGACTTCGGCTTCAGCTATGCGATCAAGCTCGCGCTGCGCCCCGAAAAGCGCTTCGGCAGCGAGGAGATGTGGGACAAGTCCGAGAATGAGCTGCGCGACGCGGTGACCAGTGCGGGCCTGTGCACGCCGGACTATGGGTGGGAAGAGCTACCGGGCGAGGGCGCCTTCTATGCGCCCAAACTCGAATGGCACCTGACCGACGCGATCGGCCGCACCTGGCAGGTCGGGACGATCCAGTCCGACCGCGTGCTGCCCGACCGGCTCGACGCGTCGTATATCGGCGAGGATGGCGAGCGCCACCGGCCGGTGATGCTGCATCGCGCGATCTTCGGCAGCTACGAACGCTTCATCGGCATATTGATCGAGCATTTCGCGGGCCGCTTCCCGACCTGGCTCGCGCCGGTGCAGGCGGTGGTGGCGACGATCGTCAGCGACGCCGACGATTATGCGAAGGACGCGCTTGCGCAGCTCACCTCCGCGGGTATCCGCGCCGAAAGCGACCTGCGCAACGAAAAGATCAACTACAAGGTCCGCGAACATAGCCTGCAGAAGGTCCCCTACCTGCTCGTCGTCGGCAAGCGCGAGGCCGAGGAAGGCACCGTCGCGATCCGCACCCTCGGCCAGGACGGCCAGCGCATCATGCCGCTCGCCGACGCGATCGCGATGCTGAAGGGCGAGGCGACCCCGCCCGACCTGCGCGGTTGAGCGCGACCGAAGCAAAGCCGCGCCGCCGGTGGCGGCGCTGGCTGGCGCTGCTGGTCCTGCTCGGGCTGCTGCTGGTCGGCCGCGGACTGTGGAACGCGAGCGCCGATCCGATCGTCCGCACCGCGAGCGTCGAACTCGCCGACTGGCCGGAGGGCGCGCCGCCGATGCGCGTGCTGCTCGTCTCCGACACCCATGTCGCGGGGCCCGACATGCCGCCCGAGCGGCTCGCGGCGATCCTTCGCCGCTTCAACAAGCTGAAGCCCGACCTGATCCTGCTCGCGGGCGACTTCCACAGCGGCAAGACGCTGTCTACGCGCCATTATTCGGCTGCCGAACTGACCGCGCCCTTTGCCGAGGCCAAGGCGAAATATGGCGTGATCGCGGTGCTGGGCAATCATGACTATTGGTTTCAGCCCGAACCGATCGCCAAGGGGATGAAGGCCGCAGGGGTCACCGTGCTGCGCAACCAGGCGGTGCGCCGCGGACCTTTGATCGTCGGCGGCGTCGACGACGAGGTCACCAACCACGACAATCTGAAACGCACCTATGCGGCGATGGACGCGCTCGGCCCGGGCCCGCGCATCCTGACGACGCACAGCCCCGACATCGTCCCCGACCTGCCCGCGCCGGTCGACGCGGTGTTCGCGGGTCATACCCATTGCGGCCAGATCGCGCTGCCGCTGGTCGGCGCGCTCAGCTACGCTTCGGCCTATGGCGACCGCTTCGCCTGCGGCGACATGACCGACGGGACGCAGCGACTGTTCGTCGGTGCGGGGCTTGGCACCAGCATCCTGCCGCTGCGCTACGGCGTGCCGCCCGACGTGTGGCTGGTGACACTGGGGCCGCGGCAGTGAGCGGCGTTCAGCAACTCGTCGGCATCGCGCCGCTGACCTTGGCGGGTGCGGGCGCGATGACCTTCGGCGCGGCCTATGTGCGCGGGCTCACCGGGTTCGGCATGGCGATCATCCTGGTGCCGCTGCTCGGGCTGATCATCAGCCCCGAGGAGGCGGTGGTGCTCGGCATCCTGCTCCAGCTGCTGATCGGGCCGGTGGGCATCCGCATCATCCTCGCCGACGCCGACCGCTCGACCGCGGTTCCGATCGCCCTGCTCGCGATGGTGACGACCCCACTCGGCATGGCCGCGCTCGACGCGACGCCGTCCGACATCGCGCGGCTGCTCATCACGCTCGCTGCCGTCGGCGCCTTCATCGCGGTGCTGCTGCCCAAGCATCCCGACGATCACCAGCCGACGCGCGCCGCGGTCGCGGGGACGGGCTTCGCCTCGGGCATCCTTACCGGCTTCGCGGCGATGCCAGGGCCACCGGTCGTGCCTTTCTATCTCCGCCGCTCGCTCGACCCGAAGGTCGCGCGTGCCTCGATGCTGCTGATCTTCTTCGGCACCGCGATCGCAGGCACGCTCGCCGCGCTCTGGGTCGGCATCGCGACGTGGAAATTATTCCTGATCGCGCTGATCCTCTTCCCGCCGATGTGGCTCGGCAATCTTGTCGGCGCGCGCCACTTCGGCCGCGTTCCCGCGCATGTGTGGCAAGCGATGGTTGCCGCCGTGCTGGGGCTGGCGGCGGTGTCGGCGGTGGTGCGGCTGCTGAACTAGAGGCTACGCAGCGCGCTCGCGGGTCGCACCGACAGCAGGGGCCAGCTTCCCGCAATCCCGATCAGGAAGGCCAGCCCGGCGCCGCCGAGCAATGTCATGCCGACGATGAACGGATCGGGCGCGAAGCCGAAGTCGAAGATCTGCGTCACCACATACCAGCCCGCCGCGAGCCCCAGTCCGAGCGCCAGCGCCGCGAGGATCAGCGCCAGCACCGCATATTCGAGGCCCTGTGCGCCCAATATCTGGCCGCGCGTCGCGCCGAGCAATTTCAGGATCACGCTGTCGTAGACGCGCCGCTCGCGGCTCGCGGCGATCGCGCCGATCAGCACCGCGATGCCGGCGAGGATTGCGATGCTCGCCGCCGCGGCGATCGCCTGGCTCATCTGGGTGAGCAAGGTCGTGACCTGTCCGATGACGTCGCGCACCGCGATCAGCGAAGCCGAGGGGAAAGCGCGCGGGATGCTGCGCGCGAGTTCGGCCTCGGCCGCCGGAGGCACCGCGACCGTCGCGACCATATTGTGCGGCGCCGCGTCGAAGCTTCCCGGCGAGAAGACGAGCACATAGTTGAGCCCGAAATTGTCCCATTCGACGGTGCGGAAAGACGCGACCTTGCCCTGTACCTCGACGCCGAGGACGTTGACCGACAGCGTATCGCCGATCTTGAGGCCGAGCGAAGTCGCGACCTCCTGCTCGACGCTGACCAGCGGCGGCCCCTTGTAATCGGCCGCCCACCAACTCCCCGCGGTCAGCTCGCTGCCATTGGGCAGCGTCGGGCTATAGGTCAGCCCGCGGTCGCCGCGCAGCACCCATGCGCCTTCGGGCAATTGCTCGAGCTCGTCGACGCGCTGGCCGGCATATTCGGTGACGCTGCCGCGCAGGGCCGGGATCAGGTTGATATCGGCATCGGGCGCGGCCTTGGTGACCATCAACCGGAATTGCCCGGCGCCGTCGCGCGGGATGTCGAGCACGAAAAAGCTCGGCGCGCGCTGCGGCACGGTGCGCGAGATTTCGGCGGTGATGCTCGTCTGGATCGCCGCCAGCGTCACGAACAGGGTGAGCCCCAGCCCCAGCGCCACCACCAGCGCGCCCGTCGCGGCGCCCGGGCGGTGCAGGTTCGCGACCGCGAGACGCAGCAGCGGCTGCTTCGGACGTGGTACCAGGCTCGCGCCTTTGCGCACCAGCCAGCCGATTCCGACGAGCAGCAGCAGCAGTCCCGCCGCCGCGCCGACGAAACCGAGTGCGAACAAGGGCTCGCGCGCGGTGCCGACCGCGAGCGCGACGATGGCGGCGAGCGCCGCGCCGACCGCGAGGATCGTGCGCGTCTCCGGGCGCGCCGTGCCGTCGATGGTGGCGCGGAACAGCCCCGCCGCCGGCACGCGCCGCGTCGCTGCGAGCGGGGGCAGGGCGAAGGCGATCGCGATGAGCAGGCCGTAAGCCGCGCTGATCGCGAGCGGCAGCGGATAGATGGCGACGCCGGGCTGCACCGGCAATACGTCGCCCGCGACCGCCGAAATCGCCGCAGGCGCAAGCGCCCCGACGACGAGCCCGGCGAAGATCGACACGGCCGCGACTGCCAGAATCTGGAGACCATAGATGCGCATCACGGTCGCGCTGTCGGCGCCGAGCACTTTCAACGTCGCGAGGCCGGGGCGCTTGCCCGCGAGATAGGAGGCGACGCCGTTGCCGACGCCGATCCCCGCGATCACCAGCGCTGCGAGCCCGACCAGCGACAGGAACTGCCCCATGCGCTCGATGAAGCGCCGCGTTCCCGGCGCGCCGTTGCTGCGGTCGGTGATCTCCCATCCTGCTTCCGGGAATTTTTCGGTGAGTTCCTTGCCAACGGCCTCGGGATTGGCGCTGCCCTGCAGGCGGACGCGGTACTTGCTCTCATAGAGGCTGCCGGGCTGGATCAGCTTGGTCGCCGCGAGATCGTCGAGCCCGATGATCGCCACCGGTCCCAGCGTGAAACCTTCGCCCAGCCGGTCGGGCTCCTCGGCGATGATGCCGTCGATAAGGAAGCTCTTGTCGCCGAACTTGACCTGCTCGCCGACTTTGAGTTCGAGCCGCGAGGCGAGATCGGCGCCGATCCAGATCGCCCCCGCGGGTGGCGGCCCACGCCGCACGCCGCCCTCCAGCCGCATCGTTCCGTAGAGCGGATAGGCGGCGTCGACCGCCTTCAACTCGGACAGCAGGGCCTCGCCGTCGGGGTCGTTCGCCATCGCGCGCATGCGCACCGTCGCCGATGCCTGGCCGACATCGCGAAACCCCGCCATCTCGGCGTCGGTGGCCTGCCGCTGGGGCAGGCCGAATTCGATATCGCCGCCGAGGATCGTCTGCCCGCGCACTTCGAGTTCCGACGTGATCCCGCGCGTCAGGCTGCCGATCGCGGCGAGCGTCGCGACGCCGAGGAACAGGCACACGGCGAGCAGCCGCAGCCCGCGGATTCGCGTCGCGAGGTCGCGCCTGGCGATGCGCCAGAGGGCGGCGAGGGGTAACATCAGCGCGGCGTCCTGCCGGCGCGTTCCTCGTCGATCCGTCCGTCGTGCATTACCAGCACGCGGTCGCAATGCTCGGCGAGCTCGGGATCGTGGGTGATCACGAGCAGGGTCGCGCCGAGCGCCTTGCCGCGCGAGAACAAGAGGTCGACGATCGCATGCCCCGTCGCGGTGTCGAGATTGCCGGTCGGCTCGTCGGCGAACAGGATCGCGGGCTCGCCCGCCATCGCGCGCGCGATCGCGACACGCTGCTGCTCGCCGCCCGACAGCTGCGCGGGATAATGGGTCAGGCGATGGCCGAGGCCGACGGCTTCAAGCTCGGCGGCGGCGCGCGTGAAGGGATCGGAATGGCCCGCCAGTTCGAGCGGCACCGCGACATTCTCCAGCGCGGTCATCGTCGGCAACAGGTGAAAGGCCTGCAGCACGATCCCGATCCGCCCGCGCCGTGCACGCGCGAGGCCATCCTCGTCGAGCGTCGTGAAGTCGGTCCCCGCGACATGGATCGTCCCGCCGCTCGCGCGTTCGAGCCCTGCGAGCACCGCCATCAGCGAGCTCTTGCCCGACCCCGAGGGCCCGAGCAGCGCGACCGATTCCCCGGCGGCGACTTTGAGGTCGATGCCGCGCAAAATTTCGACGGGGGCCTTGTCGGTGCCCAGCGTGAGCGTCACATTATGGGCGGCGATCGCGGCGTCAGCCGGCGGTCGGGAGAGTTCGGTCAAGAAGGGACCCTTTGGAATGATCAAGGCCGGATGGCGCTCGTTTTTGGTATATGGTTGCGTCGTCGCGCTTTGCCAACCGCTCGCCGCGTGCGGATCGGCGGAAAATGGCGCGGCTTCGACGAAGGAGGCCGAGCCTTCGACCAAGGCCGCTACGGTCCCCGCCGACGCCCCGCTCGTCATCGCCTTCGGCGACAGCCTCTATGCGGGCTATCAGCTCGGTCCGAAGGAAGGCCTCGCGCCGCAATTGCAGGCCGCGCTCGCCGCCGACGGCGTCGTCGCGCGCGTCCAGAATGCGGGCGTCTCGGGCGACACCACCGCGGCGGGGCGCCAGCGGCTGGGTTTCGTGCTCGACAATGCGAAGGTGAAGCCCGCGGTCGTGCTGCTCGGGCTCGGCGGCAACGACATGCTGCGCGGCATCGACGCGGCGCAGACACGCATCAACCTCGATGCGATGCTCGCCGAACTCAAGAAGCGTGACATCCCGGTGGTGCTCACCGGCATGGTCGCCGCGCCGAATATGGGCGCCGACTATGCCGCGAAATTCAACCCCATCTACCCCGAACTCGCCGCCAAATATGACGCGAGCCTCTACCCCTTCATCCTCGACAATGTGGTGACGAACAAGGCGCTGATGCTCGGCGACAATGTCCATCCCAATGCGAAGGGGGTGGGCGTAATCGCCGAAGCGCTGGCGCCGCTGGTCGAGGAGGAATTGCCGGCCGCGGATTAACCCGCGAGCTTCTCCGCGCGCACCCGCCAGGTCGCGGCGAGCGCATCCATCTTCGCCAGATCGCGCAGCGCGGCGGGTTCGCGCTTGCCCGCGCCGCCGATCAGCAGCCCGAACACGCGCTCGACGCTCCATTCGGGCAAGGGCCGCTCGACCAGTTCGAGGGCATCACCCGCCGCCACCGCACCTTCCTCGATCACGCGGTAGTACCAGCCGCTGCGCCGTGTCGTGACCACCGTCGCGGGCACGATCGCGACGCCGAAGCGGTGTCCCAGCTTCCAGCACGGCTGCCGCCCCTGGCTGATCTCGACGAGCGCGCTGCCGAGGCGGTAGAGGTCGCCGATGCACGCTTCGGTCTCGACCAGTCCCGCGGTCGACACATTCTCCCCGAACGCGCCGGGCGTCTCCAGCAGCTCGTGCCCGCCGAGCGTCGCGGCCCACCAGCCATAATGGTCGCGCGGATAATGGTGGATCGCCTTGTCGCTGCCGCCATGGACGCTGAGGTCGGCCTGCTCGTCGCCCGCGATGCCGAGCAACCCGACATGCTGTGGCCCGGCGACCGGGGTCTTGGAGATGGCGCTGGCTTCGTCGCCGCGAAAGCGGCGCGCCTTGCCGGTGAGGATGGCGTCGATGGGGATGGACATGGGGCGGGGTTTAGCCAGCTGGGAGCGATGCGGGAAGGCGGCGCGTGGGCCTTGGGGGGAGGAGCGGACGTAATAATCCTCCCTGTCGCGCAGCGATGGGGAGGGGGACCATGCGAAGCATGGTGGAGGGGTTGGTGGCCCCAAACACTGACGCTTATCGCATCGACCCCTCCACCGCCTTCGGCGGTCCCCCTCCCCACGGCTTCGCCGCAGGGAGGATTAAGAACGTCCGCCAACGTCCGAAACCGCCGTCCACCCCCCAAACGAAAAAGGGCGGCCCTTTCGGACCGCCCTTTCCTGTTCATTTCTGCCCGAAGGATCAGAAAGCGAAGCCGACGCCCGCGACGAAGCTGTCGAAGTCGCCGAAGTTGCTCACGAACTGGTGGCGATATTCGACCTTGCCGTACACGTTCGAGCCGAACTTGTGCTGGTAGCCGGCACCGACATAGGGATCGTCGAGGTCGCTGAAGGTGTAACCGCCGGTGGCGTACAGCTTGCCCTTTTCGCCAAGCTTGGCACCGATGCGGCCGCCGGCCGAGAACTGGACGTCGAAACCGTCGACGAGAACCTTGTCGCCAGCGACTTCGGCGCCGACGAACGCGGTGCTGCCGAGGTCGAAATCATAGCCGGCTGCGAGGCCGATGGTGCCTTCGTCGATCCCGTTGCCGGTGATCAGGCCGCCGCGAACTTCGACGCGGCCTTCGCCGCCTTCGGCAGCGAACGACGGGGTGGCAACGACGGCCGAGAGGAGAGCGGCTGCAACTGCGAACTTCTTCATTTTATTTTCCTTTGCTTTGACGGATCACATCTTTTTATCGATCGCGACCCGGGGGCCTAAATGGCGTTCGAAGCTGTCGCGTCAATGAATAGCCCGTTCAGAATGTGACAATTTTCTTACCTGTGTTGTTTTTGCAACACAGTTGGTTTCATTTGCAAATGCTTGACAGCGCGGCGCCGGTGGCGGTTAATCACGGCACACAGGGGGTGTCATGGCGGACGCACAGGCTTTGCTGATCCGGGTCGACAGCCGCGGCCTCGACGACGAGGCGCGCGAGGCGCTGGCGCGTTCGCTCGCCGCCGAACTCAACGAACATCGGGCCGGCTCCGCCGACCTTGCGCGAGTCGCCGCGCCGCCGGGATCGAAGGCGGGCGAGTGGGCGCTCACCGCCGAAGTCGCGATCAGCCTCGGCGCGCTCGCTTCGTCCTGGGCGGTGCCCGCGATCCAGCACTGGCTGAAGCGGCAGGAGGGCGAAACCACGCTGACGCTCAAGGGCAAGAATTCCGATGGGCAGTATTTCGAGGTCAATGTGACCGGCGCCGCGCCCGACGACGTGTTCGAAAAGCTCAACCCCTTTCTCCAGCGGCCGAGCAGCTAGGGCTCCCGTGAAAAAGGCGCTGATCCTCGCGACCGGCACCTATGCCGACAGCCGGATCACCCCGCTCAAATCGCCGGTCCCCGATGCCGAGCGACTGCGGCTGCTGCTCATCCGCCCCGACGTCGGTCCCTATGAGGTGACGATGCTGTCCGACGCCGACCAGCGCGCGCAGCGGGTCGCGATCGAGCGTTATTTCCAGGCCGCCGACGCCGACGACACCTTGCTGCTCTTCATCTCGGGCCATGGCGACAAGGACGCCGACGGCGATCTCTATTTCCTGGCGCAGGACAGCGACCGCGACCTGCTCTCCTCGACCGCGATCGGCGCGAATTTCGTCTCGCGCCAGGCTGCGCGCAGCCGCGCGGGACAGAAGGTGCTGCTGATCGACACCTGCTACAGCGGGGCCTTTGCCAAGGGGCATGTCTTCAAGTCGGGCAGCGCCGCCATCAGCGCCGAGGATTTCGGCGAGAGCGGGGGCAGGGGCACCGCGATCATCACCGCGGCGTCGAGCACCCAGCTCGCGAGCGAGGCCGATGCCGGCGGGCGCATGCAGTCGCGCTTCACGCGCCACCTGATCGAGGGGATCGAGACCGGCGCCGCCGACGCCAACAACAGCGGCACGATCACGCTCGACGAATTGTTCGACTATGTGCGCGGCGCGCTGCGCAAGGAAGGGCCGGGGCAGGAGCCCAAGCGGCTCAACGCGATCGACGGCGACATGGTAATCGCGCGCAACCCGGTGCGCCGTGCGGCGCCGCTCGCGGCGGGGCTGCTGCGCAAGATCGCGAGCCGCAACTGGGAATCGCGCGCGGGCGCGTGCATTTCGCTGGGCGAGATATTGATGCGCGGCGGCGAGCAGAAGGCGGCGGCGCTCGCCGCGCTGCGCGCGCTCGCCGACGATCCCGACGACCGGGTGAAGCGCCGCGCACAGAACGAGCTGACGCAGGCGGGGGAAAGGGCTGCGGTCGAGGCCGCGCCCGATACCAAGGCCGCGCCTTCGCTGACCAAGGCCGAGAAGACCGACCCTCCGGCCGAGCCCGCCGATACGACCCAGCGCCTCGGCCTGCTGACCAAGCCCGAGCCGGACAAGACCGATGCCACCGGCACCGACGAACCGCCCCCGCCCAAGCCCGGGCTCGACAAGGGCGCGAAGATCGGCATCGCGATCTTCCTCGTCCTGCTGCTCGCGATGCTGATCGCCGCGTGGCCGGGCGACGACGACACGTCGGGCTCGTCGGACCCCGTCGATCCGCCCGTCACGACGGTCGAGCCGCCCGCCGAGGTGACGCCCGACACGACCGTCAGCACCGACAACTCCTATTTCGGCACCGGCAGCAGCGCCTATGCCGGCTATCAGGTGACCAGCGTCGCCAATGCGGCGCTCGCCGAGCAGTGCAACAACGGCACGACGACCGACACCGCGACCGCGTGCAACAGCCTGGGCGTGCTCGTCGAAAAGGGCGACGGCGGCGCGCCCGACTTTGTCGTCGCGACGATCCTCTACGAAAAGGCCTGTTATTATGGGTCGGTACTCGGCTGCGCCAATGCGGGGATGCGGCTCACCAGCGACGCCGGCGGCGTGAGCCCCGACTGGACGCGCGCGCAGACCTTCCTGAACGCGGCGTGCAGCAAGGACGACGGCATCGGCTGCGAGCGGCTCGGCTGGCTGTACGAGAACCGGCTGCTGCCCGACACCGCGGCGGCGCGAACCGCTTACGACCGGGCGTGCACGCTGGGGATCAGCAACGGCTGCACCAGCCGCGACCGGCTGGCGCCTAGCGGCATGTAATCAGCCGAGCGCGGCCTGCTTCTCTTCGGCAATCCGGTCGAGTTCGGCGCGCGTCGGCTTGGTCGCGGCGCTCTTGAGCTGCCCGCACGCCGCCATGATGTCGCGCCCGCGCGGGGTGCGCACCGGTGCCGAAATGCCCGCCTTGAAGATCAGGTTGCTGAACGCACGCACCCGCTCGGGGGTCGAACATTCATAGGGCGCGCCGGGCCAGGGGTTGAAGGGGATCAGATTGACCTTCGCGGGCAGCTTATACTGCTTGATCAGCCGGACGAGCTCGCGTGCGTCGTCGTCGCTGTCGTTCTTGTCCTTCAGCATCACATATTCGAAGGTGATGCGCCGGGCATTGTTCGCGCCCGGATAATCGGCGCACGCCTGCAGCAGTTCCTCGATGCCATATTTGCGGTTCAAGGGCACGATCTCGTCGCGGATTTCCTTGCTGACCGCATGCAGCGAGACCGCGAGGTTGACCCCGATCTCGTCGCCCGCGCGCGCCATCATCGGCACCACGCCGCTCGTCGACAGCGTGATGCGCCGCTTGGACAGCGCGAGGCCGTCGCCGTCCATCACGATCTTGAGCGCGCCCTTGATCTCGTCGAAATTATACAGCGGCTCGCCCATGCCCATCATCACGATATTGGTGAGCATGCGGCCGTCGGCGGTGTAGTGCCCGGCCTCGTCGTCGAAGTCTTCGTCCTCGGGGTCGGCGCCGAAGCCCGCCATCGTGCCCTTGGGCCATTCGCCGAGCGCGTCGCGCGCCAGCAGCACCTGCCCGACGATCTCGCCCGCGCCGAGGTTGCGCACGAGGCGCATCGTGCCGGTGTGGCAGAAACGGCAGTTCAGCGTGCAGCCGACCTGGCTCGACACACAGAGCGTTCCCCGATCGGCGTCGGGGATGAACACCATCTCATATTCCTGGCCGTCGGCGGCGGCGAGCAGCCATTTGCGCGTGCCGTCGCTCGACACCTGCGCCTCGCGCACCGTTGGGCGGCCGATGATGAAGCGGTCGGTCAGCCACGGGCGCATCGTCTTGGCGATGTCGGTCATCGCCTCGAAATCGGTGACCCCGCG
Source organism: Sphingopyxis sp. HIX (assembly GCF_001468285.1). GTDB lineage: Bacteria > Pseudomonadota > Alphaproteobacteria > Sphingomonadales > Sphingomonadaceae > Sphingopyxis. The sequence continues at coordinate 47,956 of NZ_LNSB01000011.1, read as the reverse complement.
GTGATAGATCCAGTGCCAGATCTGCTTGGCGCGCAGCTTCGCCGCCTTGGCGTCGAGCCCGGCCTCGACCAGCACCCCGCCGATCGCGTCGCGGGTCAGCCCGACCAGGTCGATACGGTTGCCCCCGCGCAAGGGAACGGTGCCCGTGGTGACGGGGTCGATATGGCCGGGGATCTGCATCATTTTTCGTCCGGATAGGGAAAGGGGCAAAGACAGTCGCGAATGCCATCGACGTGACTGACGAGGTCAGGTGCGGCACGATGGTCACCCATCTTGTCGAGGATGACATCAATTCCCTCGCGCCGCGCCAGCTTGGCGGCGGGGACGAAATCGGCGTCCGCGGCGACTATGACGATTTGATCGACCTGTCTTTTGAATGCCAGAGACGCAACGTCGAGGCCAAGGCGCATATCGACACCCTTTTGTTTCGTATCGATCTCGAAATCCGCGTCTTCCGGTACGAAGGTCTTTGGATTCTGGATCATTCGCGTTGTAGCGGCTTCGGATAGCCGCCATCGCGAGGTGTCGTTCAATCGGCCCAGGCGCAGTGCAACTTTTCGGAGCTTTTGTACCTCGCCATGCATGGCAAGACGAAAGGCCGCATCTTCGGTTTTTCCAAAGTCGATGGACTTCTTTTTGAGTGGGGTATGCATTCGTTTGGTGAGCGGCGGGCAATCGTAGAAAAACACCCGATAAAGAGCATCGGTTTCCTCGAGCAATAACTTGTCCTCGCCGAGCCGGTTGACGTGGCCGGGACCAACGCGAAGTGCCAAATGCCAATGCACAAGGTAGCGCAAACCGCGGGCGATGCCCTGGGGGTCTCTCTCAATGAACTGCGGGAAGCAGTGCTTGAACCTTCGCAAAAAGAAGGCTCCATCCACAAGGACAGCCGTCGGCATCTAACCAAACTCAAATAAAGTTGCCCCCGGGAGCGGCCTTGAGCTGATATCTGCTCCGAAGAGCGCCTCAAGACGGCATGCCGGGGGCGGGATGCTTTCTATGTAGTGAAAAGCACCAAAAAGTCAAGTTGAGCGCGCATAACTGCGCCAGTTGTCAGTGCGCCCGCGCCTCGCCCAGCGCTTCCGCGAACGGCTCGGCGCAGCCCACGGCTTCCTCGGGCGGCACGCCCGCGCATTTGGGGAAGATCGCGTCGAGGCGGCGCTTCAGCGTGTCGTCGAAGGTCGGCTGGTTCGAGATGCGCGCGTTGCACACGGTGAGTTCGGAGCGGATCGCGCCCTTGATTCGTTCGAGCCCGTCGGGGGTCAGGATCCCCGCGTTGAGCAGTTCCTCGCACAGCTGGATCAGCCCGACGGTGGTGGCATGCGCGCGCAGGCCGATGAAATCGAGCGTCCGGTGCCGCTCGCGGGCTTCCGCATCACAGCGGCTTGTACCAGTCATTCCGGCATCTCCCTCTCCGTTGCCGTTTGCGACCGAACGGCGCGCCGTGAGGGCATCTATCCGTCTCGTTCGGGGGGATCATGCGCCGAGTCGGGGGCTTCGGCAAGCGCTTATGTAACTAAGTGTCTCAACGCGGGAGAAATGCGCAACATCCCCTCCCGCCGCGCGGGAGGGGATGGCGTGGCTCTACAGCGTTTTCAGCATCGCTAGCACCTGCGGCACATTGCCGTTTGCCTCGGCGGTGCGCAGCGGCAGGACATTCTGCACCAGGATTTCCTCGGGCGTCGGCTGCTGCGCGAACAGGTCCATCACCTCGTCGGCGAAATCGTCGAGCGGCATATAGCCCTCGCGCGTCGACTGGCCGGGGGTCAGGTCGGTGCGCACCGCGGGCGGCGCGAGCTCGATCACCTCGACCTGGCCCGCGAGCTGGATGCGCAGCGCGACCGAATAGCTGTGCATCGCCGCCTTGGTCGCCGAATAGGTCGGCGCCTTGGGCAGCGGCACGAAGGCGAGCCCCGAGGTGACGTTGACGATCGTCGCGTCCGCCTGCGCCGCCAGATGGTCGACCAGCGCATCGATCAGCCGGATCGGGCCGAGGATGTTGGTGACGACGGTCGCCTCGGCGTGCGCCAGGTCGCGCTTCGCGCTCGCATCCTCGGCGCTCATGATACCGGCATTGTTCACCAGCACATTGAGCTCGGGATATTTGGCGACGATGTCCTTCGCGAAGGCGGCGATCGCATCGGCGTCGGTCACGTCGAGCGCGACCGCCGTCATGTTCGCGCGCCCCGCGATCGCGGCGTCGAGCTTCGCGGCATTGCGCCCGGTGACGATCACCCTGTTGCCCGCGTCGTGCCAGCGCTGCGCCAGCGCCAGCCCGATGCCCGAGCCGCCGCCGGTGACGAGGATGGTGTTGCCTGTGGTCTTCATGGTCGTTCCTCCATTGGGGGGTGGTGAGACCGTCCAGATATCCCTATACTCTCCAAATGAAAGAAGGCACCCGAGAGTGCTGTACTTACCGCAAAGAGAGATTTGGATTTTCAGCGATGCACAGCCCCGAAAAAATTTTTTACGACCCCGATGCCCCCGTCGACCCGCGCGTCGAGGCGCTGGTGAACGAGCTCATCGGCCGAGTCGCCGACAAATGGACATTGCTGACTTTGGAGGCGCTGGAGGAGCATGGCGAGAGCCGCTTTACGCGGCTGGCGCAGCTGGTGCCGGGGATCAGCCAGAAGATGCTGACGCAAACGTTGCGCGCGATGGAGCGCGACGGGCTGGTCCACCGCACCGTGCATCCGGTGATCCCGCCGAAGGTCGAATATCGGCTGACCGAGCTGGGGCACAGTCTCGGCGAGGCCTTTTGCGGCGTCTGGCAATGGGCCGAGGCGCATCTGTGCGAAATCGAGCAAGCGCGCGCCGAATTCGACGGACGCGCCTGACGGCAAAAGGCCGTGTTTCCCCGCCGGGGCGGGGAAACACGGATCGCCTGGAGTGCCTTCAGGCTTTGGTGGATTATTTCGCGAGCGCGCTCACACGGATCGGTTCGGCGCGCGCCGCGCTGGCGATCACCGCCTCGGCCTGCGCCGTCGCGAGCTGCCGCGTGTCGCGGCGGCACTGGCGCACGTTGTTGGTGCCCGCGAGGTCGAAGTTCGACACCGGGCCGCAGACTTCGACGACCGCGCGCCAGATGCGCCGGTCGAGCGCCTTTGCCCCCGCCTTGGTGGCGAGGTCGAGATCCTTGTGCTGGACGACCACGCTGGGGTTCGCGGGCGCGTCCTGGGCGAATGCGGGCTGGCCGATCGCGACGGCGGCGAGCGCGGCGAGGATCAGATGCTTTTTCATCTCTTGTCTCCTTCGTCCGGCTGAAAGGGAGGGGAGGAAGCCGGTAGGAGACAGATAGGCCGGGCGCGAACCCCGCGGGAGCAACGATGTTGCCGGGACATTCTGCAAAATTGCAGAATGGCGCCGGCGCGATTATGGCGCACAGGAAAGCCATGTACGACTGGAACGACCTCAAGGCCTTTCTCGCGGTCGCCGAGACCGGCAGCACGCTGTCGGCGGCGCAGGCGCTGCGCGTCAGCCAGACCACCGTCGCGCGCCGCATCGCCGCGCTCGAGGAGGCGACGGGGCTCAACCTCTTCGAGCGGCGCCAGGCGGGCTATGCGCTGACCCCGGTGGGCGAAGCGATGATGGCGAGCGCGCTCGCGGTGCGCGACGCCGCCGACCGCTTCGGCGACGCGGCGGGCGCCAAGTCGCGCGATGCCGGCGGGACGGTCAGCCTGACTACGATGGAAATCTTCGCGGTGACGATCCTGCCGCCGATCCTGCGCGACCTGCGCGCCGAGCATCCGGGCATCCACATCCACCTCGAGACGACCGACGAGCCGCGCGACCTCGCGTCGGGTGCCGCCGACATCGCGATCCGCAGCACCAAGCAGCCGTCGGGCGGCGGCCTCGTCGGGCGGCGCATCGCCGACAATCCGTGGACCGTCTATTGCAGCCGCGACTATGCCGACCGCCACGGCATCCCGCACACGCGCGAGGAACTGGCGACGCACCCCTTCATCGGCGGCGGCGGCTATGTCTGGGAGCCCTATCAGGCGTGGCTGCGCCAGCACCGGCTCGAAGATTCGGTCGTGATGCAATATGATACCGGATCGGGGCTGCTCGCGGGGGTGCGCTCGGGCATGGGGCTCACCATCCTCCCCGCCTTCCTCGCCGACCGCGAACCCGACCTCGTCCGCTGCCTCCCGCCCAAGACCGAGGATACGACCGGCCTGTGGCTGCTGACGCACGAAAGGCTGCGCCATGTGCCGCGCGTGCGGCTGGTGCTCGACTTCCTCGCCGCCGCGCTGACGCGGTTGGCGCGGAGCTAGGCGCCGGCTCCGCTCAGCTTAGGAAATGATTGCCGTCGAGCGAGTCGGCTAAGGCCTTGACCAGCGCCGCTTCCTCCGGCCCCAGCGCGGCAAACCTTTTGTAAAGCCGCGGCACATGCAGCGCGAGGCCAAAGCCGGCGAACCGGCCGAAGCTGGGGCAATCCTTCGGGAGCGACTTGCGGTCGAGATAGGGCCCGGCGCGCCACTCGCCCGCGAGGATGCGGCTGTTGACGATGTCGAACAACGCGGGGCCGGTCGCGGCGAACTCCTCCTCGGGCAGCGCCTCGATCATCATCGCGGCGCTGCGGACCCGATAGAGATTGTCTCCCGCGCGCGCCGCTTTCAGCCAGGCGACGAGCCGCAGCCCGTCGCCGGAACGGAACAGGCCGGGCGCGTCGCGCATCCGCTGCGTGGTGTTGCCGTCGATCGGATCCAGCGGCGCCTCGGCAATATTGCGCCAGAAGGCCGCGATGCGTTCGCGCTCGTCCGCCGCCGCCGCCGCCATGCCCGCCGCAAGCAGCCCGCCCTCGGCATCGGCCCCGAACAGGGTCGCATCGTCGTTCCGCCCGCCGTCTTCCGCCCGCGCCGTGAACAGCTTGGGCAGCATATGATAGTCGTTGCTCCACTCGGGGCCCAGCCGCACCGTCTTGTCGGGCGCGAAGCCGATATGCCACTCGCTCTTGCCACCGAAGATCGCGGTCCAGTGGAAGGCCATGAAGATCGGCCAAGGCGCAACGATATGCGCCTGGCCCCAGATCACCGCGCGCTCGCCCGCGCCATCGGCGATGCACAGCCGGTGCAGATGGCCGCCCACCAGCAGCGAGCGATAGCGCCCGATCGTCGCGGTCAGCCCCTCCGCGGGCTCATCGTTCGCGGGGCGTTGCAGCACCGGCTTGGCGTCGGCACGCGGCAGGTGCCAGCCCGCGGGCGCCACATCCTCGCACGCGGCGCGCAGCCGCGCGATGCCCTCCGCCGACAATCGGTGCAGCATCACGCGCTGCGCAGGGCGCTGGCCGCGCAGCGGCGGCCCCGGCAGCGACAGCACCCGCGCGATGTCGGCGCTGTCGATCAGCGTGCGCGCCTTCGACGCGGTATGCACCTCGCCCGCCACGATCACCGTCGCGTCGCCGGGATCGACCGGCGACCAGCGTTCGGCTGCCGCTTGTAGTTCGGCCAGCTTCCGTTTCCCGCCGATCCGCTGCACCGCATAGAGCAGCACGAAAGCCGCCGGCAGCGCCGCCCACCAGGGCGCGACACGCCCCATCGCGACGTCGATCGCCAGCAGCAGCATCGATCCCGCGATCAGCACCCCCTGCGCCAGCGGCGCGCGGAACGCCATCATGCCCCAGGCAATGATCGGGATCGACATCGGGATGCCGAGCAGGAGCGCGGCCAGGAGCGGGTGCCACCAGGCGAGGCCGCTCCCGGGCTCGGTCGCCGCCGACAGCGCCAGCCATGCCACCCACAATATCGGGCCGAGCGAGAAGGCGACGCCGACCAGCGGGTGATAGGGGATCGGCATCGTCCCGATCGGGAAGATCCAGCGAAACCCCAATTTGCGCAAAACCCCGCCGACCGCCATGCCGCTCCGCCCTGTGATCCTTCGCGGAATGGTACTCGCCTTTCCTTACCCTTGGGTTAGGGAAAGCGGTGCGCCAGAAAGCGCTTTCCTAAAATATTCGCTTGTGATCCAAGCTGATGGATGAGGACTCGCCCAAGCCATCGCGCCCACGCGCTATCGACCGGCGCTTCGGCATGCGGCACCCGCGCGCCGAACGGCGATTCCAGAATGAAGTTGCGCAGTTTTCCGCCGCTTTTCTCTCCTCTCCGTCACCCCGGACTTGATCCGGGGTCCCGCTTGCCCAGCAGCTTGCGCGATCGCATCGAAGCGGGATTCCGGGTCGAGCCCGGGGTGGCGTACGAACACGCTTCCACTGTTAAGTTCGGCAGATTTCCGCTCTTTTCTCGCCCGGCCTCAGCCCAGCCGCGCGCACCCCAATGCCGCCGCGTCGATCGCCGTCGCTGCGCCGCGCAGGCGATAGGTGTCGGCGATCGAGCCGCCGCTGGTGCTGCTACTCTCGACGCTCATGCTTGGTGCCGATCGCATCGCGGCGACGATCGCGGCGTCCATCCGCGCGTCGCTCGCCCAGCCGTGCGCGCCATTGCCCGTCAGGATGAAGCGGCGGCTGCCGATCGTCAGCCGCAGTTCGGCGCCCTCGCGCCGCGCCTTCGACAGGCGGATGTAGAATTGCCCGCGGATGCGCGACTTGGGCCAGTAACCGACGCTGGCATAGGCCTTGACCTGCGGCGTGCCGATCGTCGCCGATGGCGCGGCGATCGCATAGCAGCGCGGCGTCCCGGGATCGCGAAACGCGCCCCAGCCGTCGAAGATGCCGAGCGCGGTGCGCGGCGCTGCGAACGCGACGGCGGGGACCGCCGCCAGCAGGAGCAAAAGGGGGAGGGCGCGGCGCATCGCGCCTCGATTGCGCGATTGGACATGCTTTGCAAGCATGGCTTGCACGGCGCCACGCGCACGTTAAGGATGGGTGACATTTTCGGGGGCAGGGAATCGGGGTCTTTGGGCCCGCGGCGCCCTTGACCCTCCAGGGGCTTCTCCCGCACGAGCATTAGGATGGCGGAATACAAATGAAAGCGACGATCGAACGCGCGGTACTTCTGAAGAGCCTCGGCCATGTCCAGTCGGTGGTCGAACGGCGCAACACCATCCCGATCCTGTCGAACGTGCTGATCGAGGCCGACGCCACCGGCCAGCTCAAGCTGATGGCGACCGACCTCGACCTGCAGGTGGTCGAGACGATCGCGGCGAAGGTCGAGACCCCCGGCACCACCACCGTGTCGGCGCACACCCTGTTCGAAATCGCGCGCAAGCTGCCCGAGGGCGCCGAGGTCAGCCTCGCCGCCGCCGAGGGCAAGATGCAGGTCAAGGCCGGCCGCTCGAACTTCAACCTGCCGACGCTGCCGCGCGACGATTTCCCGGTGATCGCCGAGGGCGACCTGCCGACCAATTTCGAGCTGCCCGTCGCCGAGCTGATCGAGATCATCGACAAGACGCGCTTCGCCATCTCGACCGAGGAAACGCGCTATTACCTCAACGGCATCTTCTTCCATGTGGCCGAGGATGCGACGGGTCCGGTGCTGAAGGCCGCGGCGACCGACGGCCATCGTCTCGCGCGCTACACGGTCACGCGCCCCGACGGCGCGGCATCGATGCCCGACGTCATCGTGCCGCGCAAATGCGTCGGCGAAATCCGCAAATTGCTCGACGAGGCCGAGGGCAATGTCGAGATCAGCCTGTCGGCGACCAAGATCCGCTTCCAGCTCGGCAATGCCGTGCTGACCTCGAAGCTGATCGACGGCACCTTCCCCGACTACAGCCGCGTCATCCCGACCGCGAACGACCGCCTGCTCAAGGTCGATCCGAAGAGCCTGTTCCAGGGCGTCGACCGCGTCTCGACGATCGCCAGCGAAAAGACCCGCGCGGTCAAGGTCGGCCTCGACAAGGACCGCATCACGCTCAGCGTCACCAGCCCCGAGAACGGCACCGCCGCCGAGGAACTCGCCGCCGCCTATGACAGCGAGGCGATGGAGATCGGCTTCAACGCGCGCTATCTGAGCGACATCCTCGGGCAGGTCGACGGCGACAATGTCGAGCTGCACTTGGCCGACGCCAACGCCCCGACTTTGATCCGCGAGAGCGAGAAGAGCCCGGCGCTCTACGTGCTGATGCCGATGCGGGTTTGACCTGGTAACGTCGCCCCCGCGTAGGCGGGGGCCGCTACGGGCCTTCGACTTCGCTATTGCGTATACCGACAGCGGCCCCCGCCTTCGCGGGGGCGACGCTTTTACCCCGCCTTCGCCACCCGCCAGATCACCCCGCCGGTATCGTCGGCGATCAGCGCGCTGCCGTCCTTGGCGACCTTGACGTCGGCCGGGCGGCCGCGGGTGGTCTTGCCGTCCTTGCCGAGGAACTGGTCGAGCAGCGCGATCGGCAGCGCCTCGGCGGGTTTGCCGTTGGCGCCGAACTTCACGAACACGACATCGTAACCCGACACCGGCTCGCGGTTCCACGAGCCGTGGCGGGCGATCAGCGCGCCGTTCGCGAAACGCTCGCCGAGGTCGAGCCCCTGGGTGAAGGTCATGCCGAGCGGCGCGGTGTGGGCGCCGAGCGCATATTCGGGGCGCCGGACATATTGGCGGCGATCCTCGGCCTCGGGCTCGACCCGCGGATCGACGAAGCCGCCCCAATAATACCAGGGCCAGCCATAGAAATCGCCCTCGTCGACCTCGGCCAGATAGTCGGGGACCAGGTCGCTGCCGAGCATGTCGCGCTCGTTGACCACGGTCCACAGCTGGTCGCTGCCGGGGTAGAAGGCGACGCCGACGGGGTTGCGGATGCCCGCGGCGAAGGTGCGCATATATTTATTCTCGGGGCGCACCTCGAGCACCGCGGCGCGGCGGAACTCGCGGTTCATGCCCTTTTCGCCGATGTTCGAATCGGCGCCGACGCCGATGTAGAGCCAGCCGTTGGGCGCCGCGGCGAGGCTCTTGGTCCAGTGGCGGTTGGTGCCCTTGGCGGGCAGATCGACGATCTTGACGGGCTTGCCGCTCATCTTGGTCTCGCCCGCGACATAGGGGAAGGCGAGCAGCGCGTCGGTGTTCGCGACATAGAGCGTATCGCCGACCAGCGCCATGCCATAGGGCGAGTTGAGGCCGGTGATGTACGCGGTCTTGACCTCGGCCTTGCCGTCGCCGTCGGCATCGCGGAGCAGCGTGATGCGGTTCGCCGACGGGCGGCGGCCGGTGCCGCCCTTGCCCATCAGATTTTTCATCACCGCGCCCTCGATGCCGCCGTCCTTGCGCGGGGGGCTCTGGCTTTCGGCGGTCAGCACGTCGCCGTTGGGGAGCACGAGGATCGTGCGCGGATGGTCGAGCCCCTCGGCGAAGCGCTGCACGGCGAGGCCTGCGGCGGCGCGCGGCGCCTGGCCCGCGGGCCAGCTCGTCGCTTCGGGCACGTTGATCGTCGGAATGGTCTGCGCGTCCTGCGCCCCCATCACGGGCACCCGGCCGCTCGTCTCGGCGGTCGAGAAGCGCGCCACATCGGGCCGCGACATGATGTAGAGCGTGATGCCCCCGACGATCAGGATCAGCAGCAGGGCGAGGAGGACATATTTCAGGATCTTGCGCATGAGCCCATGTCTACACATGCGGCGCGCCGTGGCAAAGGGGCGAAAAGCGGAGGCACCATGGTTAACCGATGGCGCGCTGCGATTAACCTTACCCGCTCGTTCAGCACTATTGGGAACGGCGCGGTGAGGCGGCGCGCGTAGAGCGGTGCCCGACATGATCGGGGACACCATGGAACTGCCGGCACCTTATCTGCCCGACCGCGCCGCGGTCGACGAGGCGCATGCGCTGATCGCGCGCCACGGCGACGAGGCGGGCTATGCCGCGGCGGCGCGCGCCGAACAATATCGCGTGCTAGGCAACCACATCCACTTCGCGCGCTGGCGCCAGATCGAGCGGCTGATCACCTATCTCTCGATCGAGGACGTGCTCGGCACGGTCCACTGAGGCCCTAGATGCGCAGCCCCGCGGTTTCGGGCAGCCCTGCCATGATATTGAGGTTCTGCACGCACGCGCCGCTCGCGCCCTTGCCGAGATTGTCGAGCCGCGCGACGAGACGCAGCTGGGTGCCGTCGGCGCCGGCGTAGAGCATCAGCTCCATCGCGTCGGTCGCGGCATCGTCCTTGCGCAGCAAGAGCTCGCTCTCGTCGCCCGCGCGGCGTACGCTGACCAGCGGCGAGCCGGCGTAATGCGCGGCGAGCGCGTCATAGGCCGCATCGGCGGTGGGCGCATCGAAGGCCAGCGGCACTTCGACCAGCATCCCGCGATACACCGGCACCACCGCCGGCGCGAACAGCGGTGAATGGGTTAGGCCCGCGCCGTGCTGCATCTCGGGCACATGCTTGTGCGCCAGCGACAGGCCATAGCCGCGAAAACCGATGTCGGGTTCGGCCTCGAAGCGCGCGATCAGCTCCTTGCCGCCGCCCGAATAGCCCGACACCGCATTGACGCTGAGCCGTGCTTGCCTGTCGACGATGCCCGCCGCGACCAAAGGCGCGACCAGCGCGAGGAAGCCGGTGGGATAGCAGCCGGGGTTGCTCACGCGCGTCGCTGCGGCGATGGCCTCGCGCTGCCCCGCGCTCAGCTCGGGAAAGCCATAGGCCCAGCCCGGCGCGACGCGGTGCGCGGTCGAGGCGTCGATCACCTTGGTGCGGTCGTTGGCGATCATCGCCACCGCCTCGATCGCCGCGGCGTCGGGCAGGCAGAGGATGACGAAATCGGCGTCGTTCAGCGCCGCGCGCCGCGCGTCCGCATCCTTGCGCCGCGCCTCATCGAGCGTCAGCAGCGAAAATTCGGCCCGTCCGGCGAGCCGCTCGGCGATTTCGAGGCCCGTCGTTCCCGCCGCGCCGTCGATGAAAACCGTATATGTCATAAGTTTATCGCAGTCTTTTAGTGCCGCTCACCGGCGGCGCATGTCCCTTGGCGGCCGATCGTGCGATCACGTCGGCCAGCGGCTCCACCTTCACCGCCATCCATCGTCGGCTGGCGTGGATGATGTTGCTGGCGTCGGCCATGATGCCGACATGGCCGGGGAAAAAGACGAGGTCGCCGCGCCGGAGTGCGGCCGGATCGACATCCTTGTCGGCGCCGAGCGATGCAAGCTGCAGGTCGCTGTCGCGCGGCAATTGCACGCCCGCCGACGCCCAGGCGAGCTGGACGAGGCCCGAACAGTCGATCCCTGCGGCCGTGCGCCCGCCCCACAGATAGGGGGTATCGACCATTTCCTCGGCGACCGTGGCGGCATCGCGCTCTTCGGCATCGGCGTCGACCAGCGCCGCGAGCGGCAGGTAGCCGTGTGCGGTCGCGAGCCATTCGCCCTCGGCCTCGCCCATCACCAGCGCGCCGCGCGGCAGCACCGCCGACCCGCCGCTCGCGGCGTCGGGGGCGCTGTGCAGCAGGGCTTCGCTGGCGCGCACGCGGTGCGTCGGGGCGATCGGCGCGCCGAGCGCGTCGGCGGCGAGATAGCCGACATAATGGTCGGCGAGACAATAACCCCACGCCCAGCCGCCGGTCAGGTCGAGCAGCGCAAAGCCCTCGCCGTAGAGCAATTCGCTCGTCTGGTCGGCATCGAGCGACGGCGCGCTGCGCAGCACCGCGGAGGGCAGCACGCAGCTGCTCATCATCGGCGCGGCATAATGCGGCGCGAAATGCTGCCCCGCGACCGCGATATCGGCGAGGTCGGGGCGGATCGCGACGACGCGCGGGTCGTAGCTTTGCGACGTCCCGCTCAGCCCGAAACGGTCGCGCCCCGCGCCGACCGCGCCGGGGCGTCCCATGCGGATGCGACCCGCCGCCAGATGTTCGCCCTCTGCTGTCACTCGATGTTCCGATATGTCGTCAAAACCGCCGTCCGGCGCTCAATCGCGGCGCATTAGCCCAGCGGTGGCGTCTTGATCAAGAAGCATCGCTCTTGCGGCGGCGGTCATAGCGCGACTGCAGCATCGCCCAGGTCGCGCGCAGCCCGAGCGCCGCGCCGCCCTTGGGCCGCCCGTGCTTGGCCGAGGGGCGCCAGGCGAAGGTGTCGATATGCGCCCAAGCGATGCCCTCGCCGACGAAGCGCTTGAGGAACAGCGCCGCGGTGATCGTCCCGGCAAAGGCCGATGAGCCCGCGTTGCCGAGGTCGGCGATGTCGGTTTCGAGCAGGTCGGCATAGGCGTCCCACAAAGGCATGCGCCACAGCGGGTCGTCGCGCTCGATGCCGCCCGTCAGCATCGCCTCGGCCAGGCCATCGTCATTGGCGAAGAGCGGCGGCAGGTCGGGGCCGAGCGCGACGCGCGCCGCGCCGGTCAGCGTCGCGAAATCGACGATCAGCTCGGGCTTGTCCTCGCTCGCCTTGGCCAGCGCATCGCCGAGCACCAGCCGGCCCTCGGCGTCGGTGTTGCCGATCTCGACCGTCAGCCCCAGCCGGCTCCTCAGCACATCCCCGGGGCGGAAGGCGTCGGCCGAAATCGCATTCTCCGCCGCCGCAACCAGGCAGTGCAGCCGCACGGGCAGCCCGCCCGCCATCACCAGCTCGGCGAGCGCCAGCACATGCGCGGCGCCGCCCATGTCCTTCTTCATCAGCCGCATGCCCGCCGACGGCTTGATGTCGAGCCCGCCGCTGTCGAAGCTGATCCCCTTGCCGACGAGCGCGACCTTGGGGTGGCTGTCCTTGCCCCAGACCATCTCGATCAGCCGCGGCGCGTGGTGCTTTGCGGCCGCGCGCCCGACAGCGTGGATCATCGGATAGCCCTGTTCGAGCGCCTCGCCCTTGGTGACGGTGAGCTTCGCGCCATGCGCCTTGGCGATGCGCTCGGCCTCCTTTTCGATCGCCGCGGGTCCCATGTCGGCGGCGGGGGTGTTGACCATGTCGCGCACCAGCGCGGTGGCGCGCATCTCGGCGACCACCGCCGCGATCGCGCCGACGTCGCTGGTCAGCAGCACGCGCGGCGCGCGCGCTTCGGCTTTGGGGCGATAGGTGTCGAAGCGATATTGGCCGCTCATCCAGCCGAACATCGCCTTGCCGGGCTGTGCGCCTTCGACGCGGTAGCGGCCGTCGGGCAATATCTGCCCCAGCTTGGCGAGGCACCAGGCCGACAGGCTGTCGACATTCGCGACCGCGGTGACGACGCCCCATTTCTCCGGATCGTCGCCGGGCAGGATCGCATGGACAAAGGCGTCGGGCTTGAACCCGACCGCGGCGAGATGCGCCCGCTCGCGCGCGCTGCGCCCTTTGAGCCAGCCATCGTAGCTCTTCTTGTCGACGAGGTGGATGGCGCGCGCGTCCTGCCCCTTGTCGGGCTGGATCAGGTCGGAATAGTCGGTCATGTGCGCGGTGCTAGGCCCGCACGGAAACTTTGTCGATTCCCGGCGTTGTTCGGGCATGGCTATCCGAATCTCCCCTCGCTTCGCCCCCGCGCTCGTGCCGGCGATCCTGCTCGTCGCGGCCTGCTCGGGCGAGCCCGAACCGACCCAGGCCGAAAAGGAGGCGGCGGCAAAAGTGCCGGGGGCGCCGCCGGGGGCGATCGACGATGTGAAGGCCGCCAAGGCGACGGCGTCCAACGTCGAGGAAAAGAGCGAGCTGATGGAATTCGCCTACAGCTACCCACTCGAAGCCGCGCAGATCCCGCGGCTCGCCGAATGGCTCGACAGCGACCGTGCGACGAAGCGCGACGCGCTGGTCGCCGAATCGCGCCGCGACCAGGCGCTCGCGAAAAAGGAGGGCTTTCCCTATCGCGCGCACAGCCACCTCCAGACATGGCAGCGCGTCACGAACACCCCGCGTTTCCTCAGCCTGTCGAGCGAGATCGACACCTATACTGGCGGCGCGCACGGGATGACCAATTTCGACACGCTGATCTGGGACCGCAACAGCGGCGAGAAGCGCGCGCCGCTCGACCTGTTCGCCAGTGGCAGTGCCTTCGATGCCGCGATCCGCGACGATTTCTGCGCCGCGATCAAGCGTGCGAAGGCAGCCAAGGGCATTCGGCCGCAGGGCGAACCCGACGGCGTGTTCGCCAAATGTCCACCGGCCTCGGCGCAGACCGTGTGGCTCGGCTCGTCCGACGGGCGGCACATCGACCGGCTGACGATCGCGATCGCGCCCTATGAGATCGGCGCCTATGCCGAGGGCGATTACCGGATCAACCTGCCGGTGACGGCGAAACTCGTGGCCGCAGTGAAGCCCGATTATGCGCGCGATTTCCGGGCAGGGCGCTAGGAGGCGCGGCATGGCGAAGCAGCCCAGGGCCGGCAAGGTCGGCGAAACCCCCGCGGAGAAAAAGGGCAAGAAGCGCGCCGCGGCGAAGCTGAAGAAAGAGGTCGGTGCGGGCAAGACGATCGCCAAGCCGCCCAAGGACCGCGAGGCCGACCTCGACCGCGCGCCCAAATGGCAGCCGCGCTATCCGGGATCGGGACGGCTGGACGGCAAGGTCGCGATCGTGACCGGCGGCGACAGCGGCATCGGGCGCGCGGTGTGCGCGCTCTTTGCGCGCGAGGGCGCCGATGTGGCGATCGTCTATCACGACAACCGCGCCGACGCGGTCGAGACCGCGGCGATCGTCGAGGGCGAGGGCCAGCGCGCGATCATCGTCAAGGCCGATGTCGGCAAGGTCGACGCGGGCGCGAAGATCGTCGCGAAGACCGTCGACAAGCTCGGCCGCCTCGACATCCTGATCAACAATGCCGGCGAGCAGCACCCCACCGAGGATATCGGCGACATCAGTCCCGAACAGTTGCAGCGCACCTTTGCCACCAACATCTTCGGCATGTTCTATCTGGTGCAGGCGGCGCTGCCGCACCTCAAGAAAGGCGCGGCGATCGTCAATTGCACCAGCGTCACCATGTACCAGGGTTCGGCCGGGCTGCTCGACTATAGCGCGACCAAGGGCGCAATCACCGCCTTCACCCGCTCGCTGAGCGAAAACTTGGTGGGCAAGGGCATTCGCGTCAACGGCGTCGCGCCCGGCCCTATCTGGACTCCGCTCAACCCGCGCGGCGGCGCGCCGGTCAGGAAGGTCGCCACCTTCGGCGAGAGCACCCCGATGAAGCGTCCCGGCGAACCCAATGAGGTCGCGCCGTGCTTCCTGTTCCTCGCGTGCGACGACAGCAGCTATATGTCCGGTCAGGTGCTGCATCCCAACGGCGGGACGATCGTTAATGGGTAGGGGCGTTAACGGATGACGGGGTCGGGCAGGAGAAAGACGATGCCAGCCAAGTCCAAAGCTCAGCAGCAAGCCGCGGGCGCGGCGCTCAGCGCGAAGCGCGGGGATACGCCCAAGTCGAAGCTGAAAGGCGCGTCGAAGGAAATGGCCGAGAGCATGACCGAAAAGCAGCTCGAGGATTTCGCCAGGGGCTCGACCAAGGGCAAGCCCGAGCATGTGGATTGAAGGGGGCGGTTGCTGTCGCAGGCCGCATGATGTTCGCGCAGAGGCGCAGAGGCTTCAAAGGGGGCTGACTTTCCTCTCTGCGTCCGTTCGCCGCCCAAAACCCGATATCCCGGCCAAAAAAAAGGCCGCCCCGTGGGGCGGCCTTCGATAGGGGACCGGACGAACCGGCCGCCAGTGGATAGGTTTATGCCGCGTCCTGTTCCTGGTCGTTGCGGTTGGCCGCGCGGCGGCGCGCGACGAGCGCGGCGGCGGCGGCGCCGAAGAGCAGGAGCATCGGCGGTGCGGGGACCGGCGTCGGGGTGCCCGACGAAGTGCCGCTGCTGCCGCCCGAGCTCGACGAGGACGAGCTCGACGACGAACTGCTGCTCGACGAGGAGGACGAGCTGCTGCTCGAACCGCCGAAACTGCTGGTGCCGCCGGTGGCGCCCGACGAGGTTGCGCCCGAGGACGTGCTGCTGCTCGACGAGGACGACGAAGACGAGGAACTCGACGAGGAAGAGCTGCTGCTGCCCGAGCCGCCGCTCGACGACGAGCTGCCGCCCGAACCGCCGTTCGAACCGTGCGACGATCCGCCCCAGCTCGAGCTGCCATGAGACGATCCGCCCTTTGACGAATTGCCGTGCGACGAGCCATGCGAGCTGCCGTGCGATGACCCGTGCGAGCTGCCATGCGAGGACCCGTGCGACGATCCGCCCTTCGACGAATTGCCGCCGCCCGACGAGGACGAGCTCGACGAGGAGGACGAAGACGAGGAGCTCGACGACGAACTGCTGCTCGACGACGACGTGCTGACGTTGCCCGACGAGGTCGAGACGTTGCCCGAGGAGGTGCTGACGCTGCCGGTCGAGGTGCTCACCCCGCCGGTCGAGGTCGACACGCCGCCGGTCGAGGTGCTGACGCTGCCCGTCGAGGTCGACACGCCGCTCGAGGTCGAGACGCTGCCGGTCGAAGTCGAGACGCCGCCCGTCGAGGTCGAGGTCGAAACGCCGCCGGTCGAGGTCGACACGCCCGACGAGGTGCTCGACGAGGTGCTGACGCCGCCGGTGGTGGTCGAGGTCACGACGATGCTGCCGCTGCTGCCGCCGCCCGACGACGAACCGCCGAAGAAGCCGCCGAAGAAACCGCCGCCGAAGCCGCCGCCAAAGCCGCCGCCGACCACGGTCACACCGCCGCCGCCACCGCCGCCGCCTTCCCAGCCGCCGCGCTGCGGGAAGGGCGCATAGGGGATCGGGGGCAGGGGGATGGTCTGCGTCACGACCTGCGTCTGCGGGGTCGCGGTGCGAATGACCTTCTTGGTGGTGACCACGCGGCGCACGCGCTTGACCGGCTTCTTCGCCGCGTAGCGCTTGCGCACGACGGGCTTCTTGCCGGTGCAGGGCGAGCAGCTGCTGACCTTGCGCACCTGTGCCGCCGCGGGCACGTCGCTGATCTGCATCGCACCGGTGCCGATGATCGCGCCGCCGCAGGTGCAGGCGCAGAGCTTTGCGAGGGCCATTCGGACTGACATAGGTTTCTCTCTCTTTTCCCGTTGCTTGGTGGGAAGGCGCCACACCCCGGCACCCGCTTGCACCTTCTGCTAGGGCCAAATGGCCAAAGCTTTGTGAACGCGTCCACGGCGTTAACCCCGTTTGACTGTCCAGCAGCGGGAAAAGGTCGAGGGAATCAACACCCATCGAACCGACTGTCCCAAAACCGGACGGAAGTTGCCGCGATTCCCTGTGCTTGGTTAACTTTCGGCCCGAAATCATGCCCCGGACTTATGCGGCGAGGCGTCCGGGAATCGGGCCGGCGCGCGCGCCGGTTCAGCCCTGCTTCACCGCGCCGCCTCTATCCGCCGCTTCGGCGCTTGTGTCCCACCCAACGGCTGGTTATAGGCGCGCCACTCCCCCGGTCCGCCACGTCCGGCGGGACCGCGAGACGAAAGGACGTTAGAGCCCGTCATGCCGACCCAGACCGCCGACATTGGCGCCGACGCGCTCCGCGAAGCCAAATCCAACCTCGATTCGGACTATGTCCCCAGCGACGACGAAGAGTTTATGAATTCGCGGCAGCAGGATTATTTCCGCGGCCTGCTGCTCGCCTGGAAAAAATCGATCCTGACCGAAAGCGAATCGACGCTGGCGCAGCTGCAGGATGGGCCGCTGCGCGAACCCGACCTCGCCGACCGCGCGTCGAGCGAGACCGACTGGGCGATCGAACTCAGGACTCGCGACCGCCAGCGCAAGCTGATCTCGAAGATCGATTCGGCGATCCGCCGCATCGACGAGGGCGAATATGGCTATTGCGCGGTGACCGGCGAGCCGATCTCGCTCGCGCGGCTGCAGGCGCGCCCGATCGCGACGATGACGCTCGAGGCGCAGGAGCGCCACGAGCGCAACGAGCGGATTTCGCGCGAAGACTGAGAAAGTCTGCACCAAGTCGGGACGACTTCGCTTTATTTACGTTTCCGCAAGGGCTGCGCCCTAGGTTCCCGCCCGTGAGTTTTTAACGCGGGGAACAGGTCGCAATGGAATCGCGCGTGCCGACATCGGTGGACGAAGAAGTGGCGGCGCTGTCGCGCGGCGCCGACCGGGACAGTTTGTTCATGCAGGCGCGGGTGGCGATCGCCGGCAGGGCCGAGCCGGTCAGCGTGCGCGTGCGCAACCTGTCGGCGGGCGGCATGCTCGCCGAAAGCCCGGTGTCGGTTGCGCAGGGGACTGCGGTCGAGGTCGAGCTGCGCAACATCGGGCCGGTGCCCGGGCGCATCGTCTGGACCGGCGAGAAGAAATTCGGGATCGCCTTCGACCGCGCGATCAATCCGCAGGCGGTGCGCCGCGACGTCGCGCCGCAAAAGGAAGAAGTGCCGCCGACGCTCGCCGGCCTTCGCCTGAACAAGGGCCGGCCGCCGATCCGTCCGCGCTGACCCGTTCCACCTTTGGAAGGAGCAGCCGACCAACCGGCGGCCTGACTTGCGAGGGCTCAGTAAGCCCTCCGGCGATCGTCAGCCGATCGCGTAAAGCTCTTCCTTGATCTTGAGCTTCTGTTTCTTGAGCTGTGCCAGCAGGCCCACATCGGGGGCCGGGCGCCGTTCTTCATTCGCAATTTTCGCGTCGAGGTCCGCGTGGCGGGACTTCAGGGCGGAAAGGTGCGACATGTTCATCGGCCAGTCTCCTTCATTTTCGACTCGGTTGGCAGGCGAAGTAAAACATGGATCGATGCGATTGTGGAGCGGTTAACGCGGCGATTCGCCGAGGCGGTCCCCGTTGCGGACAAAGTGTGATTCTGGCAGGAGGCACGCTGTGACCCCCGAAGAGATCAGCCAGCGCCTCGAACTGCTCCGCGTCGAACATCGCGACCTCGACGCCGCGATCATCGCGCTCGGCGCATCGCCGATTCCCGACCAGCTGCAACTGGCTCGATTGAAAAAGAAAAAGCTGCGCCTGCGCGACGAGATCGCCTGGTGCGAGGATCAGCTGGTCCCCGATATCATCGCCTGACCCGCCCGCGGCGTGATTCAAAACGGGACGCCAGCGCGCCGTGAAAATGATGGTTAGCGGCGTTGCTACCACCCCCGCCGGCGTGGCATATTTTTTTCATGAACAGGGGGCTTTCCGCACAAGCGCCGATCGGGCTGCCGGTCCAGCGTGCACAGGTCGAGAATCTCTATGTCGACGCGATGCTCCTCGCCGACGAGGCGCATACCGCTTTTGCCGCGGCGCGCGACCTGGGCGAAGCGGGCAGCCGCGACGCTTTGCTCCATATCGGGCTCGCCTGCGAATCGCTCAAGACCACGACGCGGCTGATGCACATCATCGCCTGGCTGCTCCACCGCCGCGCAATGATGGCGGGCGACGCCGGCGCGGGCCCGAACGACAGCGCGGCGCGCATCGGCGAACCCGTCGCGGCCGACTGGGACATCTGCATCCAGTTCGAATCGCCGATCCGTAGGATCATCGCGGCGAGCGAGCGCCTGTTCGAACGTATCGCGGCGCTGGAAGCGGGCTGGCAGTCGCCGGTGACCCCGCCGCCGGTGCAGGCGCTGCTCGCGCGGCTCGAAGCGCGGCTTTGAATTTGGCGGTTTTGGGTGGTTTCCAGACCGTCCCCTATTTTCCGTTTGTGTCGAGCGAAGTCGAGACACGCGAAGGCTGGCGCGCCCCAAGCGTGTCTCGACTTCGCTCGACACGAACGGGATTTATAAGTTGGCTTGTCTGCTATCGCCCGAAACCGGTCAGCCCGCCAGCCACTCCACCCACGCGCCATGCGCGTGCGATCGCCCGAGCAGCTTCGGCGCGTCGCCGCCGGGCCAGTATCGCACGACCAGTTCATGGCTGTGCACCGTGCGGTTCGCCTCGAGCGCGATCCACGCCAGCGGGCGCTCGGCGGTCGCGCGCGCGCCCGCGGCCTCCATCGCCGCGGTCACGCGTGCCTGTTGGTCGGCAGGCACATATTGCCAGACGATCGAGTGCATCAGCACCCGCACCGTCCCCGCGGCCTGCGGTTTCGCGAGCTCGGCCTCGACGAAATCGGCTGCATTCATCTGCACGATATCGGGCTTTTCCTCGCGCGCCGCCGCGATCGCGGCCTCCATGCGTTCGAAACGGACGCGGTGCTCGGGCCAGATATAGGCCTTGAGCCGCAGCGCCTGCGCCGGATCGGTCAGGTCGACCGGCGCGACGTCGCAGCCCTTCGTCCCCGCGATCGCGATCTTGTGCTGCGGCGGGTGCCGCCCGCGCCATTCGGGGGTGAAGGCCATCACCCCCGGCTGCGGCCCGACCTGCACCCCGCCGAGGTCGTAATGATAGCGCGCGAGCATCAGATTGATCCCCGCGCTAGACCCGATCTCGAGGCATTCGAAGCGCGGCGGCAGCCCCTGCTCGGTCAGCCACAGCATCGCCGCGATAAAATTGGCCGAGCGCCCCGCTTCGTTGGTCTGCGGCGGCCCATCGAGCCACGGCAGCAGCGCCGCCTCGTTCCGCCGCACCACTCCCGCGACGATCGCCGCATCGTTGATCCCGTCGGCGTCGGCATAGACGGGTGCCAGCTCGCGCGCCGCGCCCGCTAGGTGCAGCGCATGCAGCCCGCCCGCCGCGCGCAGAGGAAGGGCATCGGCGAGCGGCGCGCCCTGCCACTCGGCGATCCGCCGCGCGAATTCGGTCGCGGGCTTGTCGAGCAGGGTCGCCAGCGCGGCGACGATCCGCGCGGTCACCGGGGCGTCGTTCGCGCGGCAGTACAGCACCTGATTGTGAAAGGCGTCGCGGACCATGCCGGCTCCCTTGTCGTCCAGTTCCATCGGTCGATACCGCTCGCTCATTGCCCTTTCTCCCGGCGCGCCTTATGGGCCGGGGCGCTTATGCCCCAACCGATCATCTTTGCCATCCCGAAAGGGCGCATCCTCGACGAGGCGCTGCCCCTGCTCGCGCGCGTCGGCATCGAGCCCGCGGCCGATTTCTTCGACCCCAAGAGCCGCGCGCTGGTGTTCGGCACCAACCAGCCGCACATCTCGCTGATCCGCGTGCGCGCCTTCGACGTCGCCACTTTCGTCGCGCATGGCGCGGCGCAGCTCGGCATCGTCGGATCGGACGTGATCGACGAGTTCGACTATTCGGAGCTCTACGCCCCCGTCGACCTCGGCATCGGCCATTGCCGCCTGTCGCTCGCGGGCCCCGCCGACAGCGCGCCTCCGGGGATCGGCGCGAGCCACATCCGCGTCGCGACCAAATATCCCGGCACCACGCGCCGCTGGTTCGAGGCGCAGGGCATCCAGGCCGAGTGCATCAAGCTCAATGGCGCGATGGAGATCGCGCCCAAGCTTGGGCTCGCCTCGCACATCGTCGACCTCGTCTCGACCGGGCGCACGCTCGTCGAGAATGCGCTCGCCGAGCAGGTGGTGATCAGCGACGTGTCGGCGCGGCTGATCGTCAACCGCGCCGCGTTCAAGCTGCGCTCGGCCGAGGTGCCGGCGCTGGTCGAGCGCTTCCGCCAGGCGGTCGGCGATGCGGCGGCTTGACGCCTCCGACCCCGGCTTTTCGGCGGCGTTCGACGCGCTGGTGAACGACCGGCGCGAAAGCGCGTCCGACGTGTCGGCCGACGTCGCCGCGATCGTCGCGCGGGTGAAGGCCGAGGGCGACGCCGCGCTCGCCGATTATACGTCGAAATTCGACCGCTTCGATCTCGACGCACGCGGCTGGAGCATCTCGAAGGAGGAATGCGCCGCCGCCTATGAAGCGCTCGCGCCCAAGCTGCGCGACGCGCTCGACCTCGCGGCGGAGCGCATCCGCGCCTATCACGCCGCGCAATTGCCCGAGGACCGCGACTATCGCGACGCGACCGGCGCCCGCCTCGGCGCCCGCTGGAATGCGGTCGATGCCGCGGGGGTCTATGTGCCCGGCGGGCGGGCGGCCTATCCCTCGTCGGTCCTGATGAACATCATTCCCGCCAAGGTCGCGGGGGTCGAGCGCATCGTGATGATGACGCCGACGCCCGACGGCGAGGTCAATCCGGTCGTCATGGCCGCCGCGCATATCGGCGGGGTCGACGAGATCTGGCGCGTCGGCGGGGCGCAGGCGGTCGCGGCACTGGCCTATGGCACTGCGAAGATCGCGCCGGTCGATGTGGTCACCGGCCCCGGCAACGCCTGGGTCGCCGAGGCGAAGCGCCAGCTCTACGGCGTCGTCGGCATCGACATGGTCGCGGGGCCGAGCGAGATCGTCGTCGTCGCCGACGCGCGCAACGACCCTTATGTCATCGCCGCCGACCTCCTGAGCCAGGCCGAGCACGACCCGACCAGCCAGTCGATCCTGTTCACCGACGACGGCGATTTTGCCGATGCGGTCGCCGCGGCGGTCGCGCATGTCATCCCGACGCTGAGCACCGCGGCGACGATGCAGGCGAGCTGGGCCGAGAACGGCGCGGTGATCGTCGTGCCGACGCTGGCCGACGCGATACCCTTAAGCGACCGCCTCGCGCCCGAGCATCTCGAACTCGCAGTCGACGCCGACGTCGCCGATGCGCTGTTCGCCAGGGTGCGCCACGCGGGCTCGATCTTCCTCGGCCGCCACACCCCCGAGGCGATCGGCGATTATGTCGCGGGACCGAACCATGTCCTGCCCACCGGGCGCCGCGCGCGTTTCTCGAGCGGGCTGTCGGTGACCGATTTCATGAAGCGCACCAGCTTTCTCGCACTGGACGAATCGGCGCTGGGCGCTATTGGGCCCGCTGCCGTCGCGCTCGCGCGCGCCGAGGGGCTGCCCGCCCACGCGCTCAGCGTCCAGAACAGACTGAAATAGAAAAGCCATGAACAAACGCGCCCAATCCCGCTCCGCTGCCCGCCTCGCCGCCGTGCAGGCGCTCTATCAGCATGAGATGGAGGCGACCCCGGTCGCGCAGCTGATCCACGAATTCCACCAGCACCGCATCGGCGCCACGATCGAGGACGCCGAATATGCCGATGCCGACGTCGCCTTCTTCGACGACATCGTCAAGGGCGCGCTCGCGCGGCTGCCCGAGATCGACGCCGCGATCGTCGCGCGTCTCGCGAGCGGCTGGTCGATGGAGCGGCTCGACCGCACGATGAAGGCGATCCTGCGCGCCGGCGCCTATGAACTCGTCGCGCGCGGCGACGTGCCGGTCGGCGCAGTGGTCAGCGAATATGTCGATGTCGCCAAGGCCTTCTTCGACGGGCGCGAAGCGGGGTTTGCCAACGGCCTGCTCGATGCGATCGGCAAGGATGTGCGGACGAAGAGCTAAACTCCCATCCGAAATCCGTTCGTCCTGAGCTTGTCGAAGGACCGTCCTTTTTCTGTTAGGGCGTCAAAGGAAGAACGGCCCTTCGACAAGCTCAGGGCAAACGGAGGAGGGTGATGTGAGCGAAGCCGACTTCATCGCCCGTCTGCGCGCCATTGCGACCGATCCCGCCGCGCGCGGGCTGGCGGATGATGCAGCGGTATGGGAAGGCCTCGTCCTCACCCACGACATGATCGTCGAGGGCATCCATTTCCTGCCCGATGACACGCCGCAGGATGTCGCGTGGAAACTCGTCGCGGTGAACCTCTCGGACCTCGCCGCCAAGGGCGCGGTGCCCGTCGGCATCCTCGTCGGTTACAGCCTCGGCGACGCGGCGTGGGACGCGGGGTTTGCCGAGGGGCTCGATATCGCGCTGCGGCGTTTCGGTATCATCCTGCTGGGGGGCGACACGGTGCGTGCGCCCGCGGGCGCGCCGCGCAGCTTCGGGCTCACCGGGATCGGCCGTGCCCCGGCGGGCGGGGCGCCATCGCGCAGCGGCGCGCGGCCGGGCGACCAGATCTGGGTGACGGGGACGATCGGCAACGCCGGGCTCGGCCTCGCAATGCGGCTGGGGCAGGAGGAGGCGAACGAGACCTGCCTCGCCGCCTATCGCCGCCCGCAGCCGCAGCTGACCTTCGGCCAGGCGGTGGTCCCGCATGTCCATGCGATGATGGACGTCTCCGACGGCCTGTTCATCGACGCGCAGCGCATGGCGGAGGCCAGCGGCTGCGAATTCGGGATCATGATCGAATCGATCCCGCTGTCGGCGGCGCTGCTCGCGGTGCGCCCCGACGTTCTCGATACGCGGCTCGCGGCGGCGAGCGCGGGCGACGATTATCAATTGCTCTTCACCGCCGATACGAATGCCGCCGCCGCCATTCGCGAGATCGCGTCGGGGCTGAATGTCGCCGCGACGCCGGTCGGCCATGTCGGGGTGGGGCAGGGAATCACGCTCACCCACCGCGCGCAGCGCATCGCGCTGCCCGCGCGTCTCGGTTTCATGCACTGATAGCAGCCTGATAAATAGGGACAGTCCCTATTTAATCGGCGGCGCGGATGTCAGGTTCGCACGCTTGAGAATATTAAATGGGGACTGTCCCTATTTATCTGCGCAACGCCTTGGATCGGTCGGAAAATTGCCGAAAAAGCGGGGTTGCCCTCGGCTTTCTTTCTTCCCATAACCCCGGCGTCCAAATTTGGGGCGGTCGCATCAGGGGAGAGAGCGAGCCGGCATCAATAAGTCGGACGTTCGACTGCTATCTCACGCGTCGCCCTTCTCATGGGGAAGGAAGAGACACGCATGAATCCGGTTTTGATCGCGATAGCGTGCGGCCTGTTGGCCGTGCTCTATGGCTTCGTTACCTCCCGGCAGGTGCTCGGCGCCTCGGCCGGTAACGAGAAGATGCAGGAAATCGCCGCCGCCATCCAGGAAGGCGCCAAGGCCTATCTCGGCCGGCAATATCGCACCATCGCCATCGTCGGCGTCGTCGTCGCCGTGCTGGTCGGATGGTTCCTCGGCCCGATCTCGGCCACCGGCTTCGTCATCGGCGCCGTGCTGTCGGGCGTCGCCGGCTTCGTCGGCATGAACATTTCGGTGAAAGCGAACGTCCGCACCGCGGCCGCGGCGCAGACCGGGCTGCAGGCCGGCCTGACCATGGCGTTCCGCGCCGGCGCGATCACCGGCATGCTGGTGGCGGGGCTCGCGCTGCTCGCGATCTCGGTCTTCTTCTGGTATCTGACCGGTCCCGGCGGCTACACCGTCGGTCAAGAGGACCGCACGGTGGTGGACGCGCTCGTCGCGCTCGCTTTCGGTGCTTCGCTGATCTCGATCTTCGCGCGTCTCGGCGGCGGCATCTTCACCAAGGCCGCCGACGTCGGCGCCGATCTGGTCGGCAAGGTCGAAGCCGGAATTCCCGAGGACGATCCGCGCAACCCCGCGGTGATCGCCGACAACGTCGGCGACAATGTCGGCGACTGCGCCGGCATGGCCGCCGACCTTTTCGAAACCTATGTCGTGACCGTCGGTGCCACCATGGTGCTGATCGCGCTGCTGCTGAAGGGCGCGGGCGATGCGCTCGTTCCGCTGATGAGCCTGCCGCTGCTGATGGGCGGCGTGTGTATCATCACCTCGATCATCGGCACCTATTTCGTCCGCCTCGGCGGCGGGACCAACGTCATGGGCGCGATGTACAAGGGCTTCCTGGTCACCGCGGTCCTGTCGATCCCGGCGATCTGGTTCTCGACGCAATATGCGCTCGGCGACATGGCGACCAACATCGCCGGGACCGAGTTCAACGGCACCGACCTTTTCTATTGCTCGCTGCTGGGCCTGATCATCACCGGCCTGATCATCTGGATCACCGAATATTACACCGGCACCAACTATCGCCCGGTGCGGTCGATCGCCAAGGCCTCGGAAACCGGCCACGGCACCAACGTGATCCAGGGTCTTGCGATCAGCCTGGAAGCGACCGCGCTGCCGACGCTCGTCATCTGCGCGGGCATCATCATCGCCTATCAGATCGCGGGCATCGTCGGCATCGCCTTCGGCGCCACCGCGATGCTGGCGCTGGCCGGCATGGTCGTCGCGCTCGATGCCTATGGTCCGGTGACCGACAACGCCGGCGGCATCGCCGAAATGGCGGGGCTCGACGACAGCGTGCGCGAAAAGACCGACCTGCTCGACGCCGTGGGCAACACGACCAAGGCGGTGACCAAGGGTTATGCCATCGGTTCGGCGGGTCTGGCGGCTCTGGTGCTGTTCGGCACCTACACCGCCGACATCACCGAATATTCGGCTAAGCTCGGCCTCGACGCACCGCTGACCTTCTCGCTGTCGTCGCCGTACGTGATCGTCGGGCTGCTGCTCGGCGCGCTCTTGCCGTACCTCTTCGGGGCGTTCGGCATGACCGCCGTGGGCCGCGCGGCGGGCGAGGTCGTCAAGGATGTTCGCGACCAGTTCAAGAGCAACCCGGGCATCATGACCTATGAATCGAAGCCCAATTATGCGCGCACGGTCGACCTGGTCACCAAGGCGGCGATCAAGGAAATGATCGTGCCGTCGCTGCTGCCGGTGCTCGCGCCGATCGTCGTCTATTTCGTGATCCGCGCGGTCGCGGGCCCGGCCGAAGCGCTCGAGGCGCTCGGCGCGCTCCTGCTCGGCGTGATCGTCGGCGGGCTGTTCGTCGCCATCTCGATGACCTCGGGCGGCGGCGCATGGGACAATGCCAAGAAGTATATCGAGGACGGCAACCACGGCGGCAAGGGCAGCGAGGCCCATAAGGCCGCGGTGACCGGCGACACCGTCGGCGATCCGTACAAGGACACCGCGGGTCCGGCGGTCAACCCGATGATCAAGATCACCAACATCGTGGCGATCCTGCTCCTCGCGGCGCTGGCGCACGGCGCGGCCTGAGCCGAACCGCCCGCGCGGGCAACGAAAAGCCTCGCCGGAGCGATCCGGCGGGGCTTTTTGGTTTCATTTTCAACTTAAGTTTGTTGCCATTGCCGGGCCGCCTTCCTAGGCTTGCTCATGGGGTAGCTGCGGGCAATCGGCCCGCAAGCCAGTGGGTTGCGCCGTTCGTCAGGGGCGCGAGAACGGAGACGATGATGATCAAGAAGATGTTTGCCGCGGCGTTGCTCGCGTCGGCAATGGGGATGCCTGCGATCGCGGCGGACACGCCGGGCAAGCCGGTGGCCGAGAAGGTCAGTCTCGACGTGCTGGCGTCGCTGCCGTTGATGAGCGACCTCCAGATGTCGCCCGGGGGCACCAAGATCGCGATGACGCTCGGCGCGGGTAACGAGTTCGGCTATGCCGTTCTCGACCTTTCCAAACCCGGCTCGAAGCCGCAGATTTTTGCGCGGGCATCGACCTTCAAGGAAGCCGGCCAGCGCGACGTCACCAGCTATCGCTGGGTCGATGACCGCTATCTGATTCTCGAACTCGCCTCGCGCGAGTTCATCGCGCTTTTCGGACAGCGCGTCGATATCGGCCGTCTTGCCGCCTATGATACGCAGACGGGGAAGACCCATCCGCTGGCCTGGGACATGGCGACCGCGGACGCTTCGACCATTTTGCATATCGACAAGGAAAAGAAGCGTATCCTGCTGGCGCGGCAGATCGACGATGGCGACACCGAAAAGCGCTTCAGCTACCAGGTCGACTGGGTCGACGTCGCGACGGGCAAGGTGCTGGAAACGGTTCAGCGGACGAACCCGGTGGTCGGCGGCTGGGCGGCCGACAGCAAGGGCGTGGTCCGGATGGGCTTCGGATCGGATCGCGATACCGGCGAGAGCCGCTATCTTTATCGCTCGGGTCCCGGCGAAAATTTCCGCACGGTGCAGAAGGTCATCGACAAGGATTTCACCGGCTCGGGCATTCAGCCGATCGTCTTTCTGAACGAGCCCGATATGGCGATCGTGTCGAGCAACCACGAGGGCTATCGCGCGATCTACAAGGCCAATCTGGCGACGATGGAAATCGGCGAAAAACTCTTTTCGGTCCCCGGATATGACGTCGGCACTGCCATCCCGAACGAAGACCGCGACGGGATCGTCGGTTATGCCTATGCGACCGACCGGGCGCGCCGTAAATTCACCGACGAACGACTGGCCGCGATCCAGAATTTCCTGAACGAGGATTTCGGCGAAGGAAATGCGAACATCGTCAGCAGCGACGATGGCGACAAGAAACTGGTCGTCTCGATGGCCAGCGCCGACCAGATCGGCAGCTATTATCTCTATGACGTCGAAAGCGGGAAGTTCGCGCTGATCGGTCATCGCAGCGATGCGCTGGGCGACGGCAAGCTCAATCCGGTGAAAGCGATCCGCTACAAGGCGAGCGACGGCCTGGAAATCGAGGCGATCCTGACGACGCCGCGGCTGCGCGCCGGGCAGAAGAACCTGCCCATCGTGGTGCTGACCCACGGCGGTCCCTATGGCGTGCGCGACTATGCTGCCTATGACCAATGGGCCCAGACCATCGCCGAACAGGGCTATGTCGTCGTGCAGCCCAATTATCGCGGCTCGGGCGGCTATGGGAACGAGTTCGTGAAATCGGGCCGCCAGGACGGTTTCGGCACGCGCATGCAGGACGATCTCAACGATGTGGTCGACTATCTGGCGGCGCAGGGCATGGTCGATGCCAAGCGTGCCTGCATGATGGGCTGGTCCTATGGCGGCTATGCCTCGGCGCGCGCCGCCCAGCGCGATCCCCAGCGTTGGCGCTGCACCATCGCCGGTGCCGGCGTCTACGACCTTCCGATGATGCGCGACTATGACAAGGGCTATCTCGGCTCCTTTGGCGCCAATTATCTCGCCAAGGGTGCCAATTCGCTCACCGATGTGTCGCCCGCGCGGAACACCGATACCAAATGGGCGCCGATCCTGATCGTGCACGGCGTGCGCGATCCGCGCGTCCCGATCGCGCAGGGGCGGACCTTGGTGTCGCGGCTGAAGGGCAGCGGGAAGAAGCAGGGCGTCGATTTCGAATATATCGAGCAGCCGAAGAACGGCCATTATGGCATCTATTTTACCAAGGAAGAGCGCGTCGAATGGCTCGGCGGCGCGTCGAACTGGCTCGAACGCTTCAACCCGGCCTATGTCCCGTCGGACGCCGATTTCGCGAAGAAGCCGGCGGCCGACCCGCTGATCGCCAACGCCAAATTCACCGGCGGCTGACCGGCGCGCCCGGCTCGATGAGGGCGGGCCGCGGGGTTTATCCCTCGCGGCCCGCTTTCATCTGGGCGGCATAGCCCGCCTGGACCATCGCGCTCATCCGGTCGAACAGCGCGTCGGGATCGGCGCGGCGGAGCGCGGGAATCGCGGCCTCGGCGCCTTCGGCAACCACCAGTTCGCGCGTTCCCGCGGCCACGGCATCCAATATCTGCGCCGCGGCAAAATCGGGCGACAGGCCGTTGTCGATCGCCTTGTCGCTTTCGCCGCGCGTGCTGCCGTCGGCGTTCAGCGCATTGCGGCTGACGTTGGTCGCGACCGATCCCGGCGCGACGACGAGCACTTTCAGCCCCAGATGCTCGTTCTCCGCCCGCACGCTGTCGTGATAGCCGATCAGGCCGTGCTTCGCGGCGCAATAGGCGCTGCGCAGCGGCACCCCGGCGATGCCCGCGACGCTCGAGATCGCGACGATCTGTCCGCCGCCCGCGCCCACCAAGCGCGGCAGCAAGGCCTGCGTCAGCGCGATCGGCGCGAGCAGGTCGACCGCGACGATCTTTTCATAGACCGAAAAGTCGGTTTCGACCGCGAGGCTGCGCTGCGAGATGCCGGCGTTGTTGACCAGCCCGTCGATCCGTCCGCACCAGTTCCACGCTTCCGCGACCATCGTCGGCAGCGCGGCGTAGTCGGTGGCTTCGAAGGGCAGGATCATCGTGCCCGGGCCGACATCCTTCGCCACCGCTTCCAGCGCGGCAAGGTTGCGGCCCGACAGAATCAGTCGCGCGCCGCGCGCGGCAAGTCCCCGCGCCAGCGCGGCGCCGATCCCCGACGAAGCCCCTGTAATCCACCAGACTTGATCCTGCATCGCGGTATCCCCATTTCATGATTTCGTCCCAGCCTGAAACGGTCCGCCGGGGCCGTCAAGGCGGCCACCCACGCATTTCCGCCAAGGGGTGGCAATTTTGTTGCGACTCTGTTATAATAAATATCAACACGCCGACATTCTGCCTCTTCCCGTCGCTGGGCTGGGGCGCGATCGGCGTTTCCGATGGAGCCATATCCCTTGTCACTCTGACTGGCTAGCGCCGCCGAAATGCTTCGATCCACCTCAACCGAGGGCAGGATGCACCGGCTTTGACGCGCTTTCCCGTTACCGACGAGGCACAGAAAGGAAACTGCATGTCCGCGAACACCCTCCTCTTCGAAGTCGGTGACTATGTCGTTTATCCGAAGCATGGCGTGGGGCGCGTCATCGAACTGCAGCGGTCGGAAATCGCCGGCATGCAGCTCGAACTTTATGTCCTGCGCTTTGAAAAAGAAAAAATGACCTTGCGCGTCCCGACCAACAAGGCCGAGGGCGTGGGCATGCGCAAGCTGTCGTCGGACAAGACGCTGAAGGAAGCGCTGCAGGTGCTGACCACCAAGCCGAAGGTCAAGCGCACCATGTGGTCGCGCCGCGCCCAGGAATATGAAGCGAAGATCAATTCGGGCGACCTGGTGTCGATCGCCGAAGTGACCCGCGACCTGTTCCGCGCCGACGACCAGCCCGAGCAGAGCTATTCGGAACGCCAGATCTTCGAAGCCGCCTCGAGCCGCCTCGCCCGCGAACTGGGCGCGATGGAAGAGAGCGACGAAAAGACGGCGCAGGCGAAGATCCTCCAGATCCTGAACGAGCATGCGCCGAAATATTATGTGGAGAAGGCGCTCTAAGCGCGGGCTTCGCCGTGGCGAGAAAAGGAAAGGGCGGTCCGGAAAGGCCGCCCTTTTTCTTTGCCCCTCTCCCCCAAGGGGAGAGGGCTCAGGGGTAAGTCGCGCTCACGAAATACAGCCCATCCGGCGGCGCATTGAGCCCCAGCGCCTGCCGGTCCGCCGCCTCGAGCGCCGCCTGCAGATCGCGCGCCGACCATTTGCCTTCACCGACGAGCGCAAGGCAGCCGACCATCGACCGCACCTGGTGGTGGAGGAAGCTACGCGCCGCGGCCTCGACGATGATCTCCTCGCCGTGGCGGCTGACGGTCAGCCGGTCGAGCGTCTTCACCGGGCTTTGCGACTGGCAGTTGACCGAGCGGAAGGTCGTGAAGTCGTGGAGCCCAAGCAGCAATTTTGCCGCCTCGTGCATCTTCGCGGCGTCGAGCGGGCGCGCGAACTGCCACGCCAGCCCCTTGTCCCACGTCAGCGGCGCACGCCGGTTCACGATGCGATACTCATAGCTGCGCCCGGTACAGGCGAAGCGCGAATGCCAGTCGTCGGGGGCTTCCTCGCACGCGACGATCGCGACCGGCGCGGGGCGCAATTGTGCGTTGATCGCCTCCATCAGGCGAAAGGGCGTCAGCGGCTTGTCGATATCGACATGGCCGCGCATCGCGATGGCATGGACGCCGGCGTCGGTGCGCCCGGCGCTGAACACCGCCGCGTCCTCGCCGGTGATGCGGTGCACCGCCGCCTCGATCGTCTGCTGGACGCTCGGCCCATGCGCCTGCCGCTGCCAGCCCATATAGGGGCGGCCGTCATATTCGATGGTCAGGGCAAAACGCGTCATGCGAGCCGCGTGCCCTTGGCGATCGCACGCCCGCGCAGCAGCTCGGCGGCGTCCATGACGGGCTTGCCCGCGCGCTGGACGCGCGTCGCGCGGATCGCGCCGGGGTTGCAAGCGACGGTCAGCGCATCGTCGAGCGTGACGCCGGGCGCGGCACCCGCGACGGTCTCGGCCGGATGGACGACCTCGGCGGCGAGCAATTTGTAGCGCTCGCCCTCGAGTTCGAAGAAGGCGCCCGGCATCGGATTGAACGCGCGGATCTGGCGCTCGACCTGCACCGCGCTCGTCAGGAAATCGAGCCGCGCCTCGCTCTTGTCGATCTTCGCCGCATAAGTGACGCCCTCCTCGGGCTGCGTTTCAGGCTGGAAGGCGTGGAGATCGCTCAGCACCTTGACCATCATCAGCGCGCCCATTTCGGCGAGCTCGTGGGTCAGCATGCCCGCGCTCTTGCCCGCGGTCGGCGTGGTCTCGACCAGCCGCATCGCGCCAGTATCCAGCCCCACGTCCATCTGCATGATCGTCACCCCGGTCTCGGCATCGCCCGCCAGGATCGCGCGCTGCACCGGCGCCGCGCCGCGCCAGCGCGGCAGGATCGAGCCATGGACGTTGAGACAGCCCTCGCGCGGGGCAGCGAGCACCGCCTGCGGCAGGATCAGGCCATAGGCCGCGACCACCGCGACATCGAGACCCAGCGCCGCAAATTCGGCCTGTGCCTCTTCGCTGCGCAGGCTCTTCGGCGTGCGCACGGGCAGGCCGTGTTCTTCGGCCCAGTTGTGCACCGCGCTCTGCTGCACCTTCTTGCCGCGCTGCGCGGGGCGGGGGGGCTGGGTGTAGACGGCCACGATCTGATGCCCCGCGGCATGCAGCGCGGCGAGCGTCGGCACCGCAAAGGGCGGCGTTCCCATGAAGGCGATGCGCATTGTCATTTCTCGCGCGCCGCTTAAGACCATCCGTCATGGCATCGCAAGAGATTGAAGCCCTCGTCCAGCAACTCGCCCGCCTGCCGGGGCTCGGCCCGCGCTCGGCGCGGCGCGCGGTGCTGCACCTGATGAAGAAGCGCGAAAGCAGCTTCGCGCCCCTGCTCGCGGCGCTGCAGACGGTGTCCGAGCGGCTCGTGACGTGCACCATCTGCGGCAATGTCGACACGCAGGACCCGTGCGCGATCTGCGCCGACCCGCGCCGCGACGCGCGCAGCCTGTGCGTCGTCGAGGAGGTTTCGGACCTCTGGGCGCTCGACAAGTCGCGGCTCTTCCCCGGCAAATATCATGTGCTCGGCGGGCGGCTGTCGGCGCTCGAAGGCGTGCGGCCGCAGGACCTCAGCATCGACGCGCTGGTCGCGCGCGTCGCGGCGGGCGGGATCGACGAGGTGGTGCTCGCGATGAACGCGACGCTGGAGGGGCAGACCACGGCGCATTATCTCGCCGAACGGCTGGAAGGTTATCCGGTGCGGCTGACGCAGCTGGCGCATGGCCTTCCGGTGGGAGGCGAGCTCGACTATCTCGACGAGGGGACGCTCGCGCAGGCGCTTCGGGCGCGGCGGCCCGTGGGGTGAGGGCAATCGCGCTTTTGCCGCTGTTTTTGCTTGCTGCCTGTACGCCCCGCGAGGTCAAGCCGACCGAAGCCGAGATGGACCGGGTCGAAGCTGCGCTCGCGAAACTGCCGTGCATCGGCGATTTGTCCCGGTGGGAGCGTCAATATCTATACCACCCGGATTTCTTCGCCGAGGAAGTCGCCACTGCATCCAAGGAGGGCCGAGCCCCGCGGCCGAGTGGCTACGACCGGAACGTCATCGAGGTTCATCTGCGCGAAGCCGGGTTCGAAGAGTTTGGAAGCGGTCGGAAAAGCTATTCGAACTACCCGCCCGGATCGCTCGACAGCGACGACAGGAAATATTTGATCGCCTATGGCTCCTATGACCTGAAGGGTGACAAGCTGCATCTGGCAGCCTGCGGCCCCAATATGTGACCGCGGCACCCCCTTGACCCCGCGCCCGCGCGACCATACCTGCACGCCATGTCCTTACTTCCCATCATAGAGACCCCCGATCCGCGGCTGCGCGTCATTTCGAAGCCGGTCGAGACCTTCGACGCCGAGCTGAAGACGCTTGTCGCCGACATGTTCGAGACGATGTACGACGCGCCCGGCATCGGGCTCGCCGCGATCCAGGTCGGGGTGGCGAAGCGCATCCTGGTCATCGACCTGCAGGAACCCGATCCCGAGGACGAAGAAGGCAAGCGCCTGATCCGTACCCCGCGCGTCTTCATCAACCCCGTCTTCTCCGACGAGAGCGAAGAGCATAGCGTCTATCAGGAGGGCTGCCTGTCGGTCCCCGAGCAATATGCCGATGTGACGCGCCCCGCCGAGGTCACCGTCGACTGGCAGGACGAAGACGGCAACAAGCACCGCGAGCGCATGACCGGGCTGATGGCGACGTGCATCCAGCACGAGCACGATCACCTCGAAGGCATTCTCTTCATCGACCATCTGTCGCGGCTGAAGCGCGAGATGGTGCTGAAGAAACTCGCGAAGATGCGGAAAGCGGCCTGATTCCCTCTCCCCTTGGGGGAGAGGGCAGCGAGACTTGCGAATTTATTCGCTAGTCGCAGCGGGTGAGGGCGTTCTGCCGCGACGTCGCACCCCCTCACCCAACTTCAGCTAGGCAGCAAGCTGCCAAGCTTTCGTATCCCTCTCCCACAAGGGGAGAGGGGAAAAGGCGTCAGCCGGCCTTCGCCACCCCCACCATCGCGGGGCGCAGCAGGCGGTCCTTCATCATATAGCCCGCCTGCATTTCCTGCACGATCGTGCCGGGCGCCTTGTCGCTCGGGATTTCGAGCATCGCCTGGTGCTGGTTCGGGTCGAGCGGCAGGCCGATCGCGGCGATGCGCGTGATGCCGTTGCGCTCGAACACGCCGAGCAGTTCGCGCTCGGTCGCCTCGAGCCCGGTGACGAGCGGCTTGATCCCCTCGTCGGCGCGCTGCTCCGGCGTCAGCGCGGCGAGCGCGCGGCCGAGATTGTCGGCGACCGACAAGATGTCGCGCGCGAACTTCGTCGCGGCATAGGCGTGCGCGTCGGCGATTTCCTTGTCCTTGCGGCGCGAGACATTCTGCGTCTCGGCGCGCGCATAGAGCAGGTCCTGCTGCACCGCCGCCAGCTGTTCGGCGAGCTTTGCCACTTCGTCGTCCTCGCCCGGCGTGGGCGCGGTCGCATCGGTCTCGGCGGCGACATTTTCGGGGGTCAGCGCGTCGTCTTCGACGGGCGTGTCATTGTCCATATTCGTCATAAACCTATCGTATCAGTCTGGAGAGCGATTGTGCGGTGAAATCCACCATGGGTACGATCCGGGCATAGTTCAAGCGCGTGGGGCCGATCACGCCCACCACGCCGACCACGCGCCCGTCCGCGCCGCGATAGGGCGCCGCTATCACGGACGAGCCCGAAAGCGAGAATAATTTATTCTCCGACCCGATGAAAATCCGGGTCGCGCTGCCCTCGCGCGCGCTGTCGAGCAGCTGGGCGATGTCCTGCTTGGTCTCGAGCTCGTCGAGCAATTGGCGCACGCGGTCGAGGTCGCCGACCGCGCTGTCGTCGAGCAGGTTCGCCTGCCCGCGCACGATCAGCACCGGGCGGTCGGCGCCGTCGGACGACCAGATGGCGAGCCCGCGCGACACCAGGTCCTGCGCGGCGCGGTCGATCGCGATACGCTCGGCCTCGATCTCGTGGCGGACGCGCGCCATCGCTTCGGTGAGGGTCAGGCCGCTGAGCGTCGCGCTGATATAATTGCCCGCCTCGACCAGCGCCGAGGGGGCGAGGCCGGTGGGAATGTCGATGACGCGGTTCTCGACCGACCCGTCGCCCGCGACGAGTATGACGAGCGACTGGCTCGCCGACAGCGGCACGAAGGCGAGCTGCTTGAGCACACGCTCGTGCTTGGGGACGAGCACGAGCCCGGCGCAGGCCGAGAGGCCCGAGAGCGCCGAGGTGGCCTGCGCGAGCGCGCTTTCGATCGGGCCGGCGTCCGACAGCGACGCCTCGATCTGCGCGCGGTCTTCGGCCGAGGGCTCGGCGACCTGCATCATGCCGTCGACGAAGAGCCGCAGGCCCTGTTCGGTGGGCAGCCGCCCCGCGCTGGTGTGCGGGCTGGCGAGCAGGCCGAACTCCTCCAGATCCTGCATCACGTTGCGGATCGATGCGGGCGAGAGATTGAGGCTCGCGAGCTTCGACAGCGTACGCGAGCCCACGGGCTGGCCGGTTTCGAGATAGGCATCGACCACCAGCCGGAACACGTCGCGCGCGCGCGTGGTGAGTTCGGTGATCGGCGGGGTGCTCATGCGAAGGATTTAGGGATGCGAGGGGGTGGGGGCAAGCATCGCCGCTATTGGCTCGCACAAAGCCACGAAGCCACAAAGATGGTGATGGCCGCAACGCGGCATTCCCCTTGGGCATCGCCTCTGGGCGCGAGTGATGGGAAGTGTATGTCCTACCGGTCTTGGCCCTCTTTGTGGCTTCGTGGCTTTGTGCGAGATTATTTTGAACTCACACAAAGGCACGAAGGCACAAAGAAGGAATAAGCTGGATCGCGCGGAGAGTCGTGTGCTTCTCCGCACCCTTCGCGGGGATGACGAAAAGGGAGTGCATCGGGGCCGTCTTATGCTTAGCTTCTTTGCCGGGGGAGAAAGTCATGACCACACGCCCGCTCGACCAGGACGATCCGCTCGACGATTTCGAGCATCGCGACATCGTCCTGCTCGGCCGCAAGCACCGCGTCTACACAATGGGCCGCGGCCCCGCGGTGGTCGTGATGACCGAAATGCCCGGCATCAGCCCGCATGTGACGCGCTTCGCGCGCTGGGTCCGCGATGCGGGCTTCACCGTCTATATGCCGCATATCTTTGGGCGTGACGGCGCGGTCCCGCGCATGCCCGGCGCATTGTTCACGATGCTCGGCGGCTGCATCAGCCGCCAGTTCCGTGCCTTCCAGGCCAATGAAAGCTCGCCCGCGGCCCAATGGCTGCGGGCGCTGGCTGCGTTCGCGCACCAGGAATGCGGCGGCAAGGGCGTCGGCGCGATCGGCATGTGCTTCACGGGCAATTTTGCGCTGTCGATGATGCTGGAGCCCGCGGTGCTGGCGCCGGTGCTCGCGCAGCCGTCGCTGCCGCTGAACGACCCCGCGGGCCTGCACATCGCCCCCGACGAACTCGCGGCGGTGAAGGCGCGGATGGAGGCCGAGGATCTGACCGTGCTCGCCTACCGCTTCGAGGGCGACAAATATTGCAAGGCGGCGCGCTTCGCCGCCTATGCGGATGCGCTCGGCGACCGTTTTATCGGCACGGTGCTGCCCGACGAAGCCGCAAACCCCGACAGCCCCATGAAGAACCCGCACAGCGTGGTGACGATCCACCTGATCGACGAAGCCGGCCAGCCGACGGTGGCGGCGCGCGACGAAATCCTCGATTTCTTTCGTATGCGGTTGAGCGATTGAGCGCGCGCGCCTAAGGGCCACGGCGATCTTCAATCGAAAGGATAGTCCATGCGCCCTTCCGGCCGCGCGCCCGACCAGATGCGCCCCATCGGCATCGAGACCGAATTCACCATCCACGCCGAGGGCAGCGTCCTCGTCAGCTTCGGCAACACCAAGGTGCTGGTCACCGCCAGCGTCGACGAGAAGGTGCCGCCCTTCCTGCGCGGCAAGGGGCAGGGCTGGGTCACCGCCGAATATGGCATGCTGCCCCGCGCGACGCACACGCGCGGCAGCCGCGAGGCGGCGAAGGGCAAGCAGTCGGGGCGCACGCAGGAAATCCAGCGGCTGATCGGCCGGTCCTTGCGCGCCGTGGTCGATTTCCAAAAGCTCGGCGAGCGGCAGATCGTGATCGACTGCGACGTGATCCAGGCCGATGGCGGCACGCGCACCGCGTCGATCTCGGGCGCGTGGGTCGCGCTGCGGCTCGCGGTCGACAAGCTGATCGCCTCGGGCGCGATCACGACCGACCCGATCGAGGACCAGGTCGCGGCGATATCGTGCGGCATCTACAAGGGCACGCCGGTGCTCGACCTCGACTATGACGAGGATTCGGTCGCCGAGGCCGACGGCAATTTCGTGCTCACCGGGCGCGGCCAGATCGTCGAGGTGCAGGCGAGCGCCGAGGGCGCGACCTATGACGAGGAAGGCCTGCTGCGCCTGCTCCGCCTCGCGCGCATCGGCTGCGCCGACATCTTCGCCGCGCAGGCGAAGGCGGTGGGGCGCTGAGGTGAACCGCAAGCTAGTCCCCGGTCGGCTCGTCATCGCGAGCCACAATGCGGGCAAGGTGCGCGAGATCCGCGCGCTGCTCTTGCCCTTCGGGATCGAGCCGGTGTCGGCGGGCGACCTCGGCCTGCCCGAGCCCGAGGAGACGGGCACGACCTTTCGCGAGAATACGCTGCTGAAGGCGCATGCAAGCGCGTCGGCGGCGGGGCTGCCCGCGCTGGCCGATGACAGCGGGCTCGAGGTCGCGGCGCTGGGCGGGCGGCCGGGCGTCTATACCGCCGACTGGGCCGAACGGCAGCGCTTCGAGGGCAATCCGGGGCGCGACTGGTATCTCGCGATGGGCAAGGTCGAAGGGCTGCTCGCCGAGCAGGGCCCCGACGTCGACCGCAGCGCGCGCTTCGTGTGCACGCTGGCGCTGGCGTGGCCCGACGGGCATGCCGATGTCTACGAAGGCGCCGCCGAGGGCAGCCTGACCTGGCCGCCGCGGGGCAAGCTGGGCTTCGGATATGATCCGGTGTTCGTTCCGGCCGGTAACACGTTGACGTTCGCGGAAATCGATCCGGCGGAGAAGCATCGGATCAGCCATCGGGCGGATGCCTTTGCGAAGCTGGTGGCGGGGGCGTTCTGACGGGCCCGCATGGCCGAACCGCTCGCCCTTTATGTCCATTGGCCGTTTTGCGTCAGCAAATGCCCCTATTGCGACTTTAACAGCCATGTCCGCGAAAGCGTCGACCAGGACGTCTGGCGCGCGGCTTTGCTGGCGGATTTGCGGCATGAGGCCATGTTGCTGC
Source organism: Sphingopyxis sp. HIX (assembly GCF_001468285.1). Classification (GTDB taxonomy): domain Bacteria; phylum Pseudomonadota; class Alphaproteobacteria; order Sphingomonadales; family Sphingomonadaceae; genus Sphingopyxis. The sequence continues at coordinate 9,671 of NZ_LNSB01000011.1, read as the reverse complement.
CGGGGCGGACGGTGTCGTCGATCTTCTTCGGGGGCGGGACGCCGAGTTTGATGCCGCCCGCGACGGTCGCGGCGGTGATCGCCGAGGCGGCGGCGCTTTGGGGGCTCGCGGAAGATTGCGAGATCACGCTGGAAGCGAACCCCAATTCGGTGGAAGTTGCCGCTTTCGCCGATCTGGCGGCGGCGGGGGTCAATCGCGTGTCGATCGGAGTGCAGAGTTTCGACCCGCAAGTGCTTGAGTTTCTGGGGCGGGCGCACAGCGGCGATGAAGCGCGGCGGGCGATTGCGGCGGCGCAAACTTATTTTGGCCGCGCGAGTTTCGACCTGATCTATGCGCGGCCGGGGCAGGCGCTTTCCGACTGGGAAAAGGAACTGGGCGATGCGCTGGCGTTCGGGACGGGGCATTTGTCGCTGTACCAGCTCACGATCGAGCCCGGGACGCGCTTTGCCACGCTGGCGGCGAAGGGCGACCTCGTCATCCCCGACGGCGATGCCGCGGCCGACCTGTTCGACGCGACGCAGGCGATGACGTGCGCGGCGGGGCTGCCGCGCTACGAGGTATCGAACCATGCGCGGCCGGGCGAGGAGAGCCGGCATAACCTGACCTATTGGCGTTATGGCGACTATGCCGGGGTCGGGCCTGGGGCGCATGGACGGCGGCTTGGGCAAGCGACCGAGCGGCACAAGAAGCCGGAGAATTTCGTCGCGGCGGTGGAGCGCAACGGGCACGCGCTGAAGGTCGAGAGCGACCTGCCCGCGCACGAACGCGCGACTGAGGCGATGCTGATGGGGCTGCGGCTGAGCGAAGGCGTCGATCTGGCGCGCGTCGAAGCGCGGAGCGGGCTGGGGCGTGCGGCGTTTGTTGATGGCGATGCCGTGGCGCGGCTGGCGAGCATGGGGCTGATGCGCGCGGAGGGCGACCGGCTTACCGTAACCGACGACGGGATCTTGCTGCTCGACTCGATCCTTTCCGAGGTGGTCAAAACCCACTAATCTCCCTGCACCGTTCGTCCCGAGCAAAGTCGAGGGACGCGCGGCATGGCGCCAGCGTGTCTCGACTCGCTCGACACGAACGGGATTTGAAGGGCGGTCTTTGGCTTCAGACATCATCCGCGACTGGGATGCCCATCTGGCGCACGAGAAGCGCCGGTCGGAGCATACGCGGCGCGCCTATGTCGCGACCGCCGAACGCTTTGCCGCCTTTCTGTCGGGCCACCATGGCGGCACGGTCGACGCCGCCATGCTGCGGCGGACGAGCGCCAACGACCTGCGCGCCTACCTCGCCACCCGCCGCGCCGAAGGGCTTGGCAATGCGTCGGCGGCACGCGAACTCAGCGCGCTGCGCGGCTTCCTGCGCTTTGTCGGGGGCGAGGGGGCGACGCTTCCCGCGCTGCGCGGGCCGCGCGTCAAGAAGGGGCTGCCGCGTCCCGTCGCGCCTGCCGAGGCACTGCAACTGGCGCAGGATGTCGAGGACAATGCGCGCGAGGGCTGGGTCGGCGCGCGCGATTTCGCGCTGCTGCTGTTGCTCTATGGCGCTGGCTTACGCATCGGCGAGGCGCTGTCGCTGACCGGTGCGGCGCTGCCGCTCGGCGACATACTGCGCGTGACGGGCAAGCGGAACAAGACGCGCGTCGTGCCGATTCTGCCCGCGGTAGCGAAGGCGGTCGCGCGCTATGTCGCGGCCTGCCCGTGGCCCATGGGCAAGGACGTGCCTTTGTTCCTCGGCGCACGCGGCGGGCCGCTGCAGCCGGGCGTGGTGCGCGCGAGCGTGCGCTCGGCACGGCGGGCGCTGGGGCTGCCCGAGCGGACGACGCCGCACGCGCTGCGCCACAGCTTTGCGACGCATCTGCTGGCGGGCGGGGCCGATTTGCGCAGCTTGCAGGAATTGCTGGGGCATGCGAGCCTGGCGTCGACGCAGGTCTATACCGCTGTCGATGCGGCGCATCTGCTCGACATCTACCGGAGTGCGCATCCGCGGGCTTGAGTCCCTTCCGTCATCCCCGCGAAGGCGGGGATCCAGCTTTTCCTTCTTCGTGCCTTTGCGCCTTTGCGTGAGATTTTTCTGATTTCACGCCAAGGCGCAAAGGCACGAAGAAAAGGACAAAAGAAGAAAGCTGGATCCCCGCCTTCGCGGGGATGACGTATGTGAGGATCAGTCTTCCTTCGCCTTCGGCTTCCACCGGATCACCCGCCACACATAAACCAGCACCAGCGAGCCGATCGCCACCAGCGCCACCGGGCCGATGAAGGCGTCGAGGTTGGCGAACTGCCCGAACCACGTCCCCGCGCCCGCGAGCGCGGCGATCCAGATCGTCGAGCCCGCCGCGGTCCAGGCGAGGAACTTGAGCTGGTTCATCTTCACCATGCCCGCGGGCAGCGACACCATCGTGCGCGCAACGGGCATGAAGCGCGCGACGAAGACGATCGCCGGGCCGTGCTTCAGGAAAAAATTGTGCAGCCGTTCGACCTCGTTCCAGTCGAGCGTCAGCCAGCGGCCGTGGCGGTCGATGAAGGGTTTGAGCCGCTCGTAGCCGATCCAGCGGCCGATCGCGTACCACACATAATTGCCGAGCGTCGTCCCCGCGACCGCGACCGCGACGAGCGGCACGAAATCGAAACGCCCCTTGGCGACCGCGATGCCGCCGAGCCCCATGATCACTTCGGAGGGGATCGGCGGGAAGACGTTTTCGAGCAGCATCAGCACGAAGATGCCCGCATAGCCCCACGACTGGATCAGGTTCAGGATGAAATCGGTCATGCCGGGAACAACGCTTGGCGCGCGTCAGCCGATCCGTCGCTTGATTGCATCCCAGATCAGCCCCGCTGTATCGCTGTTGTTGAAGCGGTCGATCGCCACGATCCCGGTGGGCGAGGTGACGTTGATCTCAGTCAGCCATTCGCCGCCGATCACGTCGATGCCGACGAAGACGAGGCCGCGTTCGCGCAGCGCCGGGCCCAATGCGGCGCAGATTTCCTGTTCGCGCGGGGTGAGCTCGGTCGCCTCGGCATAACCGCCGACCGCGAGGTTCGAGCGGAATTCGCCTTCGCCGGGCTTGCGGTTGATCGCGCCCGCGACCTCGCCGTCGACGAGCACGATGCGCTTGTCGCCCTCGCTCACGCTCGGCAGGAATTGCTGGACCATGAAAGGTTCGGGCCAGACCTGGCCGAACAGCTCGACCAGCGCGCCGAGGTTGCCGCCGTCGGCGTCGATCTTGAACACCGCCTTGCCGCCGTTGCCGTGGAGCGGCTTGATCACGACGGCGCCGTAGCGCGCCTGGAAATCCTTCACCGCGTCGAGGTCGCGCGTGACCATCGTCGGCGGCATGAACTGCGGGAAGTCGAGCACGAAGACCTTTTCGGGGGCGTTGCGCACCGACACCGGGTCGTTGACGACCAGTGTCTGCCCCGCGAGCCGCTCGAGCAGCCAGGTGCCGGTCAGGTAACCGAGGTCGAAGGGCGGATCCTGCCGCATCAGCACGACGTCGATGTCGCGGCCGAGGTCGAGCAGGACCTGCTCGCCGAATGTGTAATGCGCGCCCGCCTCGCGTTTCGCTTCGAGCACGCGGTGCGCCTTGACCGTCAGCCGCCCGGCCTCCCATGTCAGCCCGCGCACGTCGTAGTGATAGAGGGTGTAGCCGCGATCGAGGGCCTTCAGCATCAGGTGGAAACTGCTGTCGCCATTGATGTTGATGCCATCCATCGGGTCCATTTGCACCGCGGCGCGCAGGGTCATGTTCTTCTCCTTGGGCGCCGTCAGGGCTGCCAGACGTGGACCAGATGGCGTGGCAGGCGCCCCGGCGCAAGGAGCATCACGTCGATCCGGATATCGTCCTGCGGCCGGGCGAAGCGCGGGGACAGCATTTCGGCGGCCGCGGCGACGCGGCGCAGGCGATATTGATCGACCGCGAGGTCGAGGTCCTCGGCGTGCTCGCGCCACTTGACCTCGATGAAGGCAACCGTCCGCCCGCGCCGCGCGACGAGATCGACCTCGCCGACGGGCACGCGGAGCCGCTGGCCGAGGATGCGCCAGCCGTGGAAGCGGAGCCACCAGGCGGCGCGGCGCTCGGCCTTGCGGCCGCGCGCCTCGGCCTCGGCGCGCTTCAATCGCCGCCCTTCAGCGCGAGCGCGCGGGCGTAGACCTCGTGGCGGTCGAGGCCGAAGCGCTTGGCGACAGCCTTGGCGGCCTGCGCCACTGGCTTGTCGGCCATGGCGTCGCGCAGCGCGGCGTCGAGCGTCGCGTCGTCGGCCTCTTCGGCGGCGGCCTCGCCCGGCGGGCCGACGACGATCACGATCTCGCCCTTGGGCGGGGCGTCGGCGTAGCGCGCCGATAGCTCGCGGAGCGTGCCGGTGACGCATTCCTCGTAGAGCTTGCTGATCTCGCGTGCGACAGCGGCCTCGCGCTCGCCGAGCCCCTCGGCGAGCGCCGCGAGCGCCGCCGACAACCGCGGGCCGCTTTCATAGAAGACGAGGCTCGTACGTAGCCCCGCGAATTCGGCGATCGTGTCGGCGCGTGCCTTGGCCTTGTTCGGCAGGAAGCCCGCGAACAGGAACCGATCGCTCGGCAGCCCCGACAGGGTGATCGCGGCGATTGCGGCGCAGGGGCCGGGCAGGGTGGTGACGTGCCGCCCCGCCGCGCGGGCGTCGCGCACCAGCTTGTAGCCCGGATCGCTGATCAGCGGGGTGCCCGCGTCGCTGACCAGAACGACGACTTCATTTTCCATCCGCGCAACCAGCGCGGCGCGCGCGCGTTCGTCGCTATGATCGTGATAGGGGGTCATCGAAATTCGCAAACCCAGATGCGCCAGCAGCTTCGCCGTCACACGCGTGTCTTCGGCGGCGATCACATCGGCGTGCGCCAGCGTCGCTGCGGCGCGCGGAGTGATGTCGCCGAGGTTGCCGATGGGGGTCGCGACGATATAGAGACCGGGCAAGGGAGAATCTGAGATGGTGGATTTCGGCATGACGCAGCAGATGGCAGAAACTGCGGCGCAGCGCCAAAAAATTGCGTCGCCGCGGCGGCAGATGCTGCGCATGGCGGCCACGCTCGCGATGGCCGGGTTCCTCGCGGCGTGCCAGATGGTGCCCAAGGCCGATGGCCCGGTCGCGCCGCCGCCGCCCGAGCGCCCGCCCGAAACCGGGATCGAGCCCGGGCTGCCGACCGACACCGACCGCCACCGCGTGGCCTTGCTGGTGCCGCAGACGGGCCCCAACGCCGACGTCGGCAATGCGATCGCCAATGCGACGACGTTGGCGCTGCTCGACACCAAGACCGAGCGCGTGCGCATCACCACCTATGACACCGCGCTCGGCGCGGGGGCGGCGGCGCGGCAGGCGATCGCCGACGGCAACAAGCTGATCCTGGGGCCATTGCTCACCGAAGACGTCACCGCGGTCGCGCCGATCGCGCGCGAGGCGAAGGTGCCGGTACTCAGCTTCTCGAACGACAGCGGGGTCGCAGGCAACGGCGTCTTCATCATGGGTTTCGTCCCGGGTCAGTCGGTCGAGCGCGTCGTCGCTTACGCCCGCGGCAAGGGGCACAGCCGCTTCGGCGCGCTGGTGCCCAAGAATGTCTATGGCGACCGCTCGGCGGCGGCGTTCCGCGCGGCGGTGGCCGAGGCGGGCGGCACGCTCGTCGCGGTCGAAAGCTATGACCGCAGCGCGACCGCGCTGACCGGCGCGGCGCGGCGGATCGCCAATGCGGGCGCGATGGACGCGGTGCTGATCGCCGATTCGGGCACCAACGCGATCCGCGCCGTGCCGATCGTGAAGGGCACCGGCGGCAAGCAGATTCTCGGCACCGAGCTGTGGAACACCGAGGCGTCGCTGGGCAGCAATGCGGCGATGCGCGGCTCGTGGTTCGCCAGCGTGTCGGACGGCCTCTACGGCCAGATGGCGGGCAGCTATCGCACGCGTTACGGCCGCGCGCCGTACCGGCTGGCGAGCCTGGGGTATGATTCGGTGCTGCTGACGGTGCGCATCGCGCGCGAGTGGAAGCCGGGGACGGCCTTCCCGGCGAGCCGGCTGCTGTCGGCCGACGGTTTCGGCGGGATCGACGGGATTTTCCGCTTCAACAACCGCGGCATCGCGATGCGCGCGCTCGAGGTCAGCGAGGTCGGCGCCGGCGGCTTCCGCGTCATCGACCCCGCGCCCACCAAATGGCCCGACGCGCGCTGATGCCCCCGAGGTAGTGGCATAGCCGCCACAGTCGGCGAAAAAGCGGCAACAAAGGCGCGCTCGCAGCCTTTACGATGGCCGCGCGTTCACTATATGAGCATGGCGCGCGCGATGCATCGATTCCGCGCGTCCCTATAACGACCAGGAGATACAGCTATACCACCGCCCATGACCCGCCGCCCGATGGCGCCGCTGCCGCCGAAAAACGGCCCGCGATACAATGAATTCATCGCCTCCCCCAAAGTCCGCGTGATCGACGAGGAAGGCGAAAATCTGGGCGTGATGCTGACGGCCGAAGCGATCGAAGCCGCGGCCGAAGTGGGGCTGGATCTGGTCGAGGTGTCGCCGAACGCCGACCCGCCGGTGTGCAAGTTCCTGGACGTCGGCAAGTTTAAATATGAGGCCCAGAAAAAGGCCAACCTCGCCCGCAAGAGCCAGAAGACGCAGGAGATCAAGGAGATCAAGATGCGTCCGAACATCGACGACCACGACTTCGACGTGAAGATGAAGAAGGTGTTCGACTTCCTCGGCGAGGGCGACAAGGTGAAGATGACCATGCGCTTTCGCGGCCGCGAAATGAGCCACACCCAGCTCGGCCTCAACGTGCTCCAGCGCGTCGCCGAGATGACCGCCGAAGTCGCCAAGGTCGAGGCGCACCCGCGCACCGAAGGCCGCCAGATGCTGATGGTGCTCGCACCGAAGTGATCGGCTGACGGGCCGCCGCCGCGCGGTGGCCCGCCACCCCGCCTCAGGGCCGCAGCTTGTAGCCCTTTTCGGCCTTGATCTTTGCCTGCTGGGCGAAGTGTTTCGCGTAAATTTCATCGAAGGTCGTCGCGGCATCGACGATGCGCCAGCGCTCGCCCTCGAGCTCCGCGGGCAGCGCCGCCTTGCGGACGAACCTCACCCGCGCGCCCGCCTCATAGCCCGCCGGGGCGTTGATATAGCCGGTGTAGTTGCGCTGGATGAGCTGGCGGTTCAGCAGAATGAAGCCGTCATAGCCCTTGTCGCGGGCATATTTGGCGCACGCCATTTCGAGCAGCTCGTCGACCACATGCGCGGGCGCCCAGGCGTGGGTGAAGCGTACCGTCCAGATGTCGCTGCCCTCGGGCCCCTCGCGCTTCGCCGAATAGCCGTTGTCGTTGGTCAGCCACACGCCGTCGGAGCGCTTGAACCCCGGCAGCTCGGCCTTGGTCATCAGGTCGGGGATCGCGCGGTAGACATCGATCAGGTCGACATAGCGCGCCTTCTGCGCCTCGCCGTCGATCATCGTCTCGAACTGGCCGATCGCCGCCTTCGCTTCCGGATTGTCCTTGTCGAGCAGCGCGAGCGTGCGGATCAGGTCGAGGATCGCGGGGGGCGGCAGGTTGCCGGTCTCGATCTTCGCAAAGGCCGCCTCGGATTCCATGGTGGATATCTCGCCGCGCAGCTTGATCGCCGCCGCCCATTGGTCGAGCGCGCGGTTGGCATAGCCCGCGATGCTGAGGCGCAGCTGATAATCCTCGGTCACCGACTTGCGCTGCTGCTTGCCCTCGGGCGGCGGCGGCGGCGGGGTCATCGTCGCGGCGACGCGCGCGCGCATCGCATCGAGCCGCGGCGCGGCGTCGGCCGGATGACCCTGGACGAGCGCGGCATAGGCCCAGAGACCCGCCATCTGCGCGTCGAGGACCAGCGGATCCTGGTCGCGCGGGCGCGGCGACGGCGTCCAGCCGGGCAGCGGCTCGGGCGGGGTGGTGCGGATCAGCCCGGCGAGGCGGTCGACGACATCATATTTACCGAAGGCCGAGGCGCGCGCGACCTGGCGATAGAGAAACATCGGCGAGCGGGTGTTGCGCTGATCGAGCAGCGCCAGTTCGTTGTCGCGGCTGCCGTCGATGCGCATGCGATAGGATTGCGCCGCCGCCTGCAGCATGTCCGAATGCGGCCAGCGCGCGGCGAAGCGCGTGACGATCGCCGCGGCATCCGCCTTGTTTCCCTTTTCGATCAGCAGGTGCGCGCGCAACATATCCGATCCGGTCAGGAAACTGTCCTGGTCGATCCACACCGGGGTCTTGGCGATCTCGGCATCGGCGGCGTCGAGCGAGGTCATCGCCTTGTCGAATTCGCCCATCTTCGCCTCGTGAAAGGCGCGGGCGCGCAGCAGGTTGGCGCGGCGCGGGAATTGCTGCGGCAGCAGCGCGGGGTTCTGGAGCGCGCGGTCGCAGGCGCCGGCGCGCGTACCACCGAGCACCGCGCGGGCGCGGACCGGAAACAATTCCGAATCGCGCCCCGCCAGCGGGATCGCCTCGATGCTGGCGTCGCCATAACCGTCGTCGCGTTCGGGATAGCCCTGCCGGTCGCAGGCGATAAAATCCTGAAGCCCCGGCTTCTTGTCGTTGGCCAGCGCGCCCGTGGCCAGCCCCGTCGCCGCCATCGTCGTGGCCAGCAACACCCCATAAAACCTCTTCACCCCAAATTCCCCCTGCTACCCGCCTTCGTCATGGCGGGCGGCAAGCCGTTCGTCGAGCGGCAAAATCGGGTTCGGCGGCTCAGCCGGTCTTGAAATCGAGCGCGGTGGTTCCGGCGGCAACACCGCCCGCTTCATAACGGCGCTCGATCATCCTGACCACGCCGTCGGCGGATATCAGCACCAAGGTCGAGGCGCGCGTGCCATAGACCTCGCCGCGCAGGAACAGCGCGGGATCGTCCTCCGCCATCAGCGTGTCGAGCAGGTCTTCGGGATCGGCGCCCGCCGCCACCACCGCCGCGAGCGCTGTACGCAGCCGCTCGGCGCGCGGGCAGGGCGCATCGACGGGCTCGTTGGCGAGCGCATGGACGCCGGGCTCCAGCGTCATGATCAACGGCACCGGGCGATTGGTGAAGAGCCGCGCCCGGCCATCGCCGACCGCGAACAGGTTGAAGGCGTTGAAGCGGCCGAGGTCTTCGGCCGGCGGATCGGCGAAGCGCCCGCTCCCGCGCAGCATGTCGGTGACCAGCGCGCCGCGCGACTCCTTCGCCGGGTCGGGCATCGCGCCGCGGACGTTGGTGACGACGACGGCGCACCCGCTCGGTGCATGGACGCCGAGCCACGTTCCCCCCGCCTGCAGGTCGCGTCCCGCCACGATGCCGCTGCCGTCGTCCCATGCGCCGAGCGGCGCGGCGGGGCGGCCGTGGAATTCGTCGCGATTGCCGACCAGGATCAGGGGGCAGTCGGGATGGACGCGGTGGGCGAGGGCGACGACGCACATGACGCGCATATCGGGGGTCCGGGACGCGTTGCCAAGGCGATATATGGCGGGGTCATTCCTGTGGCGGCGGGTTTCGGGCGGAAGTTGACTAAGTTGACGCCCCATCGCGTGCGCGAACAAGGGGTTAGCGAGGCGGCTGCCCGAGGTATGACGCTGGAGGCGAGACGCGACGCTCATCCGACAGGGTAGATCATGGCGGGATTTATTAGGAAAGCGGTTTTTCTTCCCGGGGGGCGGGGAGGGCGGTTTCGGGCGATTGCTGCCCTTTTAATCC
>NZ_LNSB01000010.1 GCF_001468285.1 Sphingopyxis sp. HIX | reverse complement strand
TTCGAATGGAGTACCCCCACCCAACCCTCCCTCTCAAGGGGGAGGGCTCTTGTCCCTTTTTCCGCTGATTTCCGCGCAACTTCATTCGCAAATCGCTCCCCTTCATAATATTCACACTCGTGAGAGTGAATATTGACTCGCTCCCGAACGACGGGCATAACCCCCTCGATGCCGACATCCGATCGGCGCGATTTGGGAGAGCGTGATGAGGGGAATCTTCTTGGCGTCCGTCGCTGCGACGGCGTTGTTCACCATTCCGGCCGCGGCCATGGCGCAGGACGCGGACACCACCGCACCGCAGGCCGAGGGCGACGACGACGGATCGATCATCGTTACCGCGACGCGCCGCGCCGAGCGTATCCAGGACGTGCCGCTCAGCATCTCGGCCTATTCGCAGGAAGAGCTGACCGAAAAGGGCATCGTCGGGTATGAGGGCATCGGGCGCGAGACGCCGGGCGTCGTGCTCAACAAGCCGACCGCGAACTTCAACAATTTCACCGCGCGGGGCATCGCGACCAACGGTTACAACGCTAACCTGCAGAGCTCGGTCGCCATCTATATCGACGAGCTGCCGGTCTCGACGATCGGCAACACCACCGTGGTCGACCCCAATCTGTTCGACGTCGAGCGCGTCGAATTCCTGCGCGGGCCGCAGGGCACGCTCTTCGGTTCGGGTTCGCTGTCGGGCGCGATGCGCATCCTGCAGAAGAGCCCCGACCTCAATGACTTCGACACCGCGGCACTCGTCGATTTCGGGCTGACCGGGTCGGACAGCTTCCGCCAGCGCTACAATGCGATGGTCAATGTGCCGCTGGTCGAGGACCGGCTCGCGGTGCGCGCGGTCGGTTTCTACCGCGACGAGGAAGGCTATCTCGACAATGTCGGCACCGGCGTGAAGAATTCGAACACGCTGATCGATTATGGCGGGCGGCTGATCCTGCAATGGAAGCCGACCGACCGGCTGTCGGTCAAGCTGCTCGGCAGCTATGAGTATAGCAATCCCAAGGACAGCTCGCTGACCAGCCCGTCGCTGGGGCGCAACAAGCGCGTGTCGGACGAGCCCGACCGCTTCACCGGCAAGCAGGCGATCGCGAACGCGACGATCGATTATGAGTTCGATTTCGCCAAGCTCACCAGTTCGTCGACCTATTCGGACTTCGACCAGCGCTTCTATGTCGACCTCGCGGGCACCTTCGCGCCGGGCTCGTTTCCGGGCGCGCCGATCGCCTTCGGGCTCGACGCTGACGGTTACGACAAGGTGTTCGTTCAGGAAACGCGGCTCGCCTCGACGCTCGACGGGCCGTTCGAATTCGTGCTCGGGGGCTTTTACCTGAACCGCCGCCGCGACGTCGATTTCTTCTATCGCTCGAACCTCGATTTCCTCGCGGCGCGCGGGCTGACCGGGCTGCCCGACAAATATTTCCAGAAGCTCTATACCCACTCGATCAGCAAGGAACTCGCGGGCTTCGGCGAGCTGACCTATCGTTTCTCGGACAAATTCTGGCTGACCGGCGGCATGCGTTATGGCGAGACATCGGCGCAGGCCTTTACCGAAGCGGGGGGCTATCTCGCGACCGCGGCGGGGTTCAATTATTATACCTATGCTCTGTTGGGCATTCCGGCGAACTTCAACACCTTCACCCCCTATGCGGCGGTCGAGGGGGTCAAAGCCAAGGGATCCAAGCCGTCTTGGAAGGCGAGCGCGACCTTCAAGCCGAGCGACAGCCTGACGACTTACGCGACCTTCTCGACGGGTTTCCGCGCGCCGATCGTCAACGCGCGCGCCGGCGCCCCGAGCCTCGTCGATCCGAACGATATCATCATTCCGTTCGGCGCGACGTCGGATAGTCTCAAGAGCTATGAGGTCGGCGCCAAGGGCCGCTGGCTCGGCGGGCGCGTGTCGATCAACACCGCCTTCTACCTGATCGACTGGAGCAATATCCAGGCGCAGGCGAACCGCGTGTCGGACTCGGTGCAGTTCGCGACCAACATCGGCGCGGCGCGCAGCAAGGGCTTCGAGTTCGAGGTCAGCGTGATCCCCGCGACGGGCGTGACGATCGGCTTCAACGGCGCCTATAACGACAGCAAGATCACCAAGCTCTCGCCCGCCGAGGCGGCGATTTCGGGCGCGGTGCTCGGGCACCGGCTGTCGGCGCCGCGGATCCAGGGGTCGGCCTATATGAGCTATAATTTCAAGATCGGGTCGGACGTCGATGCGATGCTGGCGGTCAACGCCCAGCATATCGGGTCGTACAACAGTAGCTTCCCGAACACCCCGGGCCTGCCGAATGTGCCGCTGTCGACCTTTGGCGAGACCGATGCGTACAGCAACGTCAACATGAGCCTCGGGCTCAAGAAGGGCGATATCTCGGCGCAGCTCTATGTCGAAAATCTCTTCGACGATCATTCGATCACCTACATCCACCCGGAGGCGTTCCTGGTGAGCCGCTTCGGCACGATGCGGCCGCGGACCTTCGGCATCCGCCTCGGCTACAGCCTCTAAGCCGTGGCGACCGACACGCTCCCTCCGTCCGGCGCGCAGCCGGCCGCACGGCCCGGCTTCGTGCTGGGCATGCTCTGCTTCGTCTATGTGCTGAACTTCCTCGACCGGCAGCTGCTGTCGATCCTCGCGAAGCCGATCCAGGACGCGCTGCAGATCAGCGACGGCCAGCTCGGGCTGATCAGCGGGCTCTATTTCGCGATGTTCTATTGCTTCATCGCGATCCCGGTCGGCTGGTTCGCCGACCGGACCAGCCGCGTCGGGGTGCTGTCGGTCGCCTGCGCGGTGTGGAGCGGGGCGACGGTCGCGTGCGGCATGGCCGCGAACTATACCCAGCTCGCGATCGCGCGGATGGTCGTGGGCTTCGGCGAGGCGGGGGGCGTGCCGCCTTCCTATGCGATCATCACCGACACCTATCCGCCGGGCAAGCGCGCCGCGGCGCTGGGCATCTTCAACCTCGGGCCCGCGATCGGCGCGGCGGCGGGGGTCGCGTTCGGCGCGGCGATCGCCGAGAAATTCGGCTGGCGCATCCCCTTCATCGCGGTGGGGGCGATCGGCGTGGTGACCGCGCTCGCCGTCTGGCTGACTGTGCACGAGCCGAGGCGCGGGGCGACCGATGTCGCCGGACCCGCGGCGGCGGACAAGGCCGATTTCTGGCCGACGGTCCGCATGTTCCTGTCGCACCCGATCTTGATGCTCGCCGCGCTCGGCGGGGGCGCGACGCAGTTCGTGACCTATGGCCTCGGCAATTTTGCGGTGCTGTTCCTGATGCGCGAGAAGGGCATGGAGCTGGGCGAGGTCGCGATCTGGTATGCGCTCGTGCTGCTGATCGGGATGGGCGGCGGGATGATCGTCTCGGGCCGGGTGATCGACCGGATGGTCAAGAAGTCGCGCGTGGGTTACGCGACCGCGCCGGCGCTGTCGCTCGCGGTGGCGATGCCTTTCTACCTCGCCTTCGTCTGGGCGCCGGGCTGGCCGCTGGCGCTCGCGCTGCTCACTGTGGTGATGGTGTTCAACTATTTCTACCTCTCGGCCTCGGTCGCGCTGGTGCAGGAGGAAGTGAAGCCCAACCAGCGCGTGCTCGCGGGGGCGCTGCTGCTGCTGATCATGAACTTCATCGGGCTGGGGCTGGGGCCGACATGGGTCGGCTTCGCGAGCGACTGGTTCACCGCGCAGGGCGAAGCGCATGGGCTGCAGTTGGCGCTCTACACGCTGACGCCCTTCTACATCATCGCGATCGGGCTGTTCCTGTGGCTCGCGACGCGGCTGCGCCGGCAGGAGGCTTCGACATGATGAGGATGGCGAGCGCGCTGCTGGCGGCGGGGCTGGGGATGGCGGTCCCCGCGACGGCGGCGCCGGTGGTCGAGGCGCCCGCGGGCACGGTCGAGGGCAAGAGCGTCGGCAAGCTCCGCCTGTTCAAGGGCATTCCCTATGCCGAAGCACCCGTGGGGCCGCTGCGCTGGAAACCGCCGGTGGCGCTGCCAGCCTGGGCCGGCGTGCGCAAGGCGCAGGCCTTCGGCGCGGCGTGCATCCAGCCGCGCCCGACCGCGATCGGCATCTACACCAACCCGCCCGCGAAGATGTCCGAGGATTGCCTGACGCTCAACATCTGGACGCCCGAGGGCGCGAAGGATGCCCCGGTGATCGTGTGGATCCACGGCGGCGCGCTGACCAATGGCTACAGCCACGAGCCGATGTACGACGGCGCCAAGCTCGCGGCGCGCGGCGCGGTGATCGTGTCGATCAACTACCGGCTCGGCGCGCTCGGCTATCTGGCGCACCCCGAGTTGAGCAAGGAATCGCCCGACGGCGTGTCGGGCAATTACGGGCTGCTCGACCAGATCGCGGCGCTTCAATGGGTGAAGGCCAATATCGGCGCCTTCGGCGGCGACGCGGGCAATGTGACCATCGCGGGCGAGTCCGCGGGCGCGCTCAGCGTGATGTATCTGATGACCGCGCCCAAGGCGCGTGGGCTGTTCCACAAGGCGATCGCGCAGAGCGCCTATATGATCTCGACCCCGTCGCTGCGCGAAGCGCGGCACGGCGAGGTCCCCGCCGAGACGATGGGGGCCAAGGTGGCGGCCGCGCTCGGCGCCGCCGACCTCGCGGCGCTGCGCGCGATGGACGCGGGGGCGCTCAACGACGGGACGCTCAAAGCGGGTTATTTCCCGTGGGGTACGGTCGACGGCAAGGTCCTGCCGCGCCAGCTGGTCGACAGCTTCGACGCCGGCGAGCAGGCGCCGGTGCCGATGATCGCAGGGTTCAATATCGGCGAGATCCGCTCGCTGCGTATCCTCGCGCCGCCGCCGCCCGCGAGTGCCGCGGCCTATGAGGGCGCGATCCGCGAGCGTTATGGCGACCTCGCCGACGGCTGGCTCAAGCTCTATCCCGCGACCAACCTCGGCGAAGCGGTGCTCGCGACGACGCGCGACGCGCTGTACGGCTGGACGTCGGAACGGCTCGCGCTGAAGCAGAGCGCGCTCGGGCAGAATGCCTATCTCTACCTCTTCGACCATGGCTATCCCGCGGCGAGCGAGGCGGGGCTGCACGGCTTTCATGCCGCCGAAATCCCCTATGTGTTCGGCACCGCGGCCGACACGCCGCCCTATTGGCCGAAGATCCCCGACACGGTCGCCGAAAAGCGCTTCGCGGCGGCGATGGGCGATTATTGGGTGTCCTTCGCGCGCACGGGCCAGCCCGAGGCGGCGGGGCAGGCAGTCTGGAAGCCCTATGGCAGCGATGCCGCTTTTCTCGCCTTCGCCGATATCCCGCGCCCCGGCGCACGGCTGATGCCCGGCATGTACCGGCTGCACGAGGCGGCGATGTGCCGCCGCCGCGCCGCGGGCAATGTGGCGTGGAACTGGAACACCGGCATCGTCTCGCCGGTGCTCGCGAAGGGCGCCGATTGCCCATGATCGACGGCAGCATGCAGGATTATCCGCTGACGCTGAACCGCTTCCTCGACCATGCCGCGCGCTGGCACGGCGAGGCCGAGGTCGCGAGCGCGCGCGAGAACGGCAGCGTGGCGCGCATCAGCTATGCTATGCTGCGCGAGCGTAGTCTGGCGATCTCGTCGTTGCTCACAGGTTTCGGCATCGCGCAGGGCGACCGCGTCGCGACGCTGGCGTGGAACAGCGCGGCGCATGTCGAGCTCTGGTATGCGGTGATGGGCATGGGCGCGGTGTGCCACACATTGAACCCGCGGCTGACGGGGCCGCAACTCGCGTCGATGGCGGTGCAATCGGGCGCGAAGATATTGGTCGCGAGCGCCGACCTCTTGCCGCTGGCGAAGCTGGTCGCCGAGCGCGCGCCGGGTATCGAGCGGATATTGCTGATCGATGGTGCGGGCGGGAGCGGGGCGAGCGTGCCGGTGGCCGAGCTCGAAAGCCTGATCGCCGACGCGCCGGGCGGGGCGGTGTGGGGCGACTTCGCCGAGACCGCGCCCGCGGGCCTGTGCTTCACCTCGGGCACGACCGGCGCGCCCAAGGGCGTGACCTACACACATCGCGGCAGCTTCCTCCACACGCTCCGCTCCTTGCAGGCCGATGTCATGGCCTTCACCAGCCGCGATGCGGTGCTCGCGGTGGTGCCGATGTTCCATGCCAATGCCTGGGGGCTGCCGTTCGCGCTGCCCGCGGTCGGGGGGAAGCTGGTGCTGCCGGGGCGGCAGGCCGATGGGGCGAGCCTCGCGCGGTTGATTGCGGCCGAGGGGGTGACGATCGGGGTCGGCGTGCCGACCGTGTGGCTCGGGCTGGTCGAGCATCTCGAGGCCGTGGGGGGAGCATTGCCGACGCTCGAGCGGCTGATCGTTGGCGGGGCACCCATGGCGCCGGCGCTGATGGAGCGGCTCGAAGCGCGGCTCGGGGTTACGGTGCAGACGAGCTGGGGGATGACCGAATTGTCGCCGCTCGGCGTGATCGCGCCGCCGGGCGACCCGCAGCGCAGCGCGGCGGTGTCGGGGCGGCCCGCCATCGGCGTCGACCTGCGGCTGACCGATGCGGGCGGCGCACCGCTCGCCGAGCAGCGCGGCGGCGAGGGGCATTTGTATGTGCGCGGCGCGTCGGTGGTCGACCGCTATTTCGGCGAGGAGGCGCCCGCGACCGATGCCGAGGGCTGGTTCCCGACCGGCGACCTCGCGCGGATCGACGCCAAGGGCAACCTGATCGTCACCGGCCGCGCCAAGGATCTGATCAAGTCGGGGGGCGAATGGATCAACCCCGCCGAGATCGAGGCGGTGGTCGGGGCGCTGCCGCAGGTCTCGCTGGCGGCGGTGATCGGCCGGCAGGACGCCAAATGGGGCGAGCGCCCGGTGCTGCTGGTCGAGATGCGCGGCGGCGACGAGATCGACGACGCCGAATTGCTCGCGCCGCTGAGTGGCCGCGTCGCGCCATGGTGGATCCCCGACGCGGTGGTGCGGCTCGATACCATGCCGCTGGCGCCGACCGGAAAAATCGATAAGATTCGGCTCAGGAACGACTATGGAGCCTATTGAAAGAGCATCGCCGCGCGGCGGCGAAGAACGGGGATCGGATTTGGGACCAGTAGTGGAACAGGCGAAAGTGCGGCGGCGGTCGACCAAGGCCGAGCAGCGCGCCGAAACGATCGAGCAGATGCTCGACGAGGCCGAATATCTGTTTTCGAAGCACGGGCTGCACGGCGTCACGCTGAAGGACGTCGCGAAGCGCGTCGGCGTGCACCACACTTTGCTGAACTATTATTTCGAGGACAAGAAGAGCCTGTTCGACGCGGTCTTCGCGCGGCGCGCGGTGGTGACCAGCGAGCGGCGGATGAAGGCGCTCGACGATTATGAGAAGGCCGCGGGCGGCAAGCCGACGGTCGAGGGCGCGCTGCACGCCTTTCTCGACACCGACCTCGACCTCTATATCCATGGCGGCGAGGGGTGGAAGAATTACGGCGCGCTCGGTGCATTGGTCGCGAACACCCCCGAATGGGGCGCCGAGCTGATGGACAGCCATTTCGACCCGGTGGTGCTGCGGCTGATCGACCTGCTCAAGAAGGCGCTGCCCGACTGCGCCGAGCGCGACATCTTCTGGGGCTATCATTTCGTCACCGGCGCGCTGATGGTCACCCTCGCGCGCACCGGGCGCATCGACAAATTGTCGGGCGGGGTGTGCAAGTCAGAGGATTTCGAAGCGATCAAGGCGCGCATGGCGTCGTTCATGGCCGCGGGTTTCCTGCAGATCTGCAAGCCGGCTTAAGTTGGGCAGGAACTCTCTCGCCCATTTCAAGCTCGCTCAAGAAATTAACTAACTAGAGAGTGAATGAAGGAGTTTCGAGCATGATGACATCGGGATCGGATCGACTGCTCGCGGGCCGCGTGGCGATCGTGACCGGCGCGGGCGGCGGGCTCGGCCGGGCGCATGCGCTCTATCTGGCGAGCCAGGGTGCGTCGGTGGTCGTCAACGATCTGGCGCTCGAACCCGCCGAAGCCGTCGCCGGAGAGATTGCGGCGGCGGGCGGCACCGCGCTCGCGGTCGCGGGGTCGGTTACCGACGAGGCCGCGGTCGCGGCGATGGTGGCCGGGGTGCTCGATCGGTGGGGTCGCATCGACATATTGATCAACAATGCCGGCATCCTGCGCGACAAGAGCTTCGCCAAGATGAGCCTGGACGATTTCCGGCTGGTCGTCGACGTCCACCTGATCGGCGCCGCGATCTGCAGCAAGGCGGTGTGGGAGGTGATGCGCGCCCAGCAATATGGCCGGATCGTCATGACCACCTCCTCGTCGGGGCTGTGGGGCAATTTCGGGCAGGCCAATTATGGCGCGGCGAAAATGGCACTCGTCGGGCTGATGCAGACGCTGGCGATCGAGGGCGAGAAATATGGCATATGCGTCAACGCGCTGGCACCGACCGCGGCGACGCAGATGACGCACGGCGTGCTCGCGGACGAGAGCCTCGCGGCGCTCGACCCGGCGCTCGTCAGCCCCGCGCTGCTGCCGCTCGTGGCCGAAGCGGCTCCGACGCGGACGATCCTCTGCGCCGGGGCGGGGCATTTTGCCGCGGCCGAAGTGACGCTGTCGCCGGGCGTTCATATCGGTGCTGGCGCCGATGCGGGGCAGCGGCTGGCCGACGCCCTGCCGCAGGTGGTCGACCGCGACGGCGCGATCGTGCCCGCCTATGGCTTCACCCAGGCCGAGCGCGAGGTCGCGAGCGCCGCGGCGGCGCGCGAGCTGGCATAGCCATAGCGGCGGAAGGCACAGCATCGCCCGCTGCCGGGGCGGCGCGCGGCGTGATAGCCCTTGGGGCATGACCGACGCGACTCCGACCGATCCGATCGTCCAAACCGAGGCGGGGCAGCTGCGCGGCCGCGCCCACGGGAATATCGTCCGCTATCTCGGCATAGCCTATGCCGCGCCGCCGCGGCGCTTCGAACTGCCGCAGCCGGTCGCGGCATGGGACGGCGTACGCGACGCCCTCGATCCCGGGCCGACCGCACCGCATATGATCCGCGCCTTTCCCGCGATCGACATCGTACCGCTCGTCGGCAGCGGCTCGGACGGCGGCGACGGCGATTATCTGCGCGTCAATATCTGGGCCCCGAAGGACGCCAAGCGCGCGCCGGTGATGGTGTTCATCCACGGCGGCGGCTTCGTCGTCGGCAGCAAGGATGCGCCGGTCAGCGACGGGTCCGAATTCGCGCGCTCGGGCGTGATGTGCGTCGCGATCAACTATCGGCTGGGGATCGACGGTTTCCTGCCGGTGCCCGGCGTGCCGACCAATTTGGGACTGCGCGACATGATCTTCGCGCTCGGCTGGGTGCAACGCAACATCGCGGCCTTCGGCGGCGATCCGGCGAATGTCACCGTGTTCGGCGAAAGCGCGGGGGCGATGGCGATCGCCGACCTCGTTACCTCGCCGCTCGCCAAGGGGCTGTTCGCGCGTGCGATCGTCGAGAGCGGCCATGGCGCGATGGTACGCGATATCGCGGTGGCGCAGCGGCTGGTGAAGAAGCTCGCGAAGCTGCTCAAGGTCAGCCCCGACGCCGACGGGTTCCGCAGCGTGTCGCACGAAGCGGCGACCGCGGCGATCGAGAAGCTCGGCAAGCCCTGGGCGATCGACCTTCGCGATGCGGGCGGGCGCGAGCCGGTCTATGGGATCAGTCGTTTCATTCCCGTGTACGGCGACGATGTGTTGCCCGAGAAACCGCACGATGCTTTGCGTAGCGGCGCGGGGGCCGAGGTCGAGGTGCTGATCGGCAGCAATGCCGAGGAGATGAACCTCTATTTCGTGCCGACCGGGGTGCGTGCCAAGATCGGCGGGCTGTTCGCGCGCTGGCTGCTCGGGCGGTCGATGCCCGACGCCAAGGGCGCGCTGCTCGCTTATGGTTATAAGCAGAAGGGCGTGCGTCCGGGCGCGGCGCTGACCGATGCGATGAACGACCTCGTCTTCCGCTGGCCCGCGCGGCAATATGCCGCGGCGCATCGGGGCAAGACTTGGATGTACGAGTTCGACTGGCGCTCGCCCGCATGCGGGGGCGAGCTCGGCGCGTGCCACGGGATCGAGCTGCCCTTCGTGTTCAAGACGCTGGCGAGTGCGGCCGGGCCCAAGGGGCTGGCCGGCGAGGCGCCGCCGCAGGAGCTGGCCGAGCGGGTGCACAAGATATGGGTCGGCTTCGCGCGCGACGGGTCGCTGCCCTGGGCCGAGTTCGGGGGCGACCGGCAGATCTATCAGCTCGAACGCGGCGAGGCGGTGCATGAGCCGGTGATGCCTGCCGCCGCCTTCGTTCCGGAGTAAGCTCTCATGTATCTCGACAGACTGCGCCTCGACGGGCGCACCGCTTTCGTCACCGGCGGCGCGCAGGGGATCGGGCTTTGCGCTGCCGAGGCGCTCGCCGAAGCGGGTGCGCGGGTGACGATCGCCGATCGCGACGCGGCGGCGCTGGAGCGCGCGGTGGGCGAACTCGCGGCCAAGGGCTATGCCGTCCACGCCGAACAGCTTGACGTCACCGACAGCACCGCCGTAACCGCCGCCGCCGATGCGATGCTGGCGCGCGACGGGCGGATCGACATCCTCGTCAACAATGCCGGCATCGCGCGCAGCGAGACCGCAGCCGAGGATGTCGCCGACGAACATTGGTTGAATGTGCTCGACGTCAATCTGAACGGCAGCTTCTGGTGCGCGCGCGCCTTCGGGCGGCATATGCTGGCGGCGGGGCGGGGGAGCATCGTCAACGTCGGGTCGATGTCGGGCTTCATCGTCAACCGCCCGCAGCCGCAGAGCTATTATAACGCGTCCAAGGCCGCGGTGCACCAGCTGACCAAGAGCCTCGCCGCCGAATGGGCACCGCGCGGCGTGCGGGTGAATGCGGTCGCGCCGACCTATATCGCGACGCCGCTCAACGCCTTCGCCGACAAGGAGGGCGCGATGTACCGGCGCTGGATCGACGGCACCCCGCAGGCGCGGCTCGGCGAGCCCGAGGAGGTCGCGGCGGTGATCCTGTTCCTCGCGTCGGACATGGCGAGTTTGATGACCGGGAGCATCGTACTGGCCGACGGCGGGTATAGTTGTTGGTGATCCGGTCGAGTCAGACGCTAGCCTGACCATCTTCGTCACCCCGGGCTCGACCCGGCGTCCCGCCATTCACCGTCGCCAAGCGGACCCCGGGTCGAGCCCCGGGTGACGAGGGGGATGGCCGCCGTTCCGCCCCGGCAAAATCCCTCTGCCGATCGGCACAATCGGCGACCTTTCATACAGGTTGAAAAGCTGTCAGATAGGTTCCCGCAGGGCGGCCGCGACCGCCTCTTTTGGGGATGATGCCTGATGACCAAGTACCGTTTCGCCATTGCCTCGTCGCTCGCGCTCGCCGCCGTGCTGGCCGCGGCGCCCGTCCACGCGCAGGAGACGCCCGCCGCGGCGAGTGCCGAGGGCGAGGACGACGGCATCATCGTCGTCACCGCGCGCAAGCGCGACGAGACGTTGAACGACGTGCCGATCGCGGTCACCGCGATCACCGGCGACACGCTGATCGCGCGCGGCTTCAATTCGGTGCGCGAAGCCGCTGTGCTGTCGCCCGGGCTCAACATCAACAGCGACGGCACCGGCCGCGCCTTCGTCTCGATCCGCGGCGTCGGCGTGACGCTGGTGCAGAGCGTGCAGCCGGGCGTCGGCCTGTTCATCGACGGCATCTACCAGCCGAATACCGCCTATCTCAACAATCCGCTGACCGACGTCGAGCGGATCGAGGTCCTGCGCGGGCCGCAGGGCACGCTGTACGGCAAGAACACGATGGGCGGCGCGATCAACGTCATCACGCGCCAGCCGGGCAATGATTTCGAAGCGCGCGCCAATGCGAGCTACGCCGGCCCCGACAACAGCTGGATGGTCGCGGGTTCGGTGTCGGGCCCGATCGTCACCGACAAGGTGGCGCTGCGCGTTGCGGCGGCGCACCGCCAGCAGGACGGTTTCCTGACCAACAGCGTGATCGGCGGCGACGCCAACCCGCTCAACACCGACAGCCTCAACGCGACGCTGCGCGTCACTCCGTCGGACGGCTTTTCGCTGACGCTGAAGGGCTATTACGACAATGTCCGGGGCGTGAACGTCCCTTATTCGCGGGTCAGCGGCCCCACCGACTATCGCCCTGACGTCCAGTTCAACACGCTCAACGAAGTGCGCTTCAAATATCGCGGGTTCAACGCGCGCGCCGAAGCCGATCTCGGCGGCGGGTCGCGGCTCAGCGTCATCGGTGCCTATGATATGCGGGGCGGTTTCACCCCCGACGGCGAGGGCGACTTCGGTCCGACGAACACGGTGCGCACGATTGCGCGCGACAGCCTGCGCACGATGACGCTCGAATCGCGGCTCGACAGCGAATGGTCGGATCAGTTCTCGACCCTGTTCGGCGTCTTCTACAGCAACGAAATGGTCCGCGCGCGCGGGCAGGACACGATCAACCTCGTCCACCCGATCCTGGGCCCGGTGAACATCGTGCGCAGCACCACCGCGAAGAATGTCGGCGATACCTATGCCGCCTTCGGTACGGTCTTCTGGAAACCCAACCTCGACTGGGAAGTCGCGCTCGGGCTGCGATACGATCATGAGGACCGCGTCGCCAACGGCTCGGTCATCACGACCACGACGACCGTGCTCGGCGCGGTCACGGCGGGCGGCCTCGTCCCCACCGCGAAGATCAAGTCCGACGAATGGCAGCCCAAGCTGTCGGTCACGCGCAAATGGACCCCCGATTTCATGACCTATGTGTCGGTGGCGCGCGGCTATCGCGGCGGCGGTTTCAACGCCCCGACCGCGCCGACGCGCACCTATCGCGGGGACTCGGCCTGGACCTATGAGGCGGGCGCCAAATATGCCGCGCCGGGGATGAGCCTGTCGGGCACGGTCTTCTACAGCGATTACAAGGATTATATCGGGCTCAACTCGATCGCGCCGGCGGCGGGCGGCGGGCTCGTCACGGTCGACCTCAACACCGGCGACGTCGAAAGCTATGGCGTCGAACTCGAGGCGATGGTGCGGCCGGTGCAGGCGTGGACGCTGCGCGGCGGCTTCACCTGGATGCACGCGCGGATCGTCGACGACAGCGCCTATGTGGCGACCACCGGGCGCCAGCTGTCGTCCGACCGGCTGACCTTCCAGCCCGACTGGACCGCCAGCTTCTCGAGCGACTATCGCATCGAGACCGGCGGCGACAGCGACCTGACCTTGAGCGCGGGGCTGGTCGGCAAGGGCAAGCGCCTCGCCGCGACGCTCAACCAGACGACGCCGACCTTCCTCGACAGCTATTGGCTGACCAATGCGTCGATCGCCTATCGGACCGGTCCGGTCGAGGTCGCGCTGTTCGCGAACAACATCTTCAACACCGAATATTTCGAATCCTATATCGAGAAAACGACGCTGGCGCTCGCGGGGCTGCCGGCCTCCGATCTCGGCATCACCGGCGACCGCCGCCGTTACGGCGTGCGTGCAAGCCTGAAGTTCTGACCATGGCGGGGACGGCCTATGCCGGGGGGCGCAAGCCGCTCCCCGCCGACCTGGTGGGGGCGCTCGAGCAACGGTTCGGGGACCGTTTCGAGCGCGGTCAGGCGGTGCTCGGGCAGCATGGGGCAAGCGAGTCGCACTTCGCGCCCGTGCTGCCCGACGCCGTGGTCTTTGCGCTGACCACCGACGACGTCGTCGCGCTGGTGACGCTCTGCTCGGCGGCCGACGTGCCGATCGTGCCCTTCGGCGCGGGCACCTCGATCGAGGGCAATGCGCTACCGATCCGCGGCGGCATCTCGCTCGACATGAGCCGGATGGACAAGGTCATCGCGGTGCACGCCGAGGATTTCGACTGCGTCGTCCAGCCCGGCGTGCGGCGCGAGGAGCTCAACGTCCATCTGCGCGACCAAGGGCTGTTCTTCCCGATCGACCCGGGCGCCAATGCGACGATCGGCGGCATGGCCTCGACGCGCGCCTCGGGGACCAATGCGGTGCGCTACGGCACGATGAAGGACGCGGTGCTCAGCCTCGAAGTGGTGACGCCGCAGGGCAAGGTGATCCGCACCGCGCGCCGCGCGCGCAAGTCGGCGGCGGGGTACGACCTCACGCGGCTCTATGTCGGCTCGGAAGGCACGCTGGGCATCATCACCGAGGTGACGCTGCGGCTGCATCCGGTGCCCGATACGATTTCGGCGGCGGTGTGCAGCTTCGATACTTTGCCCGGCGCGGTCGATACGGTGGTGCAGGCGATCCAGAGCGCGGTACCGCTGGCGCGCGTCGAGATCCTCGACAAGAAGCAGATGGCGGCGGTCAATCGCTGGTCGAAGCTCGATTATCCCGAGGCGCCGACCTTGTTCTTCGAATTCCACGGCAGCGCGGCGCATGTCGCCGAGCAGGTCGAGACGGTGCGGATGCTCGCCGAGGCCAATGGCGGCAGCGACTTCGCCTGGTCGAACCTGCCCGAGGAGCGCACCAAGCTGTGGCGCGCGCGGCATGAAGCTTATTATGCCGCGGTCAACATGCGCGCGGGGGCGATCGGCTGGGCGACCGACGTCTGCGTTCCGATGAGCCGGCTCGCCGAATGTATCGGCGAGACCTATACCGACCTCGAGGCGTCGACGATCCCCTCGACGATCCTTGGCCATGTCGGCGACGGCAATTTCCATGTCGTCTTCTCGATCGATCCCGATGCGCCCGCAGAGATGGAAGAGGTGGAGGCGATCAACGCGCGGCTCGTCGAGCGCGCGCTGGCGATGGACGGCACTTGTACGGGCGAGCATGGCATCGGCATCGGCAAGCAGCAGTGGCTGGTCGCCGAACTCGGCGACGCGGTCGAGCAGATGAAGCTGGTGAAGCGTGCCTTCGACCCGCAGAATCTGCTCAACCCCGGCAAGATCTTCGCGCTCTGATGGCGAGCCAGGCCGAACCGCTCGCGCCGCCGGCGCGCCTCTCCGCCGCGGCGGCGCCCTTGCTGCTGCTCGCGCTCGTGACGACCGTCGCCTTCGCCGCGCTCGGCAGCTTCGGGACGATCCAGGAAAGCGCCAAGGCCGAAATGGGGCTCAGCGACGATCATCTCGCGCTGATCCAGGGGCTGGGTGCCGCGGTGCCGATGGTGCTCTTTTCGATTCCCGTCGGCATTCTCGTCGACCGGCGCAACCGCGTGCGGCTGACGATCGGGCTCGGCATCTTGTGGACGCTCGGGACGCTGCTCACCGCCTTCGCACCCGACGCGGCGCTGCTCACCGCGGCGCGGATGCTCACCGGCATCGGCTCGACGGGGTCGCTGACTGCTGCGCTGTCGCTCTGCGCCGATTATTGCGCCGCCGACCAGCGGGGCAGGGCGATGCTGATCGTCAATCTGGGCAAGGCGCTCGGCGTCGCGCTCGGTTTTGCACTGACCGGCTGGCTGTTCGGCTTCTTCGCCGATTTCACCGGGCCGGGGTGGTTCGAGCGCATGACGCCGTGGCGGAGCGCGCATGTCGCGCTCGCGGCGATCAGCGCTTTGTTGCTGCTGCCCTTGCTGTTCCTGCGCGAACCCGAACGGCGCGAGGTCGAGGCGAGCCCCGATGCGCCGTTCAAGATGGTCGCGGCCGAGCTCTGGGCGCGGCGCGCCTTCCTGGTCCCGCTTTTCGCGGGGCAGGTCGCGGTGGTGATGGCCGATGTCGCCGCGACCGTGTGGATCGCGCCGGTGCTGTCGCGCGATTTCGCCCTGCAGCCGCAGGATTTCTCGGGCTGGGTCGGCGCCTTGCTGTTCGGCACCGGCGTGCTCGGCGCGATCGTCGGCGGGCTGTCGGCCGACTGGGGGCAGAAGAGCGGGCGCCGGGGCGGCCTGCTGCTCGGCGCGGTGATCGCCGCGGGGATCGGCGTGCCCGCGGCACTCTTCCCGATCATGCCCAGCGTCACCGGGGTCGCGGTCATGCTCGGCATCATCTCGGCGGCGGGCGCAGTGACCGGGCTCGTCGTCTCGGTTGCGCTCACCGTCTATATCCCGAACGAGCTGCGCGGCCTCTGCATCGGTGCGTTCATCGCGGTCGCGGGGTTGATCGGTTTCGGGCTCGCGCCGTGGATCGTCACCCGCGTCAGCGCGATGATGGGCGGCGAGGCGATGCTCGCCGAGGCGCTCGCGCTGGTGGGGGTCACCGTCAGCGCGCTGTCCTTCGTCGCCTTCTGGCTCGCGATGCGCCGCGCGCCCGAACCTGTCAGACAGGTCTTGCAAAAGCTGTAAGATAGGTTATAGCCGGTCGCGGGAGAAATGCCATGGCGACCAAGCATCCGGTTATCGTTTCGCACGAGATGACGACATATGTCGGCGAGGGGGGCTGCGACCGTCGTCTGCTGCCGCCCGACGCGTTGATCCTGGGGTTCGGCGGGATCCAGGAACCGGTGGTGAGCACCCTGAGTTTCCGCGATCTCGAAAGCGCCGCGGGCGAGCATCTGCTCGTCTTCGCCGTCTCGCGCGGCGCGTGCCGCCGCCTGTTCGGCGAACTGCCCGATCCCGATGCACGCTGGTACCTGCCGTCGGACCTGCGCGCGCTCGGCCAGTCGATCCTCGCGCCCGACAGCGACGCCCCCGCGGTCGACACGTTGCGCCTGGCGCGCTCGATCGAGCTGCTCTGCCAATTCTTCGCCGCGCTCCGCGCCGGGCGCATGGTTACCGTCGACGGCCAGCCGAGCCTGTGCGAAAGCGACATCGCGCGCATCGCGGCGGCGCGCCGCATCGTCGACGAGCGTTGGCACGAGAAGCTCACCCTCGACGACATCGCGAAGAGCTGCGGCATCAATCGCGACAAGCTGACCCGCGGTTTCCGCGAGCTCTATCATTGCACCGTCGCCGAGGCGCTGAGCGAACGGCGCTTGCGCCAGGCGCGGCAGATGCTCGCGGCGAGCGACCTGCCGGTGGCGAGCATCGGCTATCGCTGCGGCTATCTCAACAACGCCAGCTTCACGCGCGCTTTCTCGCGCCGCTTCGGCATGGCGCCGACCGCGATGCGCCGCGTCGGGGTGGCGGCATGAGCGGGATGCTCGACGCTGCGGCGGGAGGCTCGCTCGTCGAGCGCGCGATGGAATATGTGCGCGACCATATCCGCACCAACGATTTGAAGGTCGGCGACACGCTGCCGGGCGAGGGGAGTTTCGCGGCGCAGATGGGGGTCAGCCGTCCGGTGATGCGCGAGGCGTTCGGCGCGCTCGCGGCGCTGCGGCTGGTCGATGTCGGCAACGGCCGCAAGCCGCGCGTCGGCGCGATCGACGGGTCGGTGATGGCGGCGTCGATGGGGCATGCGGTCAACACCGCGCAGGTCAGCCTCGCCGATGTCTGGGACGTGCGCCGCACGCTCGAGCTGCGCACCGCCGAGCTCGCCGCGCTGAACCGGACCGAGGAACAGGCGCGTGCGATCCTGCACGCGGCGCACGGCCTGGCGGTCGACCATGACGAGGCGGCGCGCACCGCCGCCGATACCGCCTTCCACCAGACGATCGCCGCGGCGAGCGGCAACCCGCTCTTCTATCAGATCGTGCGCTCGTTCGAGGAATTGATGGCGCTCGCCATCCCGCGCGCCTGGCAGGAACGCACGACGCAGGAAGAGCGCGAGGAAACGCTGGCGCTGCACCGCGAGGTCGCCGATGCGATCGCGGCGCGCGAGCCCGCGCGCGCGCGGATCGCGATGGAACAGCATTTCGCCAATTCGATCGGCGAGCGGCTGCGGGACGCGGGCTGATGGCCGGCGCGGCGCCGCCGGTCGGCCGCTTCGCGGGGGTCGAGCTGGGCGGGACCAAGGTCATCGTCACCCTGGCCGACGGGCTCGATATCGTCGAACAGCATAATCTGCCGACGACGAGCCCCGCCGAAACGCTGGGCGCCGCGGTCGCGCGGCTGGCGGCGTGGGACGATGCGGCGCCGCTGGCGGCGATCGGCATCGCCAGCTTCGGCCCGATCCGCGTCGATCCGGCGGCGGCCGACTATGGCACGATGCTCTATACGACCAAGCCCGGCTGGACCGGCGCGCGCGTTGTCCACGCCTTTGCCGAGCGCTTCGCTTGTCCGATCGCGCTCGATACCGATGTCAACGGCGCCGGCATCGCCGAGGCTGCGCTCGGCGCGGGGCGGGGGTGCAAGACCATCGTCTATCTGACGATCGGCACCGGGGTCGGCGGCGGCGTGATCGTCGGCGGGCGGCCGGTGATCGGCCGGCTGCACCCCGAAATCGGCCACCTGCGCCTGCGCCGCGCCGACGGCGATAGCTTCGCCGGGGCCTGCACCTTCCACGGCGATTGCATCGAAGGCCTGCTGAGCGGCCCGGCGCTGCGCGCGCGCTTCGGCCGCGACCCGGCGACGGTAGACCCCGGAAATCCGGCGTGGGACCTGGCCGCATCCGACCTCGCCGAGTTGTTCGTCGCGTTGATGCTGACGCTGTCCCCCGATCGCATCGTCGTCGGCGGCAGCGTCGCGCTGGGCCAGCCCGGCCTGCTGGTCCGTGCAACCGATCGCGCCGGTGAAAGGTTAATGAAATATATCGCTGATTATGACGTTACGGCCTTGTCGTGTATCGTCGTGCCGCCGGTACTGAAACACGACGCCGGCCCGCTGGGGGCGATCCTGCTCGCAGCCGGGGCGGATCAGGCTGGGACACCCGGTGTCAGAACGGACTTGCGTTCGGCCGCCCTTCGTGATTCACGGGTGTGAGAGCATAATTACATCGGCTTCCGTCGATAGGGTCGCAGCGAACGGAGACTGGCATGAAGGCAGATTATGCAGCGTCGGGACAGGCATGCGGCGTCGCCGCGTGGTCGCAGCGGTGGCTGCGGCGCGTGCGACCCGTCATACCTAGTTAGCCAGCTTGATTTAGACCCCCGATGTACTATTCCCGATCCGTGCAAGGCGATCCTGACAACTACCTCAGTCTCCTGTCGGCCGCGCAAATCGAAACGCTGCGGCATGTTTTCGAGCATAAAAATTCCAAGGAAATCGCCCGGCTGATGAACGTGTCGCCGCACACGGTCGACGAGCGCGTCCGGCGTGCTCTAAAAAAACTCAACGTTTCCAATCGTGTGGAGGCCGCAACGATATTGGCTCGTAACGGTGTCTTCGACGATGTTACCCCTTATCAGCCTTTGACATATCAATCGCTTTACCTTTCGGACGGCGCCGCGGGCGACGAAGGCGACCCGGGGCAAAGGTCGGCGTGGCAGGTTCTGAACATCGGACTTCCATTCCCGACCAAGTCCCAGCCGGTCAATCGGCATGGGTTGTTGGAAAGGATTGTCTGGCCAATCTTGATCGCCTTCGTGACGATTTTGGCCTTCTCCGCTCTCTATTCGATCCTTGTCGGACTTGGTCGGTTGACCTGACGTTCGAATGAATGCTGGCGGGGGGAACCGGTGGCATTCCTTTTTCAAGGACCAAGAAAATGCTGAACCAACGACTCTCCGGCGCAAAGAAGATCGCCTCCGAACTGCACCAGGCCGAAGACGCCATCGACGAGGCGATGATCCGCATCGCCAACCTCGCCGCGACGCTGCCCACCGTGCGCCGCGACACCAACATGTCGGCGATCGTCGGCCAGGAAGCGATGGCCAAGGTCGCGCACGCGCTCGCCGCCGCCGGCGACGTCCGCCAGCTGCTCACCGACGCGCACCTCGCGCTCACCGTCACCCAGAAGGAGGTCGGCCTCGGCACCCGCATGTTCGGCGCCGGCGTGAAGCCCGCGAGCGCGACGCTCGACGAGGGCAGCAACGACCTGGTGGCCGCGGCGCCGCTGGCCAAGGCCGGCTGATAACCGCGAAGGGTAGACATACGCCACATGTGGGCCGTTGCGATCTATTACGCTGTTTTGCTGGGCACGGTGGCCGTCGCGATGAGGCGCGGCGGCCCCCTCGAACGCTGGGCGGCGTATACGGCACTGATCGCTTCGGTCTGCTCCACATTGGTGTCACCCGTTCCGGAATGGACGAATATCGAAATCAATATCTTCGTCATCGACCTCATCGTCTTGGGAAGTTTCTGGTATATCGCTTTCAAAACAGACCGGTTTTGGCCTTATTGGATCACCGGCTGGCAGTTGATCGCGATTTTCGGACATCTTCAGAAGCTGATGTTTTCGGAGATATTGGCGCGCCCCTATTCGCTGCTTTCGATATATGTGTCCTATCCGATCCTGTTCGTGATCATGTACGCGGCGGGATCGACGAAACGGAACGGTGACATGAGGGCGACCGCCTAGCGGCGCCCCCAGGGGTCCCAAGTCATGCAGCAATTTTCGAATGTTGAAATTGCGGAAATCAAATCGCGGATCGACCAGATACAGGAGATGCTGGCGACGGGGGCGGGTGCGCAGGCGCCCGACGCCGCGCAGCCCGATCGTATCGACGCGCCGGTCCCGGGCCTGATCGAGCAGCTCAACTTCAGCATGCAGATGCGCCGCACGCGCAAGGCGCATTTCGGCAGCGCCCAGCTGACCGGGCCGACCTGGGACATGATGCTCGACCTGATGCTGGCCAAGACCAATGGCCGGGACCTCAGCGCCAGCGACCTTGCGACGGGCGCGGGCGTGCCGCTGTCGTCGGGGCTGCGCATGATCGCGCTGCTCGAGCAGTTGGACCTTGCCGAGCGCTATATCGACGAACGCGACCGCCGCCGCTCGATCGTGCGGCTCACCGACAATGGCGTCGACAGCATGACGCGCTATTTCGAGAAGATGGGGCAGGCGTGGAGCGGCCGGCAGCGCTATGCGATGTGAATCGCCAAGGCAGGTGACGGGCGATTGCGGTCATCCTAATCCTCCCTGTCGCGAAGCGATGGGGAGGGGACCATGCGAAGCATGGTGGAGGGGTGGCGGCCTTGAGCCGAGTTTATGGCGTCGACCCCTCCACCACCCTGCGGGTGGTCCCCCTCCCCACGGCTTCGCCGCAGGGAGGATTAATATGTCCGCTCCCCACCCCAAAACCGACCGCCCAAAACCCTACTCCGTAACCTCGCGCAGCATCCGGTCGATCTTCGCCATCGCGCCGGCCTTGATCTGGCACACGCGCGCGGCGCTGACGTCGAGCGTCAGGCCGATTTCCTGCAGGTTCAGTTCCTCGAAGAAATAGAGTTGCAGCACTAGCTGTTCGCGCTCGGGCAGCCGGGCGATGCACGCGCCCAGCGCTTCGAGCAGATCATCCTGCTCCAGCCGCTCGTCGGCGCCCTCGCTGTCGTCGGCGAAGAGGAAGCTGCCCTCGTCGACCAGGGCGTCGAGCGAGGTCGATCGGCCGTAGGTCGCGCTACGTTCGAGCGCGAAATATTCCTCCGGGCTCATCTCGAACGCCGCGGCCATTTCGGCGGTCGTCGGCGCGCGCATCAGATTCTGTTCGAGCGCCGCACGGACCGAGGCGATGCGCTTGCTCGCGACCATCGCCGAGCGGCCGATATCGGCCTCGCGGCGCAGCTGGTCGATCATCGCGCCGCGGATGCGCGTCGAGGCATAGGTGGCAAAGGCGTAGCCGCGATCCTCATAATGGCGGCTCGCCTCGATCAGCGCGATCAGCCCGGTCTGGATCAGGTCGTCGAGGTCGCTGGTGCGCGACACGCGCGAGAAGACCTGCCAGGCGATCTTGCGGACCAGCGGCGCATATTCATCGATCAGTTCCTCGGCGGTGGCGCCATAGCCCTGCGGCGACGTCGCACGATTCTGGGCGCGCGCGAACTGCTCGGCGGGCTCAATTCTCATGATGATGGTCCTTCATCTGGTCGGCGCTTTCGAGGCGGGGGACTTCGGCGCCGATCGTCGCGACGATCTCGGTCGCCTTGGTCGCCGGGATTTCGAGGTAGGAAATGACCGCGACGTCGGGGAAGGTCGCGCGCACCAGCCGCGACAGCGCAGGCCGGCAGATCGGCGACGCGACCAGCGCGAAGCTGCGGGTCGAAAGGAGCAGGGGCTCGACCGCCTGGCCGACCTGGTCGATGATCTTCATCGCGAGGCCATGCTCGAACGGCCAGTCGGCGCCGGGATTGGCGCGCACCGCCTGGTTGAGCAGCATCTCGATCTCGGGCGTAAAGGTGACGACGGGGAGCGGCATGCGGCTGGGCACGATCGTCTGGACGATCAGCGCGCCGATGCGCTGGCGCACCGCCTCGACCAGTTCGGTCTCGCCGAGCGGCTGCCCCGACATCGCAACCATCGCCTCGGCGATCTTGCGGAAATCGCGCAAGGGGATGCGCTCGATCAGCAAGGTCTTGCAAAGGCTGGCGATGCGCGGGAGGGGGAAGCCGGTCGGGGTGAGGCTGGCCGCGAGCTGCGGATAATGCGCCTTGAGATTGTCGACCAGCGCCTGCGCGTCGTCGATGCCGAACAGGTCCGACGCCGATCCGACGATGCTGTTGTTGAGGTGCGTCGCGACGACGGTGGCGGGATCGACGACGGTATAGCCGGCGGCGATCGCGTCGTTCTGTGCCGCGCGGGGAATCCAGAGGGCGTCGAGCCCGAAGGTCGGGTCCTTGCACGGGCGGCCCGCGACCTTGGTGACGAGGTCGCCCGAATCGAGCGCGAGCATTTCGTTGGGGAAGACCTCGTCCTCGCCGACGATCACCCCGGCGACCGAGATGCGATAGACGTTGCCGGGCAAGGACAAGTCGTCGCTGACCTTGACCGCGGGGACGACGAAGCCGAGTTCCTTCGACAGCTGGCGGCGGATGCCGGTGATGCGGCCCATCAGCGGCGCGCCCTTGCGTTCGTCGACCAGCGCGACGAGCGCATAGCCGATCTCGAGCTGGCAGGCGCTGCCTTCGCTGACGTCCGCCCAGTCGATGAGGTGCGGGTCGGCGGGCGGCGCGGCGGGTTCGGCGGCGACGATCGCGGCGCTGGCGGCCGCCTTGCGCAGCTGCCAGCCCATCGCGAGCGACAGCGCCGCGGCGGGCAGGATCAGCATCTGCGGCATCGCGGGGACGAGGCCGAGGACGAGGAGCACGCCACCGACCGCGAACCAGATGTGCGGCGCGGCGAACTGGCTGCCGATCTGGTCGCTGAGGTTGAGCGGCGAGGTGACGCGGGTGACGATCGCGGCGGCGGCGATCGACAGCAAAAGCGCCGGGATCTGCGCGACGAGCGCGTCGCCGATCGCGAGCGTGACATAGGTGCTGCCGGCTTCGGAGAAGCTCAGCCCATGGCTGAACACGCCGAGGATCAGCCCGCCGACGATGTTGACGAACAGGATCAGCAGGCCCGCGACCGCGTCGCCCTTCACGAATTTCGAGGCACCGTCCATCGAGCCGTAGAAATCGGCCTCGGTCGCGACTTCCTGGCGGCGCGCCTTGGCTTCGTCGGGGGTGAGCAGGCCGGCGTTGAGGTCGGCGTCGATCGCCATCTGCTTGCCGGGGAGGGCGTCGAGGGTGAAGCGCGCCGACACTTCGGAGACGCGGCCCGCGCCCTTGGTGATCACGACCATGTTGATGATCATCAGCACGACGAAGACGAACAGGCCGACGATATAATCGCCGCCGATCAGCACTTGGCCGAACGCCTCGATCACATGGCCCGCGGCGTGGGTGCCCTCGTGCCCGTGGACGAGCACGACGCGCGTCGAGGCGACGTTGAGCGCGAGGCGGAAGAGGGTGGTGAGGAGGAGGACGGTCGGGAAGGCCGAAAAGTCGAGCGGCTTCGCGGCCGACAGCGCGACCATCAGCACCGCGAGGCTGATCATGATGTTGGCGACGAAGCTGATGTCGAGGATCAGCGGCGAAACCGGGATCACCATCAGTGCGACGAGGATCAGCATGCCCGCGGGCAGCGCCGCGGCGCCGGCGAAGCGGCCCGCCTGCTTCATGCTCGGCATCGCGGTCACGCATTACCTCCCAAGGAGGCGAGGCGCTGATAGGCCTGGGCGGCGAAGCCCATCGAGAGTTTTTTGGGCATCGGCTGGATATCCATCATCGGGAGCGGCGGGCGTCCGCCCTGGGTGCCGCTGGCGCTGGCCATCTGCATGCGCCAGTCGGGATTGGCGGGCGGGGTGGCGCCGCCGCCGGGCATGAAGCCGGGGGCGCCGCCCGCGTCGAGCTTGGCGCGGAAGCGTTCGCGAATGTCCTGCAGGCTGCGCATGCTGCCGTCGGACGCGTAGAAGATCGAGCGGTTGGCCGCGGCAGCGTCGGGCAGCATCGCCGCGCCGGGCTGGTCGGGGTCGGTCGCCATCGCGGTCAGGAATTTGACCGCGCCGCCGCTGCCGAGGAAATGCGCGAGATAGAGGTCGACCGGCTCGGCGGCGCGGCCGATGCGGCTTTCGACATAGGCGCGGTTGTCCGAGGTGAAGGCCGCAGCCATCGCGGCCGAAGCGGCGGGATCGTCGCGCAGGTCCATGATCTGCTGGCGCAAGGTCGGGTCGGTGACGGTGAGGCGGCCCGACGCGTCGCGGCCGATCGCGTTCGCGGCCCAGCCAAGGCCATGGTCGGCGCCATGGCGGTCGAGCGTCGCGAGCCAGGTCGAGCGCGTGAACTGATAGAGGCCGCGCGCCGACGAGGTCGAGGCCTGCGCGGTCGGGTTGAACCCGCTTTCGACGCGCGCGACGTCGACCAGATAGTCGAAGTCGATGCCCGTGCGCGCCGACGCATCCTGCACCGCCGTCATCACGGGGGAGGCTGCGCCGCCGGCTGCACTGCTGTTGATCGTCGTCATGGCTTTCGGTCTCGCTGCATTCAGCAGACCAAAAGCAATCATCGTGCCATTCGCCCGAAAGGCGCGGGTTTCTTTGGTTAACTAGTAGCTCAGCGCGATCCCTTGCGACCGCGTTCCGCGCAGCGCATGGCCGTTGTCAATCCTCTGACGCGTCCAGTCCTTGAGGATGTTGACGCGGATCGCGGCGGCCTCGAGCTTGCGGAGGACCTTGTCGATCAGCATCCGCGCATGCTCCTCGCGCCCCGGCGGGACCTTGGCGCCCTTGAACAGGATCACCGCCGTCGCCAGCGCCTCGGTCGCGGCGACGATCGCGCCGGCGTCGTGCCCGTCCAGCGCCTCGACCAGCGCGTCGAGCTGCGCCTGTACCTCGTCCATCTGCATCATCATGCGTCGGCGCCGCCTGCATGGAACTGCAGCATCGCGCGCGCGGTGGCGGCGGGGTCGAGCCGGTAGCTGCCGCCCGCGATCGCCTCGCGGATCGCGGCGACGCGGCCATGGTCGACCGGCACCGGCTGGCTGGCGATATCGGCGGCGCGGGTGATCAGGCTGGCGCTCGCGGCGACGTCCTGCGCCGGGCGCGGCGTCGCGGCGGATTTTTCCTCGGTGGTGGCGGAGGTGAGTTTGCGCACGGCGCCGAGGCGCACGACATTGCCGACCTGCAATCCGATCTTGCCGTCTCCCGTCATATGCGCCTCCTTTCCGAAGGCCGCCGTCGGAAAATCGACGCGGCGCTTACAGGGGCTTTAACGGCGGGGTGCGCGGGCGATTAAGGCGCGTTTCGCGAAAAAGATAAGAAAAGGCCCGGCGGCGTCGGAAAACCGACAGCCACCGGGCCAGGGCAGGGTTTCTACGTCCGTCATCCCGGCGAAGGCCGGGATCTCGCCGGTGGATAATGGCGAGAGGGTGAGATCCCGGCCTTCGCCGGGATGACGGTGATTATTCGGCGAAGGGGCGTCAGTCGGCGAGGCGCGCGCGGCCGGGGCCGGTGACGATGGCGCTGAGGCTCGATTTGGGATCGCTGCCCTTGAGCGCGATGAGCTCGCCGACGCGGCCGTCCTGCGTCGCGGTGGCGGCATAGCTGATCGCGAAGCTTTCGGTTTCGATCGTCACGCGGACATTGTCGCCGCGGCGGATGGCGGGCGAGGCGGCGGCGGGTTTGGCGACGAAGCCGCCCGCGGCGCTGGCGCCCGCGGGGCCGCTCATCGGCACGCGCAGCCGCCAGCCGAGCGAGGGACAGCGCACCGCGAGCGCATTGGCGTCGATCGCGGTGACCGAGGCCTGCTCGGGGCAACGCGCGAGCTTGATGCGGCGGTCGATCGGGGTCGCGGTGCGCCCCATCGCATTGGCCACCATCGCGGTCAGCACGTCGATCGTCTGCCAGTCCTCGCTGGCCTGCTGCGCCGATGCGGCGGGGATAGCGGCGGCAAAGGCGGCGATGCCCATTATGATCTTGCGGTTCACGACCCATCTCCTTCGGTCCAAAATGGTCGCTCGCAGGATTGCAGGATGCGTGCCAGTCGCGCTTTGCCGCGGGGTTCGGGGACTGGTGGCAGGGGGCCGTCAGATTTTTGACCGCCGCGCGTCAGGCCGAAATCGGGCCGTCGGCAATCGCCTGTTTCACGCTGATTTCCGGCCAGAAAATCATTTTGGCACGCCCATTGCATCATGCCTTGGTGTTTCCGCGCGTCTGCGCCGGCCGGTGCCGGACGGGACGGCGGAGGAAGGATTAAGGCTATGGCATCCGAAAAGCTCTTTGGCATCCACGCCAGCGCGCTTCAGCTGCGCAGCCAGCGCATGATGATGCTGGCGTCGAACATCGCCAACGCCGCGACGCCCGGTTACAAGGCGCGCGACATCGATTTCTCGAAGGCGCTCGACCTCGCGCAGCAGGGCGGCGACATGCAGGGCGCGATTTCCTATCGCGTGCCCGTCCAGTCCTCGCTCGACGGCAACACCGTCGAAATGGCGACCGAGCAGACCGCCTTTGCCGAAAACGCGCTCGCCTATCGCTCGAGCCTCTCTTTCCTGTCGGGGCGCGTCAACACGCTGACCCGCGCGCTGAAGGGCGAATGACCATGAACGGCTCGCTCTCGGTCTTCGACATCAGCGGCCGCGCGATGTCGGCGCAGCTCGTCCGCCTCAACACCACCGCGTCGAACCTGGCCAATGCCGGGACCACGGCGGGCAGCGAGGCGACCGCCTATCGCGCGATGAAGCCGGTGTTCCGCACCGTGATGGACGAACAGGGCCGCGCGACGGTCCAGGTCGACCAGGTCACGCAGACCAAGATGACCCCGACCAAGAAGCACGATCCCAACAATCCGCTGGCCGATGCCGACGGCAATGTCTGGGAAGCCGCGGTCGATAGTGCCGCCGAGCTGGTCGAGATGGTCGAGACCGCCCGGCAGTATCAGAACAATGTCCAGGTCCTGGAAACCGCCAAGGGCCTGATCAACGAAACCCTCAGGATGGGACAGTAAGATGGCCGTGAACAGCATCACCAACAACAGCAACCCGGTGATCAACCCGCCGGGAACCGCGAACCAGATGGGGCAGCAGGACTTCCTGCGTCTGATGACCGCGCAGCTGAGCCAGCAGGACCCGTTCAACCCGGTCGATAACCAGCAGATGGTCGCGCAGATGGCGCAATTCTCCAGCCTCGCCGGGATCACCGAGACCAACACCACGCTCCAGCAGATTTCCGAGCAGCTCACGGCGCAGACCCAGCTGCTCAAGGACATCAAGGCGGCGACCACGCCCGCCCCCACCGACACCACCCAGCAGTAAGGATCGTTTCATGTCTTTCTATACCTCGCTTTCGGGCCTCAAGGGCGCCCAGACCGAAATGTCGGTCGTATCGAACAACATCGCCAACGCCGGCTCGATCGGCTTCAAGCGCAGCAAGGCGCAGTTCGGCGACATCTTCGCCGCTTCGCCCAACCAGTCGGCCAAGACGGTCGCGGGGCAGGGCACGCGCCTGAACGGCATCACCCAGCAGTTCACCCAGGGGTCGTATGAATCGAGCGAGAAGACGTTCGACATGGCGATCATCGGCGACGGCATGTTCGTCGTGAAGGGCGAGCCGCCGCGCAACCAGGTTACCTACACCCGCAACGGCTCGTTCACGCCGCTCGACGACGGGCGCGTGATCGACTCGACCGGCGCGACGCTGCAGCTGCTGCCCGTCGACGCCGACGGCAATGTCACCAGCCGCGACCTTGCCTCGACCACCGACTTCGTCGTGCCGCAGCACGCGGCGGGCAATCCCGATGCGGCGCTGGTCAACGTCTCGATCGGGCTCGACGGCCTCGCCTCGGCGACCTTCGCCGACGGATCGACGCAGGTGCTCGGCAAGATCGCGATGGCGACCTTCCCCGCGATGGAGGGGCTGCGCCCCGTGGGCGACGCGCACTGGCAGTCGACCGGCGACAGCGGCCCGCCGACGATCGACGCCGCGACCAACGGCCCGATGGGCACGATCCGCTCGGGCGCACTCGAACGTTCGAACGTCGACATCACCGAGGAACTGGTGATGCTGATCGCCGCGCAGCGCAATTTCCAGGCCAATGCAAAGGCGATCGAGGGCGCGTCCGCGCTGACCCAGACGATCATCGGCCTGCGCTGATAATCCGCTAACCGCCGCCTGCCGGAAGGATCCCCATGGACCGCGTCATCTATACCAGCCTCACCGCGATGCGGGGCAGCATGGCCCGGCAGACGGCGATCGCAAACAACCTCGCCAACGCGCAAACCCCGGGCTTTCGCGCCGACATGGCCGAGGCGCAGTCCTTGTGGCTGCACGGCAATGGGCTCGGCGGGCGCGCGATGGCGTCGGAAGAGGTCGTCGGCGCCGACATGCGCGCCGGCACGATCACCGCGACGGGGCGCGACCTCGACATCGCGATGGCCGGCGACGCGATGCTCGTCGTCCAGGCGCCGAACGGCGAGGAAGCCTATACCCGCCGCGGCGACCTGCAGCTGTCGCCGAGCGGGCTGCTGACCACGGGCGACGGCAATCCGGTACAGGGCCTGCAGGGCCCGGTCACCATCCCGCCCGCGGATTCGATCAAGATCGATGAGCAGGGCCGCGTCTTCGTCGTGCCCGCCGGCGGCGATCCCGAAAATCCGCAGGAGGTCGACCGGCTGCGCCTCGCGACCACGACGGGCTCGGACATCGTCAAGGGGCTCGACAACCTCTTCCGCGTGAAGGGCGGCGGCATATTGCCCGACGATCCCGAAGCGCGCGTCATCACCCGCTCGATCGAGGGCTCGAACGTCACCGCGACGGTCGCCCTCGTCGACATGATCGAGGCCAGCAAGGCCTGGGATTCGCAATTGAAGCTCATCGAGGACGCGCGCGACATGGACAGCTCGACCGCGAACCTGATGGCGCTGCCGCGTTAAGGAGACAAGAACATGAGCTATGGTGCCTTGCACGTCGCGCGAACCGGTCTGGATGCCCAGGGCTTCCGGATGCAGGTGATCGCGAACAACCTCGCCAACGTGAACACCACGGGCTTCAAGCGCGACCGCGCCAATTTCGAGACGCTCGGTTATCAGATCATGACGCAGGCGGGGGCGCCCTCGTCGGCGGAAAACCGCTATGCGACGGGGCTCAACCTCGGCACCGGCGTCGAACTCGCGGGCACCTCGCGCATGGACACGCAGGGCACGCTGCAGACGACGGGCAACGCGCTCGACGTCGCGATCGAGGGCGCGGGCTATTTCCAGGTCCAGATGCCCGACGGGCGTATGGGTTATACGCGCGCGGGCAATTTCAACCGCTCGTCCGACGGCACGATCATCACCCCCGACGGCAAGCCGATCCAGCCGCAGATCCAGATCCCCGAGGATGCCACGGGCATCTCGATTGGCGCCGACGGCACCGTCTCGGCGACGATCGCCGGGCAGGCCGAGGCGACCGAACTCGGCCGGATCGAGATTGCGCGCTTTTCGAACCCCTCGGGGCTGCAGGCGATCGGCGACAATATCCTGATGGAAACCAACGCGTCGGGCGCGCCGTTGGTCGGCGCCGCGGGCGAGGAAGGGCGCGGCACGCTGCGCGGCGGGATGCTCGAGGGATCGAACGTCAACGTCGTCGAGGAACTCGTCGACATGATCGAGACCCAGCGCGCGTACGAGGTCAATTCCAAGATGATCCAGGCCACCGACGAGATGCTGAAAAATGCGACCCAGACTCTCTAAGCTGGCCTCCGGAGCGCTCTTCTTCGGCTTGCTCGCGGTTCCCGCCGCGGCCGAGGCGAAGAAGGACAAGATCGCGCCCGACGCCTTTTCGGTCACCTTGCCCGACCCGGTGCCGCCGGCGCCGCCGGCCAATGGCTCGATCTTCCAGGGCAGCTATGTCGCGCTCACCTCGGGCGCGCGCGCGGGGCAGGTAGGCGATATCCTGACGATCCAGCTCGTCGAGCGCACGATCGGGGCTAAAAGCAACAGCGCGGGTACCAACCGCGACGGCAGCTTCGGCCTGACCCCGCCGACCACCGGCCCCTTGTCGCTGTTCAACCCCAGCGACGTCGCGATGGGCGGCGGATCGCAGTTCAAGGGCAAGGGCGACGCCGCGCAGTCGAACATGCTGTCGGGCGAAGTCACCGTCACCGTCGCCGCGGTCTATCCGAACGGCACGATGCTGGTGAAGGGCGAGAAGCTCATCACGCTCAACCGCGGCGACGAACGCGTGCAGATCGCGGGCCTCGTCCGCGCCGCCGACGTCACCCCCGACAACCGCGTTTTGTCGACCCGCGTCGCCAATGCGCACATCCGCTACACCGGGAAGGGCGAGATCGCCCGCGCCAGCCAGCAGGGCTGGCTGCAGAAATTCTTCTCGATCATCAGCCCGTTCTGACCACGCCAGCGACCAAGGGACCATTATCGTGCCGATACGCCATGCCATCCTGACCTTCCTGACGCTCCTGATTGCCAGCTTCGCTTTTGCGGGCCCGGCAGAGGCGCAGCGCATCAAGGACATGGGCCAGTTCCAGGGCCTGCGCGCCAACCAGCTCACCGGCTACGGCGTCGTCGTCGGGCTCGCGGGCACGGGCGACGACAGCCTCGACTATTCGACTTTGGGCATGAAGGGCGCGGTGCAGCGCTTCGGTCTCACTTTGCCGGCCGGGGTGAACCCGGCGCTGAAGAATGCCGCGGCGGTGATGATCACCGCCGAACTGCCGCCCTTCGCCAAGCCCGGCCAGCGCCTCGACGTCACCGTCTCGGCGATCGGCAAGGCCAAGAGCCTGCGCGGCGGCACGCTGGTGCTCGCGCCGCTCTACGGCGCCGACGGCCAGATCTATGCGATGGTGCAGGGCAATCTCGTCATCGGCGGGCTCGGGGTCGATGCCGCCGACGGGTCGAAGCTGACGGTCAATGTCCCGTCGAGCGGCCGGATCGCCAATGGCGCGACGGTCGAGCGCGCGGTCGACACCGGCTTTGCCAGCAGCGAGATTTTGACCTTCAACCTTCACCAGTTCG
This sequence comes from Sphingopyxis sp. HIX, assembly GCF_001468285.1. GTDB lineage: Bacteria > Pseudomonadota > Alphaproteobacteria > Sphingomonadales > Sphingomonadaceae > Sphingopyxis. The sequence goes on along the minus strand of NZ_LNSB01000010.1, from coordinate 77,938 downwards.
ACGCGACCAACGCCAAGAGCGTGACCGACGCGATCAACGCCGCGCTGCCCGGCACCGCGTCGATGATCGACGGCGCCAGCATCGCGATCCGCGCCGCGGGCGGCGGTGACGCCCGGATGCGGCTGATGTCGCAGATCGAGAATCTCGGCGTCCGGCGCACCGAGGCGGCCGCGAAGGTGATCGTCAACGCGCGCACCGGCACGGTGGTGATCAACGGCGCGGTGCGCGTCGGCACCGCCGCGGTGTCGCAGGGCAAGCTGACCGTCGCGATCAAGGAATCGCCGCGCGTCGTCCAGCCCGAACCCTTCAGCCGCGGCCAGACCGCGGTCGAGGAATCGAGCGACGTCGAGGTGACCGAGGAATATCGCCCGATGATGCTGGTCGCGCCGACCGCGTCGCTTTCCGAACTCGTCGATGCGATCAACCGCATGGGCGTTCCCCCCGGCGACCTCGTCGCCATCCTCGAGGCGCTGAGCCAGGCCGGCGCGCTCACAGCCGAGCTGGTGATCATATGACGACGCCCATCTCCTTCTCGTCGGCGACGCCGACCCCCGCTGCCGCCGGCGGCGGCGACGGCGGGCTGCGCAAGGCGGCCGAGGCTTTCGAAGCGGTGATCCTGCGCCAGCTGATGGCGTCGATGCGCCAGGCGAAGCTCGGCTCCGACATCTTCGGATCGAGCGCGACCGACAATTTCCGCGAAATGGCGGACGCCAAGACCGCCGACAGCATCGCCGCGATGCGCCAGTTCGGCATCGCCGACATGGTCGAGCGCCAGTTCCGCGGTGTGACGGGCAGCGGCCCGAGCAACCTCGGCGGAGGCGTGCAGTGAGCGACCTCCTCAGCATCGGCGCGAGCGGGCTCAAGGCCTATTCGCGCGCGATGACGACGATCGGCGACAATATCGCCAACGCCCAGACGCCGGGCTACGCCCGCCGCCGGTTAGCGCTCAATGAAATGGCGAGCGGCACCGAGTCCGCGCTCGTCGGGCGCAACGTCAGCCCCGGCGGCGTGGTGATCGGCGGGCTCACCCGCTCGGTCGATAAATGGCTGATCGACGACGCGCGCACTTCGTCGGGCGAGGCCGAGCGCGCCATGGCGCGGCTGTCGTGGATGACGCGGACCGAGGATGCGCTGAGCGACGACAGCAACGGCATTTCGACCAACCTCACCAAATTGTTCACCACCGCCGACAAGCTGACCGCCGATCCGAACAACCGCACGCTGCGCGCCGAATTCCTGCAGACGGCAAAGGATATCGCGACGGGATTCCAAGGCACCGCCAAGGAACTGGCGTCGATGTCCGAGGGGATCTCGGGCGAGGCTGCGACCGCGGTCGGCGAACTCAACGCCAATCTCGACGCGCTCGAGCGCATCAACGACGGGCTGCGCAAGGCGCGCCCGGGTTCGACCAACGAGGCGAGCCTGCTCGACGAGCGCGACCGGCTGGTCGACCAGATTTCGGCGCAGATGCCGGTGACCACCAGCTATGATGCCAAGGGTGCGGTGACCGTGCGCGCGGCGTCGTCGGGCGACATGCTCGTCGGCAATGCGACGGTCACCCATGTCACGGTGACGGCCGGCGCCGACGGGCGGCTGAGCTTCACGGCGGGCGGCGCGCCGCTCGACCCGGGTTCGGGCAATCTCGCCGGTCTCGCGCAGGCGGCCGACCATGTCGCGGGCCAGCGCAGCGGGCTCGACGCCGCGGCGGCGGCCTTCGCGGGCCAGCTCAACGCCGCGCACCAGGCGGGCACAGACGCCAATGGCAATGCGGGGCAGCCGCTGTTCAGCGGCACGACCGCCGCGACGCTGACCGCCACCGCGCTGTCGCCCGATCAGGTCGCTGCTGCCAATGCCAGCGGCTCGAACGGCAATATGCTCGCCATCGGCGGCATGCGCGGCGCGAACGATCCCGAAGCGGCCTGGTCGGGCCGCCTCGCCGAACAGGCGCAGGCGACCGCCTCGGCGCGCGCTCAGGGCGCCGCCGCCGCAACGCGCGCCGATGGCGCCGCCGCCGCGCGCGACAATGTCAGCGGGGTCGACCTCGACCAGGAAGCCGCCGACCTGCTGCGTTTCCAGCAGGCCTATTCGGCGGCCGCGCGCACGATCCAGGTCGCGCGCGAGACGATGCAAGCGCTGCTGAGCGCGATCTAGAGGGGCGCGAGAGATGATCAACGCCGTTGGCAACCGCATGACGCGCGAGATCGCGCGCCAGTCGAAGCTCTCCGATGCGCTCGACCGCATCCAGACGCAGATTTCGAGCGGCAAGAAATTGCTCCGCGCCTCCGACGATCCCGTCGCGTCGCGCCGCATCGCGACGATCGGCAAGGCGCAGGCGAGCAGCACGACCTGGGCCGCGAATATCAAGACCGCGTCGGCACAGGTGTCGCAGGCGGACACCACGCTCGGCTCGGTGGGCAATCTGCTCACGCGTGCGCGCGAGCTGACGCTGTCGGCGTCGACCGCGACGACCAATCCCGCCGACCGCGCGAGCATCGCCGCCGAACTGTCGGCGATCGCCGACGAGATCGACGGCTTCGCCGCGACGCGCGATTCGAACGGCGAGCCTTTGTTCGCCGCCAATGCCAAGCAGGTCCGCTTCGATGCCGATATCAGCTTTGCGCCGGTGCCTTCGGTCGCCGACGTCTTCGTCGTTGGCGGCAACAGCCTGTCGACCGGGCTGCGCGATGCGGCCGCCGCGATCACCAGCGGCGATGCCACGGCGATTGGCGCCGCGCTGACGACGCTCGGCGACAGCATCGGCCATGTGGCCGACCAGCGCGCCGCGATGGGTCTCTCGGCCGGACGTCTCGAACGCATCGGCGACAGCCTCGAGGCGCGCCGCATCACGCTTGCCGACGAGCGCAAGGATGTCGAGGACACCGACCTGTCGGTCGCGATCGCCGAGCTGAACGCGACCGATCTGACGCTGCAAGCCGCGCAGGCCGCCTTCGCGCGGATGAACCGCCAGACGCTGTTCGACATTTTGGGCTGAGCCGCGCGGGTAGGGGGCTAAATCTTTCGCCGCCACTGCCGTTAAGCATCAAGACGTCCCGTTTTTTCCCGGGGGTATCGGCCCCCGACTGGAGTTGTTCAGCATGTTCCCCGTCATCGGCATCATCGTTCTGATCCTGCTGGTCTTCGGGGGCTTCGCGCTGACGGGGGGCAATCTCGAGCCGGTGCTGCACGCGCTGCCGCACGAAATGCTGATCATCGGCGGCGCCGCGGTCGGGTCGCTGATCATCGGCAATTCGGGCAAGGAATTGAAGGCGCTAGGGGGCGGCTTCGGCAAGGTGTTCAAGGGGCCGACGTACAAGAAGGCCGACTATCTCGACTGCATCCTGCTCGTCTCGACGCTGATGAAGATGATGCGCACCGAGGGGCCGGTCGCGGTCGAGCCGCATATCGAGGATCCGGCGAGCTCGCCGATCTTCCAGCAATATCCCAAGCTTTTGAAGGACCAGACATTGGTCCACCTGATCTGCGACACGCTGCGCCTCGTCGTCGTGTCGTCGGGCACGCTCGACCCGCATGCGGTCGAGGAGGTGATGGACAGCGCGATCAAGAACCACCACCATCATGCGATCAAGCCCGCCGACGGGCTGCAGAGCCTGGCCGATGCGCTGCCTGCGCTGGGCATCGTCGCGGCGGTGCTCGGCGTCGTGAAGACGATGGGCTCGATCGACCAGCCGCCCGAGGTGCTCGGCGCGATGATCGGCTCGGCGCTCGTCGGGACCTTCCTCGGCGTGCTCCTCGCTTATGGCTTCGTCGGTCCCTTCGCGGGCCGCGCGCGCGCGGTGATCGAAAGCGACGCCGCCATCTATCAGACGGTCAAGCAACTGATCATCGCCTCGCTCCACGGCCATCCGCAGCCGCTGGTGATCGAGGCGGCGCGCTCGGGGGTCGACCATGACAACCAGCCGAGCTTCGCCGAGGTCTTCGACGGCATGCGAGGCCGGTAATGGCCGCGCGCCCGAATACTCCCCTACGCCCGATCATCGTCAAGAAGGTCATCGAGGCCCCGCACGCCGGCCACCACGGCGGCGCGTGGAAGGTCGCCTATGCCGACTTCGTGACCGCGATGATGGCCTTCTTCCTCCTGATGTGGCTGCTCGGCGCGACGACCGAGAAGCAGCGCAAGGCGCTCGCCGACTATTTTGCGCCGACGATCGTCCAGACCAAGCAGGACACCGCGGGTGCGACCGGGCTGTTCGGCGGCGACTCGCTGGTGGCGGCCGACAAATATCCGCACGGTGCGGCGCAGACCGGCACCAAGTCGATGACGATCCCGCGCGACGCCGAGGGCGGCCCGCGCGAGGCGTCGGGCCGCGAGCTGCAGCGCGCCAATTTCCAGAAGCTCGCCAAGTCGCTGCTGCGCGAGGTGCAGGCGAAAGCCGAGATCCGCCGGCTGGCGCCCAACATCCGCTTTACCGAGACGCGCGAGGGGCTGCGCATCGACATCGTCGACGACGCCAATTTCTCGATGTTCGTCGTCGGCACCAACCAGCTGACCCCCGACGCGTCGCGGCTGTTCGCCGAGATCGCCAGGATCGTCGCCGAGGTTCCGAACCAGGTGATGATCCGCGGGCACACCGACGCCAGCCCCTGGACAGCCAAGACGGGGATGAACAATTGGCGCCTGTCGGTCGAGCGCGCCGAGGTCGCCCGGCAATATCTCGCCTTCCGCGGCATCGGCTCGGACCGCTTCGCGCGCATCGAAGGGGTCGCCGATACCGAGCCCTATGTGCCGTCGGACCGATTCGATCCGCGCAACCGCCGCATCTCGGTCACCCTCGGCTGGGACACCGGCGGCCAATAGTTTCCGACAATTGGTGCCAATCTGGCAGCATTAAAATCCTTAACGACGCAGTTCCGCCGCGATTGCTGCCAGATTGGCAATAACCCTTTGTTTTGAAGGGGTTAGTTCACTTTGGTTAGCAGTTTATTTACCAGATTCCGCAATCTCTTGGGTCATCGAGAAGCGCCGAATTCGGGGGGCGCGGTGGAGATCGAAATGACCAAGGTGGGGACTTGCGGCGACCAGGCCGCGCTTGAAATGCTGATCATCGGGCACAGCCCTGCCGCGCAGCGCCTGCGCGACATGATCCGCCGCGTGGCACGTTCCAGCGCTTCGGTGATGCTCTGCGGCCCTTCGGGCTCGGGCAAGGAACTGGTGGCCCGCGCGATCCACGACGAAGGCGCCCGTTCGGCCAAGGCCTTTTCGGCGATCAACTGCGGCGCCATCCCCGGCGACCTCATCGAATCCGAACTTTTCGGGCATGAAAAGGGCAGCTTCACCGGCGCCCACGCCCGCCGCATCGGCCATTTCGAAGCGAGCGAGGGCGGCACGCTCTTCCTCGACGAAATCGGCGACATGCGTTTCGACATGCAGGTCAAACTGCTCCGCGTGCTCGAAGAGCGGACGATCGTCCGCGTCGGCAGCAGCGACGTGAAGGCCGTCGACGTCCGCGTCATCTCGGCCACTCACCAGGATCTCGGCGCCGCGATCGCCGATGGCAAGTTCCGCGAAGATCTCTTCTTCCGGCTCGGCGTGGTCGTCCTCCAGGTCCCCAGCCTGGCCGACCGCGTCGAGGATATTCCCGCGCTGATCCGCCATTTCCAGCGCAAGATGCCCGGCGAAGCCAAGTGCCGCTACGACGATGCCGCGATGGCGCTGCTGATGCAGCACCGCTGGCCGGGCAATGTCCGCGAGCTGCGCAATTTCGTCGAGCGCGCCAGCGTGCTGCACGGCGGCGAGACGCTCGGCGCCGAGGACGTCGTCCTTCTTTTGAACCCCACCGCCGCGCTTCAGCCGCGACAGGCCATCCCCACCGGCTTCGTCGCGGCTGAAGCCAGCGCGGACGATATTTCGCCGGCGATGCCCTTCGCCAAGGCGCCGGCCCCGGGCCGCCCGATCGATCTGAAGCGCGAGATCGAGACGATCGAGCTCGAGCAGATCCACGTCGCGCTCGACCTCGCCGACGGCATCATTTCGGAAGCGGCGCGTCTCCTGACGCTCAAGCGCACCACGCTCATCGAAAAGATGCGCAAATATGGAGTTCAGCAACAGGCAGCCTGAGCGTCCCCACCCGTCTCAGTGCCGCTGAATCGGCACCGGTTCGCTTCCCACCCCATACCAGTCCCCACCTTGGTCGCGGGGCAGGGGAGCGAGCCGGTGCCGAAGTTTTTTTGTTTGCTGGAGTTTGTGGTCGCATTGAGGGTGGAGAGCCGACGTTGCGACGATGGCGCTTGGAGGATCCCGATCGAGCACGCCTTGCGGACAAGGGGTCTGACATCTAGCGGTCAGCCATGGATGAATATGAAAAGGCCGCACTGGAAAGGCAATTCAGGCAAGCGTTCTACGTGCCCGCGCACCATAACTGGAAGTCGAAGCGCGGCCATTCTCATTGGATTGATTTGGAAGTTCTGCGCGATGGCCTAGCCGGACCACTATATGGCATCTTGGAAACTGGTGGCTGTAGCTATGTATATGGCCGCGAAGATGTCTATTTTTGCGGTGTGGATACCCCTGCGGCATTACGAGCGCGACTGCAGCAATGGCATATCGAGATAGTGGCGGCCATCGACAGGTTCGTGCCTGCTGCACCATCCGAATTAGCTGATCTAGTTTCGATGAGAAAGTTCGCATCCGACATCTGGACAGCTGTCGAAGCGGCGTGCGAAATCGAGCGTCGCCGTTGGGAAAACGTCGGCGGTCGATAGTTCGAATATCCGGCGGCTCTGTGTCGACATCGCCGACCCGACTCAAAACGATCCTAAAGTCCGCCACCGGCCGAAACCAGTCGCTGGCGATTTGACTACCGCAGCTGCCGCCAGGCGCTGCTCACCGTCTTCACGCCCTCCAGCAGCTCGTCGAGCCCTTCGGCGTCGTTCGCCGCCACGACCTTGTCGAGCTTGCGGCGCATGCTGCTATAGACGCGCGTCAGCGCCGCGGCGACGTCGCCGCCGGCCTGGTGATCGAGCCCGGCGTCCAGCCCGATCAGGATCGCGCGCGCGCGGTGCGCGGGTTCGGTGGCCGAAATCTGCTGGCCCTGCCGCACCATCGCGGCGAGCACGCCGATCGCGATCTCCAGCTCGTCATAGAGCATGGTGACCAGCTCGACGGGGTTTGCCCCGGCGGCGCGGCTTTCGCTTTGCATGCGCCGGTACTGGCCGGTCGCGCGGACTGTCGATGCGGTGGCTGCCACTGTCGGTCGACCTTAATTATTGCCCTGGTTGGACCACATCTCGATCTGTTGCTCGAGATAGCTTTGCGTCGCCTTGAGCGCCGCGAGTTTGGCATCGAGGCCGCCGAACTGCTTTTCCAGCCGCTTTTCATAGGCTTCCTCGCGCATCTCGATCTTTTCGAGCTGTTCGGCGAGCGACTCGCTCTTGGCGGTCAGCGATTTCGATATGCGGTCCATGACGCCGTCCGCGCCGATCGCCTTGTCGCGGATCGCGTCGAGCGCGAAGGCGATGCCGGGGTCGGTCGCCTCGGTGTGCGCGGCGTCGCGGCGCGGGTTGAAGATCGCCTCGACCGCGCCGGCGTCGGTCGCCAGCACCTTTTCCAGCTTCGCGGTATCGACGGCGAGCAGCCCGTCCTTCGTCGACCCGATGCCGATGTCGCTCAGCTTGTTGATGCTGCCATGGCTGGTCAGCACCTTGCCGACCAGCGCCTGCAACTCGCGTTCCAGCTCGCGCAGGCTCTGCGTCGCGCCCGACATTTTCGATGCCGACTGCAGGCTCTTCTTGAGCTGGTTATAGACGTCGACGAAATCGCCGATGGTCTGCTTGATCATGTCGAGCGGCCGGCTGGCGCCGATGTCGACCGGCTGGCCGGGCGCCGCTTTCTTCAGCGTCAGCGACATGCCGGGGACCACATCGTCGATGATGTTGCTGGCGCGGCTGAAGGCGATGCCGTCGAGGGTGAATTCGGCGTTGGCCGCGCTCTGGCCCAGCGTCATGCCGCCGCCCGAGCCATAAGCGAAACCCGACAATGCCGGGGTGGCGGTGTCGAGCGTGAAGGCATTGGCCGCCCCGGTCGGGCCCTTCAGGATCATCCGGTAGCCGCCGTCGGCGGCGATCACCGAGGCGGTGACGCCGGCGCCGCTGGCGTTGATCGCATTGGCGAGGCCGTCGAGGCTGTCGTTGGCGGCGCCGATGGTGATCGTCTTGGCGACCCCGCCGACGGTCAGCGTCATCGTCCCCTGGCCGATGGCGGCGCTCTTGTCGGCGACGACGCCTGAAAAGATGGTCTGCCCGCGCGCGAGCTGGGTGACCTCGACCGATGCGGCGAAATTGTCCGCCGACAGGCCGGCGCGCGCGGTGGCACTGAGCACGCTGTCGTCGGATACGGTGGGTGTGCTGCGCAGCGTGCCGTCGGAGACCATCTGGCCGAGCGAGTCGGCAAAGCCGTCGAGGTTCGAGCGCGCCTGCGCCAGCGCGCTGATCCGCGTCTGGTTCGCCTGGACCAGGCCGGTCATCCGCTCGATCTTGGGCTCGCGCGACGCCGCGGCGAGGTCCTTGACCAATTGCTGGGTGTCGATGCCCGATCCGAAACCGAGGCTGTTGGCGATTGAACTGACCATGCGCGCTATCCTTCGAAGCTGTTAACGGCAGCGCGCGGGGGAGTTTAAGCCTGTTTTCGACCGTCGGCGTCGTACCAGTGCGACGACGGCACCTCGATGTCGGGCTGCGCCAGCCCGTCGGCGACCGCGCGTTCGAGGCGGAAGACGAAGGCGAGGATCGTCGCGACCGCGACGAACAGTTCCTCGGGGATCACGCGCCCCGGGCGCGCGGTGAAATAGATCGCACGCGCGAGCTGCGGATATTCGAGGATCGGCACGTCGGTGCCGCGCGCGAGTTCGCGGATCGCGAGCGCGACGTCGCCGCGGCCGCGCGCGACGACCACCGGCGCGGCGTCGATGCCGGGGCGATAGCGCAACGCGACTGAGAAATGCGTCGGGTTGGTCAGGATCACCGTCGCCTCTGACACCGCCTTGCGCGCCGAGCCGCTCAGCATCTCGTGCGCGCGCTGGCGCTGCGCCTGCTTGAGCTCGGGCGCGCCGTCGGACTGGCGCATCTCTTCCTTGATTTCCTGCTTGCTCATCATCAGCCGCTTGCGGCGTTGCAGCCACTGCACCGGCACGTCGATCAGCGCGATGACGACGAGCCCGCCGGCCATCACCAGCACCGACTGCGCGACCGCCTGGCCGGCGAGGCCGATCGCCGAATGCAGGTCGCTCGACGCCATCTGGACGATTGCGGGCAAATTCTTGGCGATCAGCCAATAGCCGATCGTGCCGAGCAGAAGCACTTTGGCGAGAGCCTTGCCGAGCTCGGTCGCGCCCTGCATGCCGAACATGCGCTTGAGCCCGCTCATCGGGTTCATGCGATTGCCCTTGAAGCCGAGCGCCTTGCCGCGCCAGCCCATCGAACCGAGCAGTGCCGGACCCGCGAAGGCCGCGAGCAGCGCCGCGGCGAACAGGCTCGCGAGCGGCAGCAGCACCTCGGTCCCGTTGCGCAGAAGCGCCTCGCCGGGCGCGAAATCGGTGATGTCGCCGCGGTCGAGCGTCAGCCCGCGCGAGACGAGTTCGCCGACGGTGCGCACGAACCAGCCGCCCGCGGCGACCAGCCAGCCCGCCGCGACGAGCATCATCAGCGCGGTCGCGAGCTCGCGCGACTGCAGCACATCGCCCTCGCGCGCGGAGTCCGCGAGCTTCTTGGGCGTCGGGAGTTCTGTCTTCTGGTCCTTCTCGGTCGTCCCCGACATGGCTCAGCCCCCCGCGACCATGCGCGCGGCGTCGAGCGCGTCGGACAGGATCTGCGCGAGCCCCTCGGCCATCACCGGGGTGGCGACGCCGAGCAGCACGACGCCGGCGAGCAGGGTCGCCGGGATGCCGACCGCGAACAGGTTGAGCGCGGGCGCCGAGCGGCCGATCACGCCCATGATGATCTGGACGAGGATCAGGACGAAGCCGACGGGCAGGGCGATCGTCAGCCCCGCGGCGAACATCAGGCTGCCGAAGCGGATGATGCCCTCGATCGTCTGCCACGAAGGGAAGGCGTTGCCGGGCGGCAGCGCGCTATAGCTGTCGACGATGATCGAAATCAGCACCAGATGCCCGTCGGCGGCGAGGAAGATCGCGGTCGCGAGCATCGAGAGGAACTGCCCGATCGCCGAGCTCGACGCGCCGCTCAAGGGATCGACCATCGACGCGAAGCCGAGGCCCGTCGCGTTGCTGATCGCCTCGCCCGCGAGCAACGCGGCGGCGAGCCCCATCTGGAGCACGAAGCCCATGGCGAGGCCGATGACGACCTCGCCGATCACCAGGAAGAAGCCGGGGACCGAGACGATCCCCTCGGGCGGCAGGGTCATGCCCGACGCCGCGACCGCGGGCACGCCGACCGCGAGCGCGATGACGAGGCGAAGCTGGACCGGAACGTTCGCCGCGCCGAACACCGGCGCCGCGAGAAAGCAGGCGCCGGGGCGGATCATGCCGAGCATCCACAGCTGCAGCATCGCCTCCACATTGGGGATGTCGGCGGGGGTCATCGGTCCCGGGCTAACGCACCAGCGTCGGGATCTGCGCGAAGATTTCGCGGGTGAAGTCGGTGAGCAGCACCAATATGCTGCCGCCGAAGATCGCGAGGCAGATCGCGGCGACGATCAGCTTGGGCACGAAGGTCAGGGTCTGCTCGTTGATCGAGGTCGCCGCCTGCACCATGCCGAGCAGTACGCCGACGATCAGGATCGGGATCAGCAAAGGCGCGGTCGCGAGCGCGAGGATCCACAGCGACTGCTGCGCGACCCCAACGAAATAATCGGCTTCCACCGCGCTACGTCCCGAATGACGCCGCTAGCGAGCCCATCGTGAGCGCCCAGCCGTCGACGAGGACGAAGAGCAGCAGCTTGAAGGGCATCGATATGATCGTCGGCGACAGCATCATCATGCCGAGCGACATCAAGGCCGATGCGACGATCAGGTCGATGATCAGGAAGGGCAGGAAAATGAGGAAGCCGATCTGGAAGGCGGTCTTGAGTTCGCTGGTGACGAAAGCGGGGAGCAGGATCGAGAAGGGAACGTCCTTCGGGCTCGCATAGCTGGGCGCCTTGGCGATCTTGGCGAACATCATCAGGTCGGACTTGCGCGTCTGGGTGAGCATGAAGCCGTGCAGCGCATCGCCCGAGCGCGTCACTGCGGTGCCGATGTCGATCTGTTCCTGGCCATAGGGTTCGATCGCGACGCGGTTCACCTCGGTGATCACCGGCGCCATCACGAACAGCGACAGGAAGAGGCTCAAACCCACGAGCACCTGGTTCGGCGGGGTCTGTTGCAGCCCGAGCGCGTGGCGCAGGATCGACAGCACGATGATGATGCGCGTGAAGCTGGTCATCATGAGGAGCAGCGACGGCAGCACCGTCAGCAGGCTCATCAGCAGCAGGATCTGCAGCGACAGCGACAGCGGGCGGCCATCGCCGCCGATCTCGTTCACCGCGCGGGTGAGCCCGCTCGCTTCCTGCGCATAAGCCGCGGGCGCCGCGATCAGCAGCGCCACGCCGCCGGCGATCGCCGCGGCGCGCAGCCAATGTCTCTTAGTCGACATGGAAGTCGCCCTGGCTGTTGTCGGCGAGGCGGGTGACCGCGCCGCGCGAGACCGAGAGCAGGATGCGCTGCCCGGCGAATTCGACGACGGTCAGCTTGGTCCCGGGGCCCAGCGGCAGCACGTCGATCATCTCGATCGCGCGCGTCCGCTTCGCGCCCTGTCCGGGCAGCTGGAGCGTGCCCATCTGGACCTTTTTCCACAGCCACAGGCTGCCCCACGCCATGCCGCCGACGAGCGGCAGCAGGATGAGGAGGCGCAGGATATATTCGAACATCAGGCCCTCCGGTCGAACCCGGCGAGGCCGCGGTCGGGGGCGACGACTTCGGCGACCTGGATCCCGTAGCGGCCGTCGACGTTGACGATCTCGCCGCGCGCGATCAGCGTGCCATTGGCATAGATGTCGAGCAGCTCGTTGGCGGCGCGATCAAGCTCGACGACGCTGCCTTCGGACATGGCGAGCAGTTCGGCGAGCGTCATCGAGGTCGATCCGACCTCGACCGACACGCGCAGCGACACGCCCGCGAGCAGGTCGAAATTGGGCGCCGCCGCCATGTCCTTGGCTCCGCGGCGTTCGCCGCGCGCGGGGGCTTCGCTGAGATCACTCATCGTCCGATCCTCTTTCGATATGCTCGATCATTATGGCCGCATTTCCATTCGCTTCGCCGATGCTCCCGGCGGCGAAATGCCGACCGGCGACGGTTACCGGAACATTGCGCGGAATGGTTAACGGAATGATATCACCGACCTCCAAAGCGAGCAGTTTGACCAAAGAAATTTCGGGACGCGCCAGGACCGAGCGCACCGGCAGGCGAACGGTCTTCAATGCGCTGTTCAGCGTCGCGGTCCATTCGGCGTCGGCGGGGGCTTCGTCGCGGACATCGGGGCCCGATTCGACGTCGGCGATGCCGCGCAGCGCCGCGACCGGATAGGCGCAGGCGATGGTGCGGCCGTCGAGCACGCCGCCGCGCAAAGTGAAGCGCTGGACCAGCAATTCGTCGTCGGCGCGCACCGCGGCGAGCTTGGCGCTGTCGGTCGTCACGCAGTCGAGTTCGGGCGCCATCTTGTCGCCCCAGGCGGCGGCGAGCTGCAGCCCGAGGTCGCGGCCGAGGCGCGCGGCGAAGCGGTCCTCGGCGTCGGTCAGATCCTCGCGCTCGCTGGCGAGCTGGCCCTTGCCGCCATAGAAGATGTCGACGAGCTGGAGGATCAGCGGGCGCGCGCCGGCGAGCAGCACCGGGCCTTTCAGCGGCGGGGCGTGGTAGCGCCAGAAGATCGCCGGCGCGGCGGCGGCGCACCAGTCGGCGAAGCGGACGCGCTTGGCGGGTTCGCGCTCGACCTGCACCGTCGGCGCGCCGAGCGCGCGGATGAGGTCGCGCAAGCTACGCGCGAACTGGTTCGCGACGCCCTCGATCACGGGGAAGGCATAACCGTCCTCGGCCTTGCGCAGCAGCAGCGACGCGGTCGCGTCGTCGGCGGCGGGCTTGGCGGTCGGCGCTTTCGGCGCCTTGAAGGGATTGCCCTTGGCGCTCACTGGATCACCATGTTCGTGAAATAGACATTGTCGATGCCGCCGAAGCCTTCCTTGTCGCGCAGCACCTGGTTGATCGCGCCGGTCAGCTGGCGCTGGAGCGACTGCTTGCCGTGCGAGGTCGAGAGCAGGGCAGGATCCTGTTCGGCGAGCACCATCAGCACCGCCGAGCGGATCGGCACGTCCTGGCGGCGGATGTTCGCGATGACCTTGCCGTCATAATAGGTCGACAGGCTGATCCCGACCTGCAGGAAACCCGACCCGTCGGCGAGGTTCGTGGTGAAGCTCTGCTCGATCGGATAATAGGTGATCTCATATTTGCGCGGATCGACCTTGAACTTGTCGTTCGGGACCGAGACGGTGCCGACCTTCGGCGGGGCTTCTTCCTTCTTGCCCTCGGCCACGGGTTCTTCCTCGCCCTCGCTGCGCACGACGAGCTTGGGATAGAAATCCTCGGGCTTGGGCGCGGTCTTGGCCATGCCGACCCCGAAATACATGCCCGCCCCGGCGCCGGCGCCGATCAGCACCGCGGCGCCGACGGTGATCATCAGCAGCTTCTTCATCTTGCCGCCCTTCTTCGGCGCGGCGGCTTCGGTCTTGTCCTTGGTCATCGGTCGGCTCCTGTCAGGCGAAGCGGCCGCGGCGTTCGCCGCTGCGCTCGTCACGGGTTTCGGTGCGCGCTTCGGCGCGGTCGTCGGCGGTTTCGATCAGGTGGCTGGCATCCTGCGCACCGTTGCGGCCCTGGCCCTGCCCCTGCTGGAACTGGCGGCCGGCTTCGTTCGGGGTGCAGGTCACCTGCGTGTCGGCGACGCGCACGCCCTGTTGGCGGAGATCGTCGGCGAGGCGCGTCTGCGCCGCGGTGACGATCGTCGCGGTCGCCTCATGCTGGGTGTCGAGCTTGACCGACACGCCCTCGTCGCCCGCCGTCATCGACACGTCGAGGCGGCCGAGGTGGCGCGGCATCAGGCGAAAGCTGATGTCCCCCGACGCCGATTTGGTCGCGGCGATATCGGCGGCGAGCTGTTCGATCCAGGCGTCGTCACTGCTGAGGTCGAGCGTGCGTTCGGCGATCGTCCCGACGGGCGCGGCGGCGAGTGCGGTGGTCGCGGTGGTAGTGGGCTGCGCGAAGAGTATCGTCATCGACGGCTCGGCGGTGGGCTTGGCGGCGGCGGGTTCGAGCGCGGCCATCATGGGAAGCGCGGGCGCATCGCCGCGGACCTTGGGCGCGGCGGCCGGCAGCGCGGGCGCGTCGTCGCGGCGCGGTTTTGCAGCGGGTGGCATGTCGGCGGCAGGCTTGCCGACGGGGCGCGTTTCGATGGGCGCGACGGCCGAGGCCAACAAGGCCGTGATGGGCGCGGCTTCGGCAGCAACCTGAGTTTCGCCCTCGCTCGCGGCTTCGCCTTCGGTGGCGGGCAGGGCGATTGCGGGCTTGGTGGCGGCGGGTTTGCCGGCGGGAACGGCGAACTGCGCCAGCGTCGCGAGCAATTCGTTCGCGGCGAGGATCGCCTTGTCGGTCGGCGCGGCCTCGGGCTTCCCCGGCGTCGCGGTTTTGACGGGCAGGTCTTCGGTCGGAGCGAGCTCCTGCGGCAGGGCCGCCTGCGGCGTACGAAGCGGCAGGGCAGGGCGCACGGGCTGCGGCACGATTGCAGGAGCCAGCGGTGCAGCCGGGATCGCCACGGACGCAAACTGGATCGGCGTGGCGGGTGCGAATTCTACCGGCGCCGCGGCAGCAGGCATTTCGGCGGTGATCGCCATCGGCAGCGCCGGAACCGGAGCATTCCGCGAGGCCGGGGCCGGCACGGCGGGCGCCGCGACGGTGATCGGCATAATGGGCGCAGCAGTCGGCGCCGCAGTCGGAACCACGGGCGCGGCCGCCGGAGCCGCGCCGCGGCCCTGCGCCGCGACGAGCTGGTCGAACGCACCTGCTTCGCCCGCGTCGCCGCCCTGTACCTGGGTCAGCATCGCGAGCAGCGAGGGCATCGGCGCCGTGGAGGTCTGCGGCAGCGCAGGCATCATGCGATGCCCCCGTCGATCAGGCGCAGGCGCATGCCGGTGCGGAACGGGCGGTTGGCGTCGGCGCGGCGTTCCATTTCCTGCTCGGCCGATTTGCGGCTGCGCTCGTAGAGGCGCACCGCCGATTCTTCCTTGACCATCGCGCGCTGGGCGAGCGCGCCCATCTGGTCGCGGCGCGCGCTGGCGCCCGCTGTCGGCGCGACCAGATTTTCCTTCGCCATGTCGAGCCGCATGCCGAGTTCGCCGATCGTGTTGAGCGCGCGGCCGGCGACCGCGCCCTTCGCCATCGCGAGGTCGGTGCGCAGCGTCTCGAGGCGCTTGCCGAGCTCGACGAGGTTCGCGAGCTCGCTGGTGGCGCGCGCGAGATTGGCCTCCGCCATCTGATGTTCGACGCTGCGCACGCGGATGATCCGTTTGCGGCGCGCGGTGCGAGAGGTCATGCACTATATCCTTCAACTAGGGTTTGGCGAGAGGTGGTGAAATCGACCTGGGCCTTGGCGCCCTGCGATACGAAAGCGAGCTGGTCGGCGCGGCGCATGATCGCCTCGTCGAGCACCGGGTCGCCGCCGGCGACATAGGCGCCCATCAGCATCAGATCGCGGTTCTCTTCATACGCCGACCAGAGCTGGCGGAAGCGCGCGGCGGCGGCGGCATGCTCGGGGTCGACCGAGTCGACCATCGTGCGCGAGAGCGAGCGCGCGACGTCGATCGCGGGATAGACGCCCTGTTCGGCCATGGCGCGCGACAGGATGATGTGGCCGTCGACGATCGCACGCGCGCTGTCGACCACCGGATCTTCGATGTCGCCGCCGTCGGCGAGCACCGTGTACAGCGCGGTGACCGATCCGCCGGTCGCCTTGTCGATGCCGGCGCGTTCGCACAGCGAGGGGATCAGCGCGAAGACCGAGGGCGGATAGCCCTTCATCGTCGGCGGTTCGCCCAAGGTCAGCCCGATCTCGCGCTGCGCATGCGCGACGCGGGTCAGGCTGTCGATCAGCAGGAGCACCTTCTTGCCCTCGTCGCGAAAGGCTTCGGCGATCGCGGTCGCGCGCATCGCGGCGCGCAGGCGCAGCAGCGGCGGGTGGTCGGCGGGGACCGCGACGACGACCGATTTCTTGCGCACTTCGGGGGGCAGCTTGGTCTCGACGAAGTCGCTGACTTCGCGGCTGCGCTCGCCGATCAGCCCGACGACGATCACGTCGCAGTCGGTCCCCGCGATCATCTGGCCCATCAGCACCGATTTGCCGACGCCCGAGCCTGCGATGATCGCGACGCGCTGGCCTTCGCCGACGGTAAGCAGCCCGTTGATCGCGCGCACGCCCATGTCGAGCGGGCGGGTGACGCGGCCGCGGCGCAGCGGGTTGACCTTGCGCCCGGCGAGCGGCCAGGTGAACTGCGACTTGACCGGCGGGCGGCCGTCGAGCGGATTGCCCTGTGCGTCCATGATGCGGCCGAGCAAGGCCTTGCCGACGGGGACCATCGAGCTCGCGCCATGCGGCTCGACCGGCGCGCCGGTGACCAGCGGCTTGTTCATGTCGAAGGGCAGGACGAGGCTGCGGTGGCCGCGGAATCCGACGACCTCGCCATAGACATAGTCGTTGTCGGCCGACTTGATTCGGACGTTGCTGCCCAGCGGCTGCGGGAAACCCGACACTTCGAGCATGATGCCCTCGTGCGCGACGAGCGTGCCGATGCGGCGCGGGCTCGCCTTGGCGATATCGACGGGGGCGAGCAATTGCTGCGCCGACAGGGCGAGGCGGCGCGTCATGCGCTGGCTTCCTCGCGGCCCAATGCGGCGCGGAGTTCGCCCAGATAGACGGCGCGGCCGTGCTCGATCCAGCCCGCCGAACTCTCGATGCGCACGGTTCCGCGCATCATGACGGGGTCGGCGGCGACGGGCAGGCGAATGTCGGCGTCCATCAGCAACGCGGCGTCCTGCGGGTGGACCCACAGGGTGCGCGCCTTGTCGGCTTCCGATACCAGCGCGGCGGCGGTTTCGGCCTGATCCTTGAGCCACATGGCGTCGATCGGCGCTTCGGCGACGATCTGGCGCACCAGCCGCTCGACGGTCTCGGCGATCAGCTGCGCCAGTTCTTCGCTCGGTTCGTCCTGCAGCGCCTCGGCGCCCGCGACGAGCGCGAGCAGCTGGCCGCGCTCGACCGCAAAACCCGCTTCGGCGAGGCGCTGGCCCTCGGCGAGGCCCTTTTCGAAGGGGTCTTCGCCGGCTTCGACCTCGGCGGGCACATGCGCGGCGGCTTCGGCCTCGGCGTCGCGCACCGCAGGGTCGAAGGACATCGGGCGGAAGCCGCCCTGACGCGCCATCGCCATCGCGAGCGGGGTGGGGGCGAAATGCGGGTCAGACATAATCGTCGCCCGCGCCCGCGATCATGATCTCGCCCGAGGCGGCCATCTGGCGGACGATCGTCATGATCGCCTTCTGCGCGTCGTCGACGTCGGTGCGCTTGACCATCGTCATCTCGGCCATTTCGTCGCGGATCGTTTCCGACGCGCGCTGCGACATCGTCGAGAGGCAGAGGTCGACCATGTCGTCGTCGGCACCCTTGAGCGCAATCGACAGCTGCGAGGCATCGACGCCGCGCAGGATGGTGCCGAGGCTGCGGAGGTCGAGGTCGCGGAGATTCTCGAAGATGAACATCTCTTCCTCGATCGTCTGAGCGAGCTGGCGGTCGGCCTTCTTCAGGTTGCGGATCGTGCGTTCCGACAGCGATTTGGGCATCTTCTTCATGATCTTGGCGACGTCGCTCGGGCCGCCGATCGCTTGCTTCGCCACCCGCTGGCCGCCGACATTGGCGGCGGCGAGCACCGATTCCAGATCCTCGATCGCCGCGGCAGGGACCGACGACAGCTGCGCCGCGCGCAGCACCAGATCGGCCTGCAGCACTTCGTCGAGCGTCTCGATCGCGCGCGCCGCAATGTCGGGGACCAGCACCGACAGGATCAGCGCGCCGACCTGCGGATGTTCGCTGGCGAGCAATCCACTGATGGCATCGACATCCATCCAGCGCAGCATTTCGAGCGACGCGGCGCTCGATTGCGGCGCGACGGCGGCGAGGATATTGTCGGCGCGGACGTTGCCCACGGCCTGGTTGATGACGGTGCGGATGCGCGTGTCGGCGCCGACGCTGAGCGCGCTCACCGAGCGGCTGCGCGTCACGAAGCGGTCGAGCGCATGCTCGATCTGCACTTCGGTGGCGTTGGCGGCGTCGAACATGCCCTTGGCGAGCTGGCGCACTTCGGCGGGATCGAGATGCTTCAGGATCGTCGCCGCTTCGCTCTCGTCGAGCAGCATCAGCAGGATCGCGGCGGCGGCCGATCCTTCGACCTCGGCCTTGGCGGGCGGGGTGCCGAGGTCGGCGTCGAGATCAGCCACGGGCGCCCTCCTGCATCAGCTGGCGCACGACGACCGCCGCGCGTGCCGAGTCCTGGCGGACGAAAGCGCGGACCAGATTGGCGCGGTCTTCGTAGCTCGGCGCGGCCTCGATCATCTCGAGCGTGATTTCGCGGCCGCGCGGACGGGGCAGGGCGGGGTTACCGCCCTCGGCCGCCGCCATCAGCGATTCCTCGAGCGCAGCGTCGCGTTCCGCGCGCGCGGCGGCGCGGGCCTTGGCGGCCTTGATCAGCGGGCGGCCGATGAAGAAGAAGGCGAGGAGCGCGACGAGCACGGCGCCGATCTGCTTGACCAGCGGCAGGAACCAGCCCTGTTCGTAGAAGGCGGGCGACATGTCCTCGACCTTGGCGAAGGGGCGCTGGCTGATCGCGACCTGGTCGCCGCGCGCGGCGTCGAAACCGACCGCGCCCTTCACGAGGCCGTCGATCTTGGTGATGTCGGCGCGGGTCAGCGCCTTCGGCCCCTGGTTGAGCGCGACCGCGACCGACACGCGGCGCAGCTGGCCCTGCGGGCGGTGGGTGACCGAAATCTCGCGGCCGACTTCGTAAGCGCGCTGGGCATTCTCGTTGCTCTGCGTCGTCGGGGCGGGGGCGCCGGGGGCGGTGCCGTTCGGGGTCTGGTTCAGCGCCGAGGCCGGCGGCGGCTGGTTCGACAGCGCGCCGGGGATGCCGACCGCGGGCACGTCGCCCTGGCCGCTGACCGAGCGGGTGACCATCTCGCTGGTGAGCGCGCGGTCGTTTTCGGGAAAGCTTTCGCGCGTCGCCTGGCTTTCGGACATGTCGACGTCGGCGTGGACCTCGACGGTGTAGTTGCCGGCGCCGAGCATCGGGCCGAGCAGGCTGTCGAGCGCGCGGCGGTAGCGGTCCTCCATCTGCGTCTGGAGCTGGAACGCCTGCATGTCGCCCGACGTCGCCGAGTCCGAGAGGAGCGCGCCGCGCTGGTCGATCACCGACACCTGGTCGGCGTTCATCCCCGGCACCGACGAGGCGACGAGGAAGCGGATCGCCTGCACCTGGCCGTCGCTGAGGCTGCGGCCGTTCTGGAGCGTGAGCATCACCGAGGCCGTGGCGGGCTTGTCCTCGCGGACGAACAGGCTGGGTTCCGCGGCGGCGATATGGACGCGCGCGCCCTTGACGGCGTCGATGGCTTCGATCGTGCGCGCGAGGTCGGCTTCGCGCGCGCCGCGCAGCGTCTCGCCCTCGATCGCGCGGCTCGCGCCCATCGGCAAAGCGCCGATCATCTCGCTGCCGTCGGCCGACGCCTTGGGCAGGCCCTGGCCGGCGAGCGCGATGCGCGCCTGGTGGAGTTTGTCGGCGTCGACGGTGAGCGCGCCGGTGGTGGGATCGATCGTATGCCCGATGCCCTGCGCTGTCAGCGCGTCGGCGACCGCGGCCTTGTCGGCGTCGGCGAGTCCGGCGAACAGCTGCGTCTGCGGCGCCGCGGCGGTTGCGAAATAGGCGAGCGCGGCGATGCCGATCGCGGCAGTCGTGGCGATCGCGGGCAAAGCGCGCTGGACCGCGGGCTGGCGGATGAACTGCTGCACGGGGGCGAAACGGCCGCCCATGGCAGGGACGGGGAGGCGGCGGTCGGCGCCCGCGTCGACGGGGCTCAGGATCTGGGTATCGGACATGGATTACACCGGCATGTTCATGATGTCGCGGTACGCGGACAACAGCTTGTTGCGGACCTGCAACGTGGTCTCGAAGCCGAGCGAGGCCTTCTGGCGCTCGATCATCACGCTCACGATGTCGTGCGTGTCGCCGCGCTCATAGGCTTCGGTCATCTCGCTCGCCTTCGACTGCTGGGCGTTGACCTGTTGCAGCGCGGCCGAGATCGCCGATCCGAAATCGGGGGTTCCCGCGGCGCTGTCGACGCCGCCGGCGGCGCCGCGGCCGGCGGCGCGCTGCAGCGCTTCGTTCTGATTGAGGATCGAACTGCGCATCTGCAGCAGCCGGCTCTGGTCAATCGTGCTCATGGCTTTCATCCGTCTCGAGACGCGGCATCGCGCCGCACGCAGAGAGTAATGCAAAGCGCGTGCCAAAAATTTATATCGTTGGAAAACATGGGCATGGCTGCGATCGGCCAGCGCGATTAACCCTGTCCGGCAATTTTTTGACGTGCCGCGCTTAAGCCCCCGGCGCCCCCGCCGTTACTGCAATCGTGAAGCTCGCCGAGCCGCACACCATGGGAATGGCCCTTGGGGGGCCGGAAAGGGAACTTATGACTGTTATCAACACCAATGTGAGCGCGCTTCGCGCCCAGAATAACTCGCGTGTTGCCGAGCGCATGCAGTCGCAGGCGATGGAACGCCTGTCGAGCGGCAAGCGCATCAACAGCGCCAAGGACGACGCTGCCGGCCTCGCCATCGCGACCCGCATGGACGCCAGCGTCCGTGGCCTGACGCAGGCGGTCCGCAACGCCAATGACGGCATCTCGCTGGCGCAGACCGCCGACAGCGCCGCCGGCAGCATCGCGGACATCCTGGTCCGTATGCGCGAACTGGCGATGCAGGCTTCGACCGGCACGATGGGCGACGACGACCGCACTGCGGTCCAGACCGAAGTCACCGCGCTGATCGCGCAGATCGACGACGTTGCGACGCGCACGACCTTCAACGGCACCGCGCTGCTCGACGGCACTGCCGACCTCGACATCCAGACCGGCCTCAACGACGGCGAAGTCGTGAACGTCGCGATCGCCGACCTCCAGGCCGCCGGCCTCGGCGTCGACGGCCTCGACTTCTCGACCGCGGCCGGTGCGTCGGGTGCGCTCGCGACGCTCGACACCGCGATCCAGACGATCGCCACCGAACGCGCCAACCTGGGTGCCCAGCAGAACCGCCTGACTTCGGCTGTCGACAATTTGACGGCGACCGTCACGAATCTGTCGGAATCGAAGTCGCGCATCGAAGACGCCGATTTCTCGGTGGAATCGACCAACCTCGCCGCCGCCGGCATCCTGGCCCAGGCGTCGACCGCGATGCTCGCCCAGGCGAACCAGAGCCAGCAGGGCGTGATGAACCTGCTGCGCTAAGCGGTAAAGAGTACCCGAGTTCGGGCTATATTTGGTTGGTCCCTTAAGTAGCCCGATGCGATGCCCCGGTCCCCCACGACCGGGGCATCCTTTTTTTTTGCGCGATGCTTCGATGGCGAAGCGCTTGCCCTGCCGGATCAAATGATCCAACGGGTCCCCGACAATTTGGGGAGCCAGGTAATGAGCCATCAGCAAGCCGCCGCCGCGACCGTCTCGGATCGTGCGCTCGAGATCGGCGAACGCGTCGAAGCCTTCGTCCGCACCGTCGTGGCTCCTTATGAGAGCGACCCGCGCCGCGATCATCACGGCGCCCCGACCGACGACCTCGTCGACGAACTCAAGGCCAGGGCGCGCGCCGCGGGGGTGCTCACTCCGCATATCCTGTCCGATGGCGACCATCTGACGCAGGTCGAGACGGCGTATGTGCTGCAGAAGACCGGCCTCTCGCCGCTCGGCCCGCTCGCGTGCAACACCGCGGCGCCCGACGAGGGCAATATGTACCTCCTCGGCAAGGTCGGCAGTCCCGAGCTCAAGGCGCGCTTCCTCGACCAGCTGGTGCAGGGTCACGCGCGCTCGGCCTTCTTCATGACCGAACCCGCCGAAGAGGGCGGCGCGGGCTCCGACCCGTCGATGATGAAGACCAGCTGCCGCATGGACGGCAATCACTGGGTGATCAACGGCCGCAAATGCTTCATCACCGGCGCCGACGGCGCGAAGGTCGGCATCGTCATGGCCAGGGCCGAGGATGTCGCCGCGGGCGGCGGTGCGTGCATGTTCCTCGTCGACCTGCCCGATCCGGCGATCCGCATCGAGCATGTGCCGAACACGATCGACAGCTCGATGCCCGGCGGCCATGCCACCGTGATCATCGACAATCTGCGCGTTCCCGCCGACCAGATGCTCGGCGAGGCGGGCGAGGGCTTCAAATATGCACAGGTGCGCCTCAGCCCCGCGCGCCTCTCGCACTGCATGCGCTGGCACGGTGCCTGCCAGCGCGCGCACGAGATCGCGACCGACTATGCCAACCGCCGCACCGCCTTCGGCAAGCCGCTGATCGACCATGAGGGCGTCGGCTTCATGCTCGCCGAAAATCTGATCGACCTGAAGCAGGCCGAACTGATGATCCGCTGGTGCGCCGAGGTGCTCGACACCGGCGATCTCGGCACCGCCGAAAGCTCGATGGCGAAGGTCGCGGTGTCGGAGGCGCTGATGCGCATCGCCGACCGCTGCGTCCAGGTGATGGGCGGCACCGGGGTCACCGACAAGACGATCGTCGAACAGGTGTTCCGCGAAGTCCGCGCCTTTCGCATCTATGACGGCCCGACCGAGGTCCATAAATGGAGCCTCGCCAAGAAGATCCGGCGCGACTGGAAGAATGCGAATCCGGGCTGAGCGTTGGATCGGCCCGGCGGCCGGGATGAAGGGGCGCATAGGGGCGGAGGCGGATTAAGAGCGTCTTTTTCCCACCTCAAACCGGCCATTCGCCTCAAAACACATAACCCCGGGCCCATGTTGGACCCGGGGTTACGCGACTGCGACCCAGTGCAGCTCTATTTTTTCGGCGGCGCTTTCGCGGCCGGCGCCGGTGCGGCTCCGCCCGCTTTCACCGGCAGCGTGTTGGGCACCTCATAGGGCGAGCCCATCGCGACCATGTGGCTGATCGCGACGCGGCGCGGCGTCAGCGCCTTGGGCTGGATGCCGTTGTAGGAGAAGCTCGTCGCGCTGTGGCATTCGAAGCAATTATTGCCCTGCTGCCCCTTGGCGCTTTGCAGGAAAGTCTCGGCCGTCGTGTTCATCAGGCTGATCGCGCCGACCGCGTTGGTCTGGTTGAGGTTCGCCCAATTCGGATTGGTGGTGACATAGGTGTTGGGCTTGAACCATGCGGTGCCGATCAGATTGTAATTCTGGAGCGGTGAGTTGTTCGGGAAATTCTTCGCTGCGCCCTGCGACGCGGTGTTGATCGCGGTGATGTTCGCGGGGCCGTTCGGCTGGGTGTCGCCGCCGGTCTGGTTCATCTGGACGACCTGCGTCACCGGCGAGAATTTGCCCGTCGTGCCATCGAAGGTCACCGTCGCCGGGTTGGTGTTGGTTTCGACCAGCAAGGCGGCCTGCGAATAGGGCGTCCCCGCCTTGTAGAAGGTGAAGTTGTTCGGGTTGCTCTGGCTCGCGTCGAACACGAAGGTATTGTCCGGGAACATCGGCGCATTGAGCTTGTGCTCGAAGGTTGCCCAGACGAACTCGGGATGGTTTTCGGTATAGCCGACGACGTGCATGCCGACGAGCGCGACGGTGACCGTCTCATATTTCCCGCTCGGCACCACGGCGCAGCTGCCGCCGGTGCAGTTATTCTGCAGCACCGGCACCTCGGCCTGCGTCGTATAGGCGCCCGCGGGCGCGGCCTCGCCCGCGGCGAGCCGGTACCAGGTCGCCTTCACGATCGCGTCGCCGACGCTGAAATAATCGTCCTGGTTGGGGTTGTTCTGATAGGCACCGGTGGCGATCAGATTGCGTTTGACCGTATCGAAATAATTCGAGGTCATATGGCTCGATGCATAGACCGGATAGCCGTTCGGCCCGATCAGCATGCTGCCGTCGGCCTCGACGATCGCGCCGTCCTGGCTGGGCGCGTTCGCGCCCATGTGGATCGGCTTCATATGCACGTCGAGCCGCAGCAGCGAGGTGCGCGGCACTTCGCTGGTGTTGGTCAGCAGGTCGTCGGGCACCTGCCAGGTCAGGAAGCGCGGGGTGCCGTCGATCGGCGCATTGGCCCAGACGAAGGCCTCCCACGACCATTGGTTGAACAGGCAGTCGTCGGCATCGGCGCTCATCGCGGTGGGCATCGTCGCGGTCGGGCTGAGATAAGCCTGCAACCCCTCGGCCCAGCCGAAACCCTCGGGACAGCTGCCCGCGGCGGCGACTTCCTTCTCACCATAGCCGCCGTCCTGGCAGCCTGCGAGCAGCAGCGGTGCCGCCAACGCGAGCGCAGCGCCGCGAAGCGGTAATCGAGCAAATATCGTTTCCGAAAATTTCATGATGCGACCTCCCCCTGATCGCAGGCAGACTATTATAGTTTGTGAATAGAGTAAATATCGTTGGCGTGTCCAGAAAGTCGGGAGCGCGACAATATTGCTGCCAATATGGTTGGATCGCGCGACCGCCTGTGCGCCGCGGCACAGCGGGAGTGCGGCGGACCAGGCACAAAGGCGCTGGATTCACGGGCTGCGATTCGTCATCATCGGCACGGGTCGGGCATCAGGGGGAGGTTGCGATGCGGACGATTTTTACGGGCATTCTGGGGCTGCTGGCCCTGCTGATGGCGGGATGCAGTTTCCAGGCGACGCTCGACAAGCTGGTCTCGCCCGAGCGGCAGAAGGAGATCATCGGCATCGCCGAGCGTTTCTGCACCGACCCCGCGAGCACGGTGAGCCTGCTCCATCCCGAGATCGCGAACACCGCGGTCGAGGCCGCGCCGCTGCTCCCGCGCGAATGCCCCGAAGGGAAAGCGACGTGGCAGCTCGCTTCCTATGAGTGGAAAACCAATGCCGAACCGGGCATCAAACAGCGGCAGGAGGAGGTCGTCGTCGTCGGCCATTCGGGCGCGAAATGGACCACGGTGTCGCTGCGCTTCTTCGCCGAGAACGACGCGCCGCTGCAGATCACCGAGTGGAATGTCCTCGGCAGTTCGACCAAGCCCGAGGCGCTGGCCCTCATCGAAAGCTATGAGGCGGGCGCGAAGACGGCGCGGATCGTTGCGCCACTGCTGCTGCTCGCGATCGGCGGGCTGATCTTCTGGCTGGTCAGGCGGAGCCGCGCCAAGCGCGCCGCTCCGCCCGCCTGATCATTCGGCGGCTTCGAGCGCCGGGGCTTCGGTCTCGGCGGCCGGAGCGCGGGCATTGCCGAAGCCGAGCACGCCGTCCTCGATCGCGCCGGTGCGCATGTCGACGCGGTCCTGCAGGTAATTCTGGTTGAGCCGCCACGGCAGCCTGTCGGCATTCTTGGGCATGATGTGCAGCGAGCGCTGGATATAGCCCGACGAGAAATCGAAGATATTCTCCTCGGTCAGGCTCGCCGGATCGGCGAGGACGGGCGTCGCGACCGTCGTCCCCGTTGCCTGCATATGGTTGAGCACGCGGCAGACATATTCGGCGACGATATCGGCGCGCAGGGTCCAGCTGGCGTTGAGATAACCGAACACCGCCGAGAAATTCGGCACGTTCGAGAACATGCACGCCTTGTAGTAGAAATGCTCGCTCCAGTCGACGAGGTCGCCGTCGACGCGCACCGGAATTTTGCCTGCGACCGCGAGGCTGAGCCCCGTCGCGGTGACGATGATGTCGGCGTCGAGATGCTTGCCCGATTTGAGCTGGATGCCCGTCGCATCGAAGCGCTCGATATGGTCGGTGACCACCGACGCCTTGTCGCGCTTGATCGCCTCGAAGAAATCGGCGTCGGGGACCAGGCACAGCCGCTGCTCCCACGGGTTGTACGGCGGGGTGAAGGCTTCGGCGTCATAACGGTCGCCGAGGTTCTTCTTCACCTGCTTGGTCAGGAAGTCGCGGACCTTCTCGGGCTTGTCGCGCGCCTTCTGGAAGACGATGTCCTGCATCTTCACATTCTTGAAGCGCGTGATCTTGTACGCGAGCTGCTCGGGCAGGATCTTGCGCAGGAAATTGGCGAGGCCGTCCTTTGCGGGGCGGATCGCGAACCAGGTCGGCGTGCGCTGCAGCATCGTGACATGCGCCGCGCCGGGGCCGTTCTTGGGATCGGTCATCGCGGGGACGATCGTCACCGCGGTTGCGCCCGACCCGATCACCACGACCTTCTTGCCGACATAGTCGAGGTCCTTGGGCCAGAATTGCGGATGCACGATCTGCCCCTGGAAATCGTCGCGCCCGGTGAAATTGGCGTCGAAGGGCGAGTCATAGTCGTAATAGCCCGCGCCGAGGTACAGCCAGCGCGCGGTGGTGGTCGAGGTGCCGCCGGCCGCATCCTCCATCGTCACCGTCCAGCGCGCCGCCGCGCTGTCCCAGTCGGCGCCGACGACCTTGCGGTCGAAGCGGATGCGCTCGCGGATGTGGCGCTCGTCGACGATGCGGTTCAGATATTCGAGGATCGCGGGGCCGTCGGCGATCGACTTTTCATGCTTCCACGGTTCGAAGACGAAACCCAGCGTGTGCATGTCGCTGTCCGAACGGATGCCGGGATAGCGGAACAGGTCCCAGGTGCCGCCGAGGTCGGCGCGGCGCTCGACGAGCGTAAAGCTGCGGTCGGGGCTGTGCGCCTGCAGGTGCACGGCCATGCCGATGCCCGAAATGCCCGCGCCGACGATCAGCACATCCTGATCGACCGGTGCAGCCGCCGCGCCGCTCGCGCGTTCCATGGTCGCACTATCTGCCATGATCTCGTCTCCCATTTGTCGTTAGGAGGCAGCTTACGCACCGCGTTGCATTTTGCAATCGAATTGACGTTTACGGAAAGTGAGGCTAGCGCCACCGGCTTCGCTTGTGGCTGTCACAAAATCGTCATAGAGGCGAAACCAATTTGTAACCATGCGGCCGCGACCCGCCCCAAGCCCCTTTAGAAAGGGATCGATTCCTTGCGTCAGATTGCCGTCCTTCCCTATCGGTTCAGCGGACCCGCGCAGGACGGGCCGACCGAGATCCTGCTGATCACCTCGCGCGAGACCAAGCGCTGGGTGGTGCCAAAGGGCAATCCGCTGACCGGCATGGAGCGCCATGCCGCCGCGGCGATCGAGGCCGAGGAGGAAGCGGGGGTGATCGGCGCGGTGTGCCCGACGCCGATCGGCAGCTATGAATATCGCAAGCGCCGCGCCAATGGCGCGTCGATCATGTACCAGGTCGAGGTGTTTCCGCTCGCCGTGACCAACGAACTCGCCGAGTGGAAAGAAATGGACGAACGCGACCGGCGGTGGTTTTCGTTCCGCGACGCCGCCGCGGCGGTCGAGGAACCCGACCTGCAGGCGATGATCCGCTCGTTCGGCGACGGGGGCTTTCGTGCCGTCGCCCAGCCGCGCGGCGCCGTTCAAAATGTGGCCGACAAGACAGGGGTTAGCTGGATGTTCGCATGGTTTCAGCGTTTGCTGCCGCGACAGGGAAATTTCTTCGAATTGTTCGAAAGCCACGCCGCGACGCTGGTAGCAGGGGCCAATGCGCTGTCGCGCATGTTGCAGGGCGGCGAGGGCATGGCCGACCATGTCCGCGAGATCATCGAGCGCGAGCATGACGCCGACGCGATCACCCGCGAAGTGCTGCAGACCGTTCGCCGGACCTTCCTGACCCCGTTCGACCGCGGCGCGATCACCGACCTGATCGCCTCGATGGACGACGCGATCGACGAGATGCAGAAGACCGCGGGCGCGGTCGACCTGTACGACGTCACCGAGTTCGAGCCCGAGATGCGCGACATCGCGGGGATCATCGTCGACGCCGCGCGCCTGACCGCCGAGGCGCTGCCGCTGCTGCGCAACATCGGCGCCAACGGCCCGCGCCTCCACGAGCTTACCGAGCGGCTGGTGCGGATGGAGGGCCATGCCGACGAGATCCACGCCGCCGGGCTCAAGCGCCTGTTCCGCGAGCATGGCGAGGCGAACCCGACGCGCTTCCTGATCGCGCGCGAACTGTTCCGCCACCTCGAACGCGTCACCGACAGCTTCGAGGATGTCGCGAACGAGATCGACGGCCTGGTCATCGACCACGCCTAGGCGGGGGCGCCCTTCATGCACGAACTCGCTTTTCCGCTCCTCGTCGGCCTCGTCATCCTGGCGCTGGCATTCGACTTCCTGAACGGGCTGCACGACGCCGCGAACAGCATCGCGACGGTCGTCGCGACGCGGCTGCTGCGCCCGGTGCAGGCGGTGCTCTTCGCCGCCTTCTTCAACTTCGCCGCTTACTTCCTGTCGATCATCTTCCCCGAGCTGCACAAGGTCGCCGAGACGATCGGCAAGGGGATCATCGACAAGGATCTGGTGACCCCCGCGGTAGTGTTCGGCGCGCTGGTCGGCGCGATGTTCTGGAACGTCGTGACCTGGCTCAAGGGCATCCCCTCCTCGTCGAGCCATGCGCTCGTTGGCGGCATCGTCGGCGCGGGCGTCGCGCATGCGGGGTTCGAGGGGATCGAGTGGACCGGGCTCAACAAGACCGTCATCGCGATCTTCCTGTCGCCGATGCTCGGCATGTTGCTCGCGATGCTGGTGATGCTGGTCAGCAGCTGGGCGCTGCACCGGGCGACCGCGAAATTCGCCGAAAAGACCTTCCGGCATCTCCATCTCTTTTCGTCGGCGGCCTATTCGATCAGCCACGGGCTGAACGACGCGCAGAAGACGATGGGGATCATCGCGGTGCTGCTCTATTCGACCGGCTACCTGCAGGGCGAATTCCATGTCCCGCACTGGGTGGCGTTCAGCTGCTATGTCGCGATCGCGCTGGGTACGCTGTCGGGCGGGTGGAAGATCATCGAGACGATGGGCGGGCGCATCACCAAGCTGTCGCACCACCAGGGCTTCGCCGCCTCGACCGGCGGGTCGATCATGGTCTTCACCGCCAGCCTGCTCGGCATCCCGGTATCGACGACGCACACGATCACCGGCAGCATCATCGGCGCCGGCGTCGCGCGCCGCGCGAGTGCGGTGCGCTGGGGCGTCGCGGGCAATGTCATCGCGGCGTGGTTCATCACCATCCCGGCGAGCGCGATCGTCGCGGCGCTCTTCTACGCGATCACGCGGCTGTTCTGACCTATTTGACCGGCCGGTAGTCGACCGCCGCGCCGCCGGTCATCTGGACGGGCAGGTAGAGGCCGTTGCCATAGGCCTTGATCTCGCCGGTCGCGAAGCCGTCGATATGCGTGCGGATGACGAAGGCGCCCTCGCGCCGCTGGCCCACCGCGCGGCGGATCTTGCCCTGCAGCTCCTCAAGGTCGCGGGTGAAATTCTGCGTCAGCGCATCGGCGATCAGCGGTGCGAAACCCTCGCTGCGCCCGAGCAGGATCAGCAAGTCGCCGCCGACGCCGTCGCTGTCGCCGTTGATCGATATGTCGGTGAAGCGAACCTCGGCCGACCCGGCTTCGTTGCGCGGGATCGCGGTCATCCAGATGCGCCCGCGCGTCGGCTCGCCCTTGCGGCTCTGCAGCCGCGCCTCGACATCGACCCCGACCGCGATCCGCCCGCCGGGTGCGCCATAGATGGTCGATTTGCCGAAGGCGACGTCCATCGGCCCCAGCTCGGGCAGCACGAAGGGCCGCTTGGCGCGCTTGGCGAGCGCGCGGTCGACCACCGGCTGGAGCTGGGCATAGTCGGCGATCACGGGCACGCGCACGTCGAGATGCGGCTTGGGCGCCTCGCGCACCAGCCGGGGCAGCGGGGTGGGCGAGGGGTTGGCGGGGCGGCTCGACACGAAGGTCTCGGTAATCCCCTCGATCCCGAGGTTGAGGTTCAGTTTCTGCCCGTTCAGCCGATAGCCGCCGTAGAGGATGCGCTGCGGCGTCACGCGCATCCACACGGGCGGGTTCTCGCGGTTGAGCTCGAGCGTGGTGAAGCTCTGGCGCCAGACCTCGGCCGCCTGTCGCCGGATGTCGATCTTCGCGATTTCGCGGTTCACCTCGCGCTCGACCCCCGCAACGACGGGTTTGAGCTTGGCGTCGGCCTCGTCGGTGAAGGTGATCCTCTTGCCGAGGAAATCGATCCCCGGCGTCCTGGTCCAGCCATAGGTGATGCGCGCGCGGCCGCGGGTCCTCCAGTCGGGGGTCAGCTCGATCCGCACGCGCGCATGCGCCAGCGCGGCGCCGGTCGCGGTCTCGCCCTTCAGCACCCCGCCGACGTCGCGCGCGCTGATCGTCGCGTTGATCGGCACGTCGACGACGATCTCGTCGCCCTCGCCGCGCAGCCGCAGCGGTCCGCGCGTCACCTGCCCGACGATGGTGCAGGGGATGGCGGGGGTGACCTTGACCTTCTTGCCGAAGACCTTGACCCGCTGCGGCGCGACGCACGCTTTCTCGCGGCGGTCGATCGTCCACAGGGTCCGCGGCACCGCGCGCTCGAGTTCGCGCTTCAGCGGGCCGATGTCGGCGTCGATCGGCACTGCGATCAGCGAGGTCTGCGAGGGTGAGGGCGCGGTATCGGTCGCGCGCGGCGGCGCCTCGTCGCCGCCCTTGGCGGGGTTGCAGCCGGTAAGCGCGACCGCCGCCAGCAGCAGGGCGGCGGGCAGCGGCGAACGCCTTTTGGGAGCGGTTCGATCCATCGCGGCAAAGGCTAGGACGGCCACGGGCGTTAGGACAGCGATTTCTGGCCCGCTCGCGGCCGCCCCAATCGGCGCGTTCGGCCGATTGTCAGGCAGGCACCGGCGGCATCGGCGACTGGATGATATTGGGGATCTCGCTGTGGACCGGAGGCTGCGGATAATATTGCGTCGATTGCTGGACGTCGACCGCAAGCTCTTCGCCGCCGAGCAGCGCGATGAGCTGCAGCGCCTCGTCGAGCCCCGACGAGATGCCGCCGCCGGTCAGGCGGTTGCGGTCGAGGACGAAGCGCGGATGGCCGGGCGCGACGCTGATCGCCGGGTAATTTTGCAGCAGATAGGGAATGAAGGCCCAGTGCGTCGTGACATTATAGCCGTCGAGCAGCCCCGCGTGGGCGACGAGCAGCGCGCCCTCGCATACCGAGCAGACATAGCGCGCCTGCGCCGCCTGCGCGGTGATGAACTGCTGGTAGCGGCGGTCGCTGCCGAACATGATCGCCTGCAGCGCGTCGGGCTCGCCGCCCGGCACCCAGAGCGCGTCGCAGGGGGTGACGCTGTCGAGCCCTGCGGTGACGTTGAACTGGAAGCCGTTGTTGAAGGTGATCGGGCCAGGGTCGGCCGCGACCAGCGCGACGTCGAACTTCGCCCAGTTGAACATTTCGGACGGCCCGCAGACGTCGAGCAGGTCGACCTCGGGATAGACGGGGATGACGATGCGCATGGTCGAACCCTCCTGCTTGGCGCCGCTCACACGATGTCGACCGTGAAGGCCGGCTGGGCCTCGGCGAGCGAGGCATCATCGGCCGCGCCGAGCAGCGCGGGTCCGCCGATATTATGGTGGAGCGAACCCTCGCGGGTGCGCACGGACACATAGACCGGCGGCGAGTCGGGCGCGGTGCTCGCCAGCGCGTCGAGCTGGGCCGCGGGGGCGGGCGGCAGGTTGAAGTCGGCGCGGACCTTGAGGTGCGTCTGGCAATTGGCGCAGCCGCCGACCTGCCAGCGGCTGAGCACCGGTTCGTGGCCGAGCGATTTCAGCTCGCCGTCGACTTCGGCATAGGCCTCGATGATGAAGGAGCCGCGGATTTTCGATCGGTCGATGCCGTCGACACGGACGGTACGTCCCGGGGCGCCCGCGATCGCCGCGAGTTCGGTCGGCGCGTCGCGCGTCATATATTTGTCGAGCGAGCCGGGGCCATAGCTGTAGCCGAGCTGGTTCAGGATCTGGACGCAATCGGCCGACGTGAAATAGCGCGACCCGTCGTCGAGCATGAAGGGCTGGAGCGGGCTGTCCATCGACAAGACATCGTCGGGGTTGCCGTCGGCGGGCGGCGGGCTGTTGCTGCTGTAATGCGCGCCCGGGTCGTTCGTGTCGATCGTGAACCCCCCGAACGCGAAATTGCGCACCTGCCAGACATGGAAGGTGTAATCGATGAAGCAGTGGTGGAAGAAGAAGATCGGGTCGAGCGCCGCGGTGTCGTTCTCGCCCATGTCGCCGTTGGCGCCCGCGATCAGCGTGCTGTCGCCATCGTTGCCCGGGTTGGGGTTGTTCTGGACGTCATAGCCGCCGACCGCGAGATGCATGAAATTATGCGGCGATTCGAGCGCCATGATCTTGTTCGCGGGGTTCGCCTTGTTCCACGCGCCCATCGAGGTCGTGTTCGAGAAGAGCGTGTAGTTGGGCGCATCAAGGCAGGCGACGAATTTGGAATAGATCTCGCCGCGCGGGCTTCCGTCGATCTCGAAGGCGAAGTTGAGCCAGGCCGAGATGTTGATGTTGAGCAGCTTCGTGCGGTCTTCATAATTGCTGTACTGCGCATTGTGCGCCGCCGTTGCCGCGATGGCTTCGGGCGTGCCGACCAGCCCCGATAGCGGGAAGCGGACCGTCTCGTAATGCAGCGGCTTGCTGTACAGCTTGCCGTCGTTCGACACCTGGTCGTCGATCGCCATCGGCAGCACGAAGGAGCGCAGCGGGTTGGGGATCTGTTCGCCGTCGAGGGTGAAAAATTCGTCGGTCAGCGCGCGCGGGATGCCGTTCAGCCGCGATTCGTCGCTGCATTCGTCCCAGAAGGGGAGCATCACATCTTCGCATCCGGGGATGCTCTGCAGCGCCTTTTCGAGCTTGTAGAGATAGACGCGGTGCCAGGTCGGGAACAGCACCGTGCCATGCTGGCAATAGCCGCCCCACCAGGCGGGGTCGGTCGTGCCGGGACCGCGAAAGGGTTCGCCGTGGAAGCCGCCCAAGTTGAAAAAGGACCGCGGGTCCTGCGGGTCGAGTTCCTTGATTCCCTTCCACGCGCGCATCAGATTTTCGAGCGGTGCCTTATTGCCATCGTCATATTCGCGCTGCAGGTCGGAAATCGAATAGCGGGTATTCGGCGCAATCTTTTGCACGATATTTCTCCCGGCGGGGCTGGGCCAATGGTTATTTCGGCAGGCTTTCTTGCGTCCCCGAATCGCAATGTGCCGAAGATTAGGGCGATTCGCGATGAAAGCAACGTAGATGAGAGAGATACTTTGATTTCTTGAGTGTTTACCAAGAGTTTCAGGAAAATGTCGAAATAATGACTGGCAATCATTACTTTTTATGGCGCGCGTTTCGCTCTATGAGCCTCCATCGGTCGCCCGATGCAGGCGCGGCCAAGCTGTTGCGGGAGCCCTGTACATGCTGGCCGGCCAATGGACCTATCGCAGTTTCGTCAACACCCCGGCGCTGGTCGGCAGCGATGCCCAGGCGGCGCTGGCGCTGATCTTCGGCGAGGGGGTTTTCGACTTCACGGTCGATGGCGACGGCGCGGTCGCGGGGCGGCTCGACATGGGGGCGGGCTATGCGCTGACGATCAGCGGCGAGGAGAAGGCGCGGGGCGGCTTCGCGCTCATCGGCCTCGGCATCGCGGGGACCGCGACCGAGGGGTGGCGCTATGATTATCATGGCGGGCCCGGCTACGACTGGCCCGATGGCATCGACCAGGTGCCATCGCTGCTCGGCACCGTCGTCCGCGTGCTCGCGCATGGCCCGAAGTCGCCCGCCGGGGTGACGGCGTCGTTCATCGCGGTGCGGCAGGACGCGGCGAAATGACGCATGCCGATGTCCGCGACGAGGAAGAGATAGTGCCGCGGCGGCGTAGCCCGCTGCATCTGATCCCCGCGCTTGCGATGCTGGCCGCGACGAGCGTGCCGGCGGCCGCGGAGCCGGGCGGGCTGGTGGTGCGTGTCTGTTCGGGCGAGCCCGGCGAATATATCGTCATGCAACTGCCGCTGGGTGAGCCGCGCGGCGAGGGGCCGGGGCGCCACGAGCAGGCGCCGTGCCATGCCGCCTGTCCCGCGGCGCTGCGCGAGACGCGCCGGACCGCGGGCTGACGCCGCGGGTTTAGTCCGCGACCACCCCGAACAGGTCATGCTCGTCGGCGTCCTCGATGTCGACATCGACGATGTCGCCGGCCTTCAGCGTTTCCGCCACGTCGCGGAGATAGACGTGGCCGTCGATCTCGGGCGCGTCGGCCTGTGAGCGACCAGTCGCGCCGATGCTGCCATCCTCGTCCGCCTCGCCGACCTCGTCGATGATCACCGGCAAGGTACGGCCGATCTTGGCTTCGAGCTTCGCCGCGCTGATCGCGGCGGTCTTCGCCATGATACGCTGGTAGCGTTCTTCCTTGACCGCTTCGGGCACCGGGTTGTCGAGCGCGTTCGCCTGCGCGCCCGCGACGGGCTCGAAGCGGAAGGCGCCGACGCGGTCGAGCTGGGCTTCGTCGAGCCAGTCGAGGAGGTACTGGAAATCCTCTTCGGTCTCGCCGGGGAAGCCGACGACGAAGCTCGAGCGGATCGAGATGTCGGGGGCGATCGCGCGCCAGCTCTTGAGCCGTTCGAGCACCTTCGCTTCGTTCGCGGGGCGCTTCATGCGCTTGAGAACGCTGGGGCTCGCGTGCTGGAAGGGGATGTCGAGATAGGGCGTCAGCAGCCCCTCGGCCATCAGCGGGATCACCGCATCGACGTGCGGATAGGGATAGACATAGTGGAGGCGCACCCACGGAGCCCGGCCTTCGCCGGTCTTCAATTGGCCGAGTTCGCGCGCGAGGTCGGTCATGTGCGCGCGCACTTCGCGGCCGTGCCACTGGCGCGGGTCGTGCCGGATGTCGACGCCATAGGCCGAGGTGTCCTGGCTGATCACCAGCAGTTCCTTGGTCCCCGCGGCAACGAGCTTTTCGGCCTCGCGCAGCACCGCGTCGATGCGGCGGCTGACGAGTTTGCCGCGAAGGTCCGGGATGATGCAGAAGGAGCAGCTGTGGTTGCAGCCTTCGCTGATCTTCAGATAGCTGTAGTGGCGCGGGGTGAGCTTGAGCCCGCCCTCGGGGACGAGATCGACGAAGGGGCCTTGGGTGGGCGGCGCGGCGTCATGGACCGCGTCGACGACCTGCTCGTACTGATGCGCGCCGGTAACCGCGAGGACGTTGGGAAAGCGCGCGCGGATGACCTCGGCCTCGTTGCCCATGCAGCCGGTGACGATGACGCGGCCGTTTTCGGCCATCGCTTCGCCGATCGCCTCGAGGCTTTCTTCCTTCGCGGAATCGAGGAAGCCGCAGGTGTTGACGAGCACGACGTCGGCGCCCGCATAGTCGGGCGACAGGCCGTAGCCGTCGGCGCGCAGCTTGGTCAGAATCCGTTCGCTGTCGACGAGCGCCTTGGGGCAGCCGAGCGACACCATGCCGACCTTCGGCTGGGTGGGGAGGGTTTTGATTGTCATGATTGGCGGGGCGCATAGGGGATTTTTCGCACTTTGTCACCATGGCTGTGCTTGGCGCCGCCCATGCTTGTCTTCGTCATCCCGGACTTGATCCGGGATCCGCCTCTTTCTTCAAGAAAAGGCAGGCCCCGGGTCAAGCCCCGGTGTGACGGAAGGAGGAGAGTCGCGCGTCGCTTTTGCGGGCTAACTCTCCCCGCTGGCTCCTGACCTTGCGGCGAGAGCCTAGCCGAGATAGCCGAAAATCACGCCCATCAGGCTATAGGTCACGATCCAATAGCCCGCGTCGATGGCGAACAGCGTGAAGGATTTGCCCGCGAACAGATAATTGACCCCGAAGGCGGTGACGATGAACCCCGCGGCGACGCCGAAGGCGATCATGATATCGACGCCAAGTGGCGGCCGGCCATAGGTCGCAAGCACATGGCCAAGGATATAGGCGGCGAACAGGTTGAGCAGGAACGCCCCGCCGAACACATAGGCAGGATGGCGTTTCTGCATCGATTCTTCGGTGACGCCGGCCTCGCGCTGCCAGACCTTCAGGAACAGCGGGCCGTACCATAGACCCCCGACCACAAAGGTTACCAGTGCGGCCAAGACCACCGCGAGCCAGCTGATTTCCCACATCCTCATTCCCCTCCGCGGCCGGCGCACGGCTTGTGCACCCGTCCCCGTTGCCCATTTATCACCGCAGGCGTTGCGATCCAACCGTAGGACGATCATGGTCCCCCTCGCGCGCGATGACAGCGCGGCGCGTCGTAAGGCCTTGCAGGGGTATCGAATGATGATGGGCGTATTGGCTGCGATTTCGGCGGCGATGGCGGTGGCGGCGGGCGCGTTCGGCGCGCATGGCGCCGCGGGGCCGCAGCAGGCCGAATGGCTGCGCACCGGCGGGCTCTACCAGCTCATCCACGCGGTCGCGGCGCTCGCGATCATGAGCTTCGCGCGCGGGCCGGCGATGCTGCTGCTGGCGGGCGGGGCGATCTTTGCGGTGACGCTCTATGCGATGGCGCTCGGTGCGCCGAAATGGCTGGGCGCGGTCACGCCGATCGGCGGGACCTTGCTGATCATCGGCTGGTTGTGGGCGGCGTGGATATACTGGAAGGCCTAGTCGGCCTCGCACACCTCGCACGGGATGACTTCGACCACCACGTCACCCGCCTGCAGCACGCGCACTTCGTCTTCCCAGAAGCCGTGCGGCTTGCCGTCGCGGTAGATGCGCAGGCCGCGGCCGCCGCTGGCGAGCTGGTCGAGGCTGCGGCCGACTTCCTCGGCGCTGACCGGGCGCTCGCGCAGCTGCACCTTGCCGCCGACCGCCGCGAGGTCGGCCATATAGCTCGCGACATGCTCGCCCTGCGCCGATCCGGCGAGTAGCAGTCCGGTGAAGCTGACCGGGTTGATGACGTTGCTGGCGCCCGCCTGCCGCGCGAGCAACTCGTTGTCCTGCGCGCGGATCACGACGCTGATCGGTACGTTCGGCGCGAGGTGGCGGACCGTGAGCACGATCAGGATCGAGGTGTCGTCGCGCCCCGCCGAGACGAGGACATTCTGCGCGCGCGCGACATGGACGTCGAGCAGGGTGTCGTCGTTCGACGCGTCGCCCTGGAGCACGTTGCAGCCCGCGGCCTCGGCCTCCGCAATGCGGTTCCCCGCCTGGTCGATGACGACGATGCAGTGCGGCGGCGTACCGCGCGCGATGAGTTCGCGCACCGCCTCGGCGCCGCTGGTGCCGTAACCGAGCACGACGATATGGTCGGTGAGCTTTGCCTGGATGCGGGCCATACGCCATTTTTCCCATGTGCGCTTGAGGACGAAATTATAGGCGGTGCCGACGAAGATGAAGAGCACTGCTATGCGGATCGGGGTGACGATCACCGCCTCGATCAATCGCGAGCGGTCCGACACCGGGGCGATGTCGCCGAAGCCCGTCGTCGTGACCGAGATCATCGTGAAATAGACGACATCGAGGAAGCTGATCTGGCCGTCGTGGCTGTCCTTCAGCCCCGCGCGGTCGATCCAGTGGACGAGCACGACGATGCCGATCAGGAAGAAGGCGAGGCCGAGCCGCGCGATGACATCGGCCCAGATCGGCCATTTGCTCGCGCGTTTGAGCGGGCGGAAGATATGCTGCAAATGCAGCTTCTCGTTCGGCTTGCGGCTCATCGCGCGGGCAATTGTTTGAGCGGGTCGACGGGGATGCGGTTCTTCCGGAGCTGGAAGTGCAGCTGCGGGGTCTGGACCTGGCCGCTGGCGCCCGCGAGGCCGATGATGTCGCCCGCCTTGACCGCCTGGCCGCGGCGGACGTCGATCTGCTGCGCATGGCCATAGGCGCTGACCCAGCCGCTGCCGTGATCGATCAGGATCAGCCCGCCATAGACCGCGATCTGATCGCCGGCGTAGGAGACCACGCCATTGGCGGTCGCGTGGATCGGCGTGCCCGCGGCCGCCGCGATGTTGATGCCGTCGCTGACCTTGCCCGGCGCGAGCGGGCCGAAGCGCGCGATGACCTTGCCGGGCAGCGGCCAGACGAAGCGGCCGGTGAAGGCGGCGGGGGTGGCGATCGCGGCGGTGACCGGCCCGCGCGGCGCGGCGCTGGCGGGAGCCGGCGCCTTGTTCGCGGCGAGCGCGGGCTGGCTGCCCGTCGCGATATCGTCGATGTCGAGCGTGAAGGCCGCGGCGCGCGCCGCGATGTCGACCTCTTTCTTCGGCAGCGGGCGCGCGTCGGCGGGGAGGCGGAGCCGCTGGCCGACGCGGAGGATATAGGGTTCGCTGAGCGCGTTGATCGTCACGATCTCGCCCCAGTCGGCGCCATAGGCGCTGGCGATGCCGATCCCCGTCTCGCCCGCCGCGACGCGGTGATAGAGGCCGGCGGGAATGCGCAGCCGCTGGCCGGGAACGAGCGTATAGGGCGGTGCGAGGTCGTTCTCCATCGCGATCGCTTCGGACCCAGCGCGCGTCATCTCGCCGATCGCGCGCAGCGTGTCGCCCGAGCGGACGGTGTAGGTCGTAGCGGTCACCGTGGCGGCGTTGGTGGCGACGGGCTTCAGCGTCCAGGTCGGCTGGCTGTCGCCTCCCGCGACATCGTCATAGGATAGCGGTGCGCCGGGTGCGGGGGCGGTCGTCGCGGGCGCTACGGGCCGCTGCGGCGGTGTCGAGGCGGGGATGCAGGCGGCGAGCGGCGCCGTCAGCAGCAGGATGGTCAAGATGCGGCGCCGGTCCCCCATGCGCCTTATCTGCCAAAGCCTTGCGCGCTTGACCAGCGGGGACATTGTTATTGGGAGCCGACGTAATAATCCTCCCTGCGGCGAAGCCGTGGGGAGGGGGACCATGCGAAGCATGGTGGAGGGGCGGCGGCCTTAGACCGACGCTCATGGCATCGGCCCCTCCACCACTCGCTTCGCGAGCGGTCCCCCTCCCCATCGCTTCGCGACAGGGAGGATTAAAATGGCGGCGCGTCCGACACCGTCATTGCCTGCCCGGGGAAGGGGGTGACGAGGCCCTGTGCATCCTTCCAGTCGGCGGTCAGCCAGCGCTCGTGCGCCTCGGCGGGCAGGATCAGCGGCATCGCGCCCGGATGGTGATGCGCGACCAGCCGGTTGGGATCGGTCGTCAGCATCGCGAAGGTCGGGATCTCGTCGGCGAAGCGGACGATGCCCGCCATCGCGAAGATCGGCTGCTCCGCGACCGCGAACCAATGCTGGCGCCGCGCGCCCGCGGGTCCCGACCATAAGGCGAAGCTGGTCGCGGGGATCAGGCAGCGGAATTCGGTGTGACGCAAGGTGCCGACCCAGAAGGGGCTGTCCAGGTTGCGCACGCTGGTGATCGGGTCGGTGCCGCGCGGCGGCGGCGGCACGCCCCAGAACATCGGCCGCACGCGGCGCACGCGCCATTTTTCGTCGCGGATCACGACCGGCGCGGGGCGGCCGGGCGCGACATAGTCGCCGGTCCAGGGATCCTTGCCCGCCTCGGCGCCGAAACGCGCCGCGATGTCGGCGGCGGGGACGTCGAGGCGATAGAGGCGGGTCAGGCCGACGCCACTCCGTACGCGCTGCGCAGTGCCGCCAGCGACGCGTCGTGGGTCAGGTCGAGCTGGAGCGGGGTGACCGAGATATAGTCGTCGTCGATCGCCTCGAGGTCGCTGTCGTGGCCCAAGCTGTGCTCGATGCCGTGCAGCCCGAACCAGTAATAGCGATAACCGCGCGGGTCGGTGCCCTCGACGATCGAGCCGCGGCCGTAATCGTGGAAGCCCTGCCGCGTGACGCGGATGCCCTTGACCGCATCGGCGGCGATCGCGGGGAAATTGACGTTCACCAGCGTGCGCGGCGGCATCTCCATGTCGAGCAGCGGGCGCAGCACCTTCGCGCCCCACGCCTCGGCCGCGCCGAAGGGCACGGCGTCGCCCATGCCTTCCTTCGCATAGACCTGGCTCAGCGCGATCGAGCGGATGCCCGCGAGCGCCCCCTCGATCGCCGCCGACACCGTGCCCGAATAAGTGATGTCGTCGCCGAGGTTCGCGCCGCGGTTGACCCCCGAGAGGATCAGGTCGGGCTTTTCGGGCATCAGCTTGCCGATCGCCATCATCACCGAATCGGTCGGCGTGCCGGTGCACGACCAGCGCCGCTCGCCATGCTGGCGAATACGCACCGGGCGCGACAGGGTCAGCGAATGGCCCGCGCCCGACTGTTCCTCGGCGGGGGCGCACACCCAGATGTCGTCGCTGAGCTGCCGCGCGATCGCTTCGAGGACCGCGAAGCCGGGGGCGTGGTAGCCGTCGTCGTTGGTGAGGAGGATGCGCACTGTTTTTCTTTCTTCTTGCGCCACCCCGGGCTTGACCCGGGGTCCCGCTTGGCCACGGCGATCAGCTGGACCCCGGGTCGAGCCCGGGGTGACGATAATTCAGTTGGCGGGTTCCAGCTTGGTGATCCCGCCCATGTACGGCAACAACGCCTCGGGGACCGTGACGCTCCCGTCGGCCTGCTGGTAATTCTCCAGGATCGCCACCAGCGTCCGCCCGACCGCGAGCCCCGAGCCGTTCAGCGTATGGACGAACTCATTGCCTTTGACGCCCTCGCGGCGGAAGCGCGTGTTCATGCGCCGCGCCTGGAAATCGCCGCAGTTCGAGCAGCTCGAAATCTCGCGGTAGCTGTCCTGCCCGGGCAGCCAGACCTCGAGGTCATAGGTCTTGCGCGCGGCGAAGCCCATGTCGCCGGCGCAGAGCAGCATCTTGCGGTACGGCAGGCCGAGCCCTTCGAGGATCAGCTCGGCGGCGCGCGTCTTGCGTTCGAGTTCGGCGTCGCTCTCCTCGGGCCGGACGATCGAGACGAGCTCGACCTTCCAGAACTGGTGCTGGCGGATATAGCCGCGCGTGTCGCGCCCCGCCGATCCCGCCTCCGAGCGGAAGCAGGGGGTGAGCGCGGTCATCCGCATCGGCAGCTGCTCTTCGGTCAGGATGTCCTCGCGCACCGCATTGGTCAGGCTCATCTCGGAGGTCGAGATCAGCCAGCGGCCGTCGGTGGTCTGGAACAGGTCCTCGCGGAACTTGGGGAGCTGCGTGGTGCCGAACGCCGCCTCGTCGCGCACCATCAGCGGGGTCGCGCATTCGGTGTAGCCCTGCTCGATCGTCTGCCGGTCGAGCATATATTGGCCGAGCGCGCGTTCGAGCCGCGCCATCTGGCCTTTCAAAAAGGCGAAGCGCGCACCCGACATCTTCGCCGCGGTCTCGAAATCGAGGCCCAGCGCGGGGGCGAAATCGGCATGTTCCTGCGGTTCGAAGTCGAACGTTCGGGGCGTGCCCCAGCGCGCAATCTCGACATTGCCTTCCTCGTCGTCGCCATCGGGGACTTCGCCCGCGGGAAGGTTGGGGAGCGCGGCGAGCTTGTCGTGCAGCGCGGCGAGCTGCTCGCGCTCGGCCTCTTCCTGCGCGGGGAGCGCGGTCTTGAGGCCCGCGACCTCGGCCTTCAGCGCCTCGGCCTTGTCCTTGTCGCCCTGCGCCATCGCCTGGCCGATCAGCTTCGACGCTTCGTTGCGGCGCGCCAGCGCGGCCTGCATCTCGGTCTGGAGCGCGCGCAGCGACGCGTCCATGCTCAGGATTTCGGCGGACAGGGGCGCGAGCCCGCGGCGGGCGAGGCCGGCGTCGAAGGCTTGCGGGTTTTCGCGGATCAAGCGGATATCGTGCATGCGCGCGCTATGGCGTTGGCGCCGCGCGCGTGCAACCCCGTCTTACCGCTCCAGCAGCGCCGCCAGCTGGCCGAGTGCGGCGCCCCAACCTTCGTAGAAGCCCATTTCTTCATGCTTGCGGCTCTCCTCGGGATTCCGGTGCAGCACGCGCGACGTGTAGAGCGTGCCGCCGTCCTTCGCCTCGAAGGTCAGGATCGCGGTGAGCGCGAGCCAGGGTTCGATCGGCTGCCAGCCTTCCTTGAGCACTGTGGTGAAGACAAGCCGCTGCTCGGGGATCGCCTCGAGGAAGCAGCCCTCGACGTGCGGCTGGAAGCTGACGGCGTCCTCTTCGCGCATCAGCGTCTCGAAACCGCCGCCGGGACGCAGGTCGAGCTTGACGACCTGGCATGCCATCGGGCCGGGGATCCACCACTGCGCGAGTTTGGCGGGGTCGCTCCATGCATCCCACACCGCCGCTGGCGGCGCGGCGATCTGGCGCGCGATGGTGAGTTCGGTTTTGTCGGACATGAAGGGCTCCTGGTTCATTCGCTGGGGGGATTTGGGGGATTTTGCGATTCGACGAAGGCGGCGAGGCGGTCGGCGCGCCCCTGCCAGAGGGCGCGTTGTTCGGCGAGCCACTGCTCGGCCGCGGCGAGCCGCGCGGCGTCGACGCGGCAGGTGCGCACGCGGCCCTGCTTTTCGCTATGGATCAGCCCCGCCGCCTCGAGCACGCCGAGATGCTTGAGGAAGGCGGGCAGGCCCATCGCGAAGGGCTGCGCGAGTTCCTTGACCGGCGCCGCGCCCTGCATCAGCCGGCCGATCACCGCGCGCCGCGTCGGATCGGCGAGCGCGTGGAAGATCGGGTCGAGCGCGGGTCGTTGGTTTGCCATATGGCGAACCATGATAGAAACTTTGCTGATTGGCAAACTGTTTTTCGGTAGGGGGGAGCGGCTGCGTTCGGGCGCAATTAGACATCGCCCCCGCGTTGACAAAATAGGACCCGAAACCTATATCGCCCGCACACCCCACCGTCCGAGATAGAGCCTGACTTTGCGCGGCAGGCTGTACGGATAGGTCGGCGGGGATTTCGAGATGCGTCAAGAAGCTGCGGTAAACCGGCAACGGTTGCTTGCGGCCTTTTTGCGTCTCTATCGCATCCGCGAGCTAATTTATCAAGGCGAGACAATCACTTATGGCGACCAAGGCGAAGTCGGTGGGCAAGGCCCTCGAAGCAACCGCAAGCAAGCGAATCCGTAAGCTGTTCGGCAATATCCACGAAGCGGTGGAGATGCCCAACCTCATCGAGGTGCAGCGCGAATCCTATGAGCAGTTCCTGCGCTCGGATCCCTCGACGGGTTATGTTTCGGGCCTCGAAAAGACGCTGCGCAGCGTTTTCCCGATCCGCGACTTCGCCGGCACCGCCGAGCTCGACTTCGTCCACTACGAACTCGAAGACCCCAAATACGACGTCGAGGAATGCCGTCAGCGCGGCATCACCTATGCGGCGCCGATGAAGGTCACGCTGCGCCTGATCGTCTTCGAGGTCGACAGCGAAACCGACACCCGCTCGGTGCTCGATATCAAGGAGCAGGACGTCTACATGGGCGACATGCCGCTCATGACCGAGAACGGCACCTTCTTCGTCAATGGCACCGAGCGCGTTATCGTGTCGCAGATGCACCGTTCGCCGGGTGTGCTCTTCGACCATGACCGCGGCAAGACCCACTCGTCGGGCAAGTTCCTCTTCGCCGCGCGCGTGATCCCGTACCGCGGCTCGTGGCTCGACTTCGAATTCGACGCCAAGGACATCGTCAACGTCCGTATCGACCGAAAGCGCAAGCTGCCGGTGACGTCGCTCCTCTATGCGCTGGGCATGTCGGGC
Source organism: Sphingopyxis sp. HIX (assembly GCF_001468285.1). Lineage (GTDB taxonomy): Bacteria > Pseudomonadota > Alphaproteobacteria > Sphingomonadales > Sphingomonadaceae > Sphingopyxis. Next base: position 34,333 of record NZ_LNSB01000010.1, on the reverse strand, counting down.
GAGGAAATCCTCAACCATTTCTACGACCGCCTCGTCTTCGAGCGCGCCGAGAACGGCTGGCGCGTGCCCTTCCAGGTCGAGAATTGGCGCGGTGCGAAGCCCGCTTTCGATGTGGTGGACGCCAAGACCGGCGAAGTCGTCTTTGCCGCCGGCCACAAGATCAGCCCGCGCCTCGCCAACAAGGCGGCGAAGGACGGTCTCGACACGCTGCTGATCCCGACCGAGGAAATCTTCGGCCGTTACAGCGCCTATGACCTCATCAACGAGTCGACCGGCGAGATCTATATCGAGGCCGGCGACGAAGTGACCGCCGACAATCTCGAGAAGCTCGACGCCGCTGGCATCGACAAGCTCGTGCTGCTCGACATCGATCACAACAACACCGGTCCCTGGATCCGCAACACGCTGAAGGCCGACAAGGCCGAGGATCGCGACCAGGCGCTGTCGGACATCTATCGCGTCATGCGCCCCGGCGAACCGCCGACGCGCGAAACCGCCGAAGCTTTGTTCGGCGGCCTGTTCTTCGACCCCGAGCGCTACGACCTGTCGGCCGTGGGCCGCGTCAAGCTCAACATGCGCCTCGGCCTCGACGCCGAGGACACGGTCACGACGCTGCGCAGCGAGGACATCCTCGCCGTGGTCAAGGAGCTGGTGAACCTGAAGGACGGCAAGGGCGAAATCGACGACATCGACAACCTCGGCAACCGCCGTGTCCGTTCGGTCGGCGAGCTGCTCGAGAACCAGTATCGCGTCGGCCTGCTGCGCATGGAACGCGCGGTGAAGGAGCGCATGTCGTCGGTCGACGTGTCGACCGTCATGCCGAACGACCTGATCAACGCGAAACCCGCGGTCGCCGCGGTGCGCGAATTCTTCGGCTCGTCGCAGCTTTCGCAGTTCATGGACCAGACCAACCCGCTGTCGGAAGTGACGCACAAGCGCCGCGTGTCGGCGCTCGGGCCGGGCGGGCTTACCCGTGAAAGGGCTGGCTTCGAAGTCCGCGACGTTCACCCGACCCACTATGGCCGCATCTGCCCGATCGAAACGCCCGAAGGTCCGAACATCGGTCTGATCAACAGCCTCGCGACCTTTGCGCGTGTCAACAAATACGGCTTCATCGAGACCCCGTACCGCAAGATCATCGACGGCAAGGTGACGACCGAGGTCGTCTATCTGTCGGCGATGGAAGAGCAGAAGCACACCGTCGCGCAGGCGAACGCCGACCTCAACCCCGACGGCAGCTTCATCGACGAGCTGATCTCGGCGCGCGAAGCCGGCGAATTCCTGATGGCGCCGCGCGACCAGATCACGCTGATGGACGTGTCGCCGAAGCAGCTCGTTTCGGTTGCGGCCTCGCTCATTCCGTTCCTGGAAAACGACGACGCCAACCGCGCGCTGATGGGCTCGAACATGCAGCGCCAGGCCGTTCCGCTGATCCGCGCCGAGGCGCCGGTCGTCGGCACCGGCATGGAAGAGACGGTTGCGCGCGACTCGGGCGCCGCCATCGCGGCGCGCCGCGGCGGCATCATCGACCAGGTCGACGCGACGCGTATCGTCATCCGTGCGACCGACATGGTCGAACCCGGCAAGTCGGGCGTCGACATCTATCGCCTGCAGAAGTTCCAGCGGTCGAACCAGAACACCTGCATCAACCAGCGTCCGCTGGTGAAGGTGGGCGAAGTCGTCCGCGCCGGCGACATCATCGCCGACGGCCCGTCGACCGAGCTCGGCGAACTGGCGCTCGGCAAGAATGTGCTCGTCGCGTTCATGCCGTGGAACGGCTACAACTATGAGGACTCGATCCTCATCAGCGAGCGTATCGTGAAGGACGACGTCTTCACCTCGATCCACATCGAGGAATTCGAAGTCACTGCGCGCGACACGCGCCTCGGGCCGGAAGACATCACGCGCGACATCCCGAACGTCGGCGAGGAAGCGCTGCGCAACCTCGACGAAGCGGGCATCGTCTACATCGGTGCCGAAGTCGGCCCGGGCGACATTCTGGCCGGCAAGATCACCCCCAAGGGTGAATCGCCGATGACGCCGGAAGAGAAGCTGCTGCGCGCGATCTTCGGTGAAAAGGCCAGCGACGTGCGCGACACCTCGCTCCGCCTGCCGCCGGGCGTGTCGGGCACGGTCGTCGAAGTCCGCGTCTTCAACCGCCACGGTATCGACAAGGACGAACGCGCGATCGCGATCGAACGCGAGGAAATCGAGCGCCTGAAGCAGGACGCCGACGACGAACGCGCGATCCTCAACCGCGCGACCTTCTCCAGCCTCAAGGACCTGCTCATCGGTCAGGTGACCAGTGCGGTGCCCAAGGGCCTGAAGAAGGGCGACGAAGTCAGCGAGCAGATGCTCGTCGATCTCGACCGTTCGGACTGGTGGAAGCTCGCCGTCGTCGACGACAACGCCCAGACCGCCCTCGAAGCGATCAAGGCGCAGTATGACGACGCGATCAAGCGGATCAGCGCGAAGTACGAAGACCGCGTCGAAAAGCTGCAGCGCGGCGACGAACTCGCCCCGGGCGTGCTCAAGATGGTCAAGGTCTTCGTCGCGGTGAAGCGCAAGCTGCAGTCGGGCGACAAGATGGCCGGCCGTCACGGCAACAAGGGCATCATCAGCCGCATCCTGCCGATCGAGGACATGCCGTTCCTCGAAGACGGGACGCACGTCGACTTCGTGCTCAACCCGCTGGGCGTGCCGTCGCGCATGAACGTCGGGCAGATCCTGGAGACGCACCTCGGCTGGGCATCGCGCGGTTTCGGCCGCCAGATCACCGCGGCGCTCGAGGACTGGCGCATGGCCAACCCTGAGCCCGAGGCCGGCGCTCCGCCCGAAGCGGTGCGCGAAGCGCTGCTGCAGGCCTATGGCGACGAATATGCCGACGACATCAAGGCGCGCAGCACCGATGAGGTCGTCGAACTCGCCGGAAACCTGTCGGTGGGCGTGCCCTTCGCGACCCCGGTGTTCGACGGCGCGCGCGAGGGCGATGTGTCGGCGATGCTGGAACGCGCGGGTCTCGACCGCTCTGGTCAGGTCGATCTCTACGACGGCCGCACCGGCGACCGCTTCGACCGCAAGGTGACGGTGGGATATATGTATATCCTGAAGCTGCACCACCTGGTCGACGACAAGATCCACGCGCGTTCGATCGGGCCCTACTCGCTTGTTACCCAGCAGCCGCTGGGCGGTAAGGCGCAGTTCGGCGGCCAGCGCTTCGGTGAAATGGAGGTGTGGGCGCTCCAGGCCTATGGCGCGGCGTACACGCTCCAGGAAATGCTGACGGTGAAGTCGGACGACGTGATCGGCCGCACCAAGGTCTACGAAGCGATCGTCAAGGGCGACGACACCTTCGAGGCCGGCATTCCCGAAAGCTTCAACGTGCTCGTCAAGGAAATGCGCTCGCTGGGCCTCAACGTCGAACTCTCGTCCTATGCGGACGAAGACGATGACGAAGGTCCGGAAGCCCTTCCCGAAGCCGCGGAATAATGGATCAGATGCCGGTGTGACGGAATTGGTAGACGTATCACTACAGTGGTCCCCGAAAGGGGTGTGGGTTCAAGTCCCAACCACCGGCAACTGAAGCATTTGAAGATTTTCCCTCGATTGAGGACAAAGACATGAACCAGCTTACCAACTTCATGAACCCGGTCGCGAAGCCCGAAACCTTCGACATGATCAAGATCGGCATCGCGAGCCCCGAGCGTATCCGCTCGTGGTCGTTCGGCGAGATCAAGAAGCCCGAAACGATCAATTACCGCACGTTCAAGCCCGAGCGCGACGGCCTGTTCTGCGCGCGCATCTTCGGTCCGATCAAGGATTATGAATGCCTGTGCGGCAAGTACAAGCGCATGAAATACAAGGGCATCGTCTGCGAAAAGTGCGGTGTCGAAGTCACGGTGACCAAGGTCCGCCGCGAGCGTATGGGCCATATCGAGCTCGCCGCGCCCGTCGCGCACATCTGGTTCCTGAAGTCGCTGCCGTCGCGCATCGGCCTGCTGCTCGACATGCAGCTGAAGCAGCTCGAGCGCGTCCTCTACTTCGAAGCCTATATCGTTCTCGAGCCCGGCCTGACGCCGCTTGAGAAGTTCCAGCTGCTGACCGAAGACGAGCTGCTCGACGCGCAGGACGAATATGGCGAAGACGCCTTTTCGGCCGGCATCGGCGCCGAGGCGATCCGCGTGCTCCTCGAGAATCTCGATCTCGAGCAGGAACGCGTCGACCTGATGGAAGAGCTCGCGACCACCAAGTCGGAGCTGAAGCCCAAGAAGATCATCAAGCGCCTCAAGGTCGTGGAATCGTTCATCGAATCGGGCAACCGCCCCGAATGGATGATCCTCGAAGTCGTGCCGGTCATCCCGCCCGAACTGCGCCCGCTGGTGCCGCTCGACGGCGGACGCTTCGCGACGTCGGATCTCAACGACCTCTATCGCCGCGTGATCAACCGCAACAACCGCCTGAAGCGCCTGATGGAGCTGCGCGCGCCGGACATCATCGTCCGCAACGAAAAGCGCATGCTGCAGGAAGCCGTCGACGCGCTGTTCGACAACGGTCGCCGCGGCCGCACGATCACGGGCGCCAACAAGCGTCCGCTGAAGTCGCTGTCCGACATGCTCAAGGGCAAGCAGGGCCGCTTCCGTCAGAACCTGCTCGGCAAGCGCGTCGACTATTCGGGCCGTTCGGTCATCGTGACCGGTCCGGAGCTGAAGCTGCACCAGTGCGGCCTGCCGAAGAAGATGGCGCTCGAGCTGTTCAAGCCGTTCATCTATGCGCGCCTCGACGCCAAGGGTCTGTCGATGACCCTGAAGCAGGCGAAGAAGTGGGTAGAAAAGGAACGCAAGGAAGTCTGGGACATCCTCGACGAAGTCATTCGCGAGCACCCGGTCCTGCTGAACCGCGCCCCGACGCTTCACCGCCTCGGCATCCAGGCGTTCGAACCGGTTCTGATCGAGGGCAAGGCTATCCAGCTGCACCCGCTGGTCTGCGCCGCGTTCAACGCCGACTTCGACGGTGACCAGATGGCGGTCCACGTGCCGCTGTCGCTGGAAGCCCAGCTCGAAGCGCGCGTGCTGATGATGTCGACCAACAACATCCTCAGCCCCGCGAACGGCAAGCCGATCATCGTTCCGTCGCAGGACATGGTCCTCGGTCTCTATTATCTCTCGCTGGAGCGCGAAGGCGAACCGGGCGAGGGCATGCTGCTCGCCGACATGGCCGAGGTGCACCAGGCGCTGTTCACCGGTTCGGTGACGCTCCACACCAAGGTCGTCAGCCGCGTTCCGCAGACCGACGAGCAGGGCAACGAGTATCTGAAGCGGTTCGAGACCACCCCGGGCCGCATGCTGATCGGCGAATGCCTGCCGAAGTCGCACACCGTGCCCTTCGACGTCGTCAACCGCCTTCTCACCAAGAAGGAAATCGGCGACGTGATCGACCAGGTCTATCGCCACACCGGCCAGAAAGAGACCGTGCTGTTCGCCGACGCCATCATGGCGCTGGGCTTCCGCAACGCGTTCAAGGCCGGCATTTCCTTCGGCAAGGACGACATGATCATCCCGGCGTCGAAGGAAGGCATGGTCGACGAGACCCGCGCCCTCGTGAAGGACTTCGAGCAGCAGTATCAGGACGGCCTGATCACGCAGCAGGAGAAGTACAACAAGGCGATCGATGCCTGGTCGCAGTGCGGCGACAAGGTCGCGAACGCGATGATGGACGAGATCCGCGCGACGCCGAAGTTGGACGACGGCCGTCTGGCCCCGATCAACTCCATCTATATGATGGCGCATTCGGGTGCCCGTGGTTCGCAGGCCCAGATGAAGCAGCTCGCGGGCATGCGCGGCCTGATGGCCAAGCCGTCGGGCGAGATCATCGAAACGCCGATCATCTCGAACTTCAAGGAAGGCCTGACCGTTCTCGAGTATTTCAACTCGACCCACGGTGCGCGTAAGGGTCTGGCCGATACGGCGCTCAAGACGGCGAACTCGGGTTACCTGACCCGCCGTCTGGTCGACGTGTCGCAGGACTGCGTCGTGATCGAGGAAGATTGCGGTACCGAACGCGGCATGGAAATGCGCGCGATCGTGCAGGGCGGTTCGACGATCGCCTCGCTCGGCGAGCGTATCCTTGGCCGTACCACGCTCGAGGATGTCGCCGACAAGGACGGCAATATCATCGCGCCGATCGGCACGCTGCTCGACGAAGCCACGACGCAGCGGATCGAGGACGCCGAAGTCCAGTCGGTCAAGATCCGCAGCCCGCTGGTCTGCGAAGCGACGCTCGGCGTCTGCGGTAAATGCTATGGCCGCGACCTCGCGCGCGGGACCCCGGTGAACATCGGCGAAGCGGTCGGCGTCATCGCCGCCCAGTCGATCGGTGAACCCGGCACCCAGCTGACCATGCGTACCTTCCACATCGGTGGTGCGGCGCAGGTCAACGAGCAGTCGAACGCCGAAGCGATCTCGGACGGCACGATCGAATATCGCGACATGGCGACGATCGTCGACCAGCGCGGCCGCCGTCTGGCGCTGTCGCGTTCGGGTGAAATCGCGGTGATCGACGCCGAGGGCCGCGAGCGCGCGACCCACAAGCTGCCCTATGGTGCGCAGATCATGCACAAGGACGGCGAGAAGGTGAAGAAGGGCGACCGGATTGCCGAATGGGATCCGTTCACCATGCCGCTGATCACCGAAAAGCAGGGCGTCGTGAAGTATCAGGATCTCGCCGACGGCAAGACCCTGGTCGAACAGGTCGACGAAGCGACGGGCATCGCCCAGCGCGTCGTGATCGAATATCGCGCCGCGGGCCGCGGCAAGAAGGAGGACCTTCAGCCGCGCCTCACCCTGCTCGACGACGCCTCGGGCGAAGCCGCGCGCTACCTGCTCGCGGTCGGCACGATGCTGTCGGTCGAGGACGGTCAGGAAGTGCAGGCGGGCGACGTGCTCGCACGCGTCAGCCGCGAAGCGTCGAAGACGCGCGACATCACCGGCGGTCTGCCGCGGGTTGCCGAGCTGTTCGAAGCGCGCATTCCGAAGGACAACAGCGTTATCGCGAAGATCAGCGGCCGCATTGAATTCGTCAAGGATTACAAGGCGAAGCGCAAGATCGCGATCGTTCCGGAAGAAGGCGATGCGATCGAGTATCTGATTCCCAAGTCGAAGGTCCTCGAAGTGCAGGAAGGCGACATGGTCAAGCGCGGCGACGCGCTGATCAGCGGATCGCCGAACCCGCACGACATCCTCGACGTCATGGGCGTCGAAGCGCTGGCCGAATATCTCGTCGCGGAAATCCAGGAAGTCTATCGACTCCAGGGCGTGAAGATCAACGACAAGCACATCGAGGTGATCGTTCGCCAGATGCTGCAGAAGGTCGAGATCACGTCGGGCGGCGACACCACGCTGCTGCCGGGCGAACAGCTCGATTATCTGGAGATGATGGAATATAATGCCAAGCTGCCGAAGAACGGCGTGCCCGCGGAGGGCCGTCCGGTCCTGCTCGGCATCACCAAGGCGTCGCTGCAGACCCGCAGCTTCGTCTCGGCGGCGTCCTTCCAGGAGACGACCCGCGTCCTCACCGAAGCGTCGGTGCAGGGCAAGATCGACTCGCTGCAGGGCCTCAAGGAAAATGTCATCGTCGGCCGCCTGATCCCGGCGGGTACCGGCGCTGCCATGAACCGTGTCCGCGTCACCGCCTCGTCGAAGGACGCGGCGCTGCGCGCGGCGATGCGCGCCAATCAGGAGCATCTGATCGCGCCGCAGACCGCGGCCGAAGAGCATGCCGCCGAACTGGCGCAGGGCCCCGAAGCGGCGATCGGCGACGATCCGCTCGGCAAGGTCCAGGGCGAGGACTTCACCACCGACGACGTCGCGGTGCTGGACCGTCCGGAAGGTGGCGACGAGGAGTAAATCCTCGGCGTCATGGCCTAGCCTATGAAACAAGCCCCGCCGGAGCGATCCGGCGGGGCTTTTTCTTTGAGCGGAAGGCTAATCGATGCGCTGGATTATCGGCACGCTTTCGGCATCGACGACCTGTCGTGGCGGTCCGCCCTCGGAGCGAATCTTCCCTTTTCGAAAAAGCTCGCGCAGGCGCCAGATGATGAAGTCATCGTGCAGCGAATTTTCCAGATCGAAGGACGCGACCATGATGTTGCCGACGACGCGTCGCACATTGGTCGGCCGGTCGGGCACCTGCTGCCAGATGAAGTCGTCGAAAGAATTCTCGGGCGCGCTGCGAAGCTTTCCGGCATCGACGATGCGCAGCAGCGCATCCTCGGCCATCAAGCCGAACCAGCGATCTCGGGGAAAGCGCTGCTCGTCCCACGTGCTCGGCGTGCCGTCGAACAATTCGCCGATCGCCTTCTCGTCGAGCATGCCGAGCGTCGGCGGGGCTTCGTTCCAGCCGCCCAGGTGATAGTCGGCGATCACCATCCGCGCGCCCGCACCGCCGAATTGCGCCAGAAACCAATAGAGTCCCGACAATTCGGCGGCACAGCGCGGCGCAACCCAGATCAGCCGGTCGTCGTCGGCTTCGACGCGCTGGCAGAATTTGGCGGTCGCTTCATCCAGCCACCCATGGCTGCCAAGCTCGCAGGGCGAGTGCTCGTCCAGCCAAGCCCCGCGGCTTTGAAAGTGCCCGCTCGAAATCGGGCCCCAATGGAGGCAATCCTGCAGATCGACGACGCGTTGCCGGAGGCCGCGCGAAACGAGCAATTGTCGCAACATGCCGGCGGCGGAAGAGCCGAAAACGATATGGATCATCTCTACCTCATGACAGGTGCCGCGACTTGGGGCATCCCTCGCGGCGCCATCTTGCGCCGAAATGGATAATCTAACGTTCCCGCGTACGCCGTTCTGATCTGCGGCTCGCCGTTCATCTCAGGGCAGGGCGCCTCCTGATATCCCGCCTCCGGGTCGCAACTCTTTTGTTGCGAGGTGGATATATGAAAATCGGAAAGACATGGGCGATGTCCGCGGCCTTGCTGCTCGCGGTGACCGCTGGCGGCGCGGTGGCGCAGGACAGCAGCAATATCCGCGGCGAGGTGCGGGTGTCGTCGACGCGCGGGTCGGGCGACGGCTATTTCAAGGAAAGCGTGCCCGTCATCGGGCTGCGGCGGCTCGCCGACGGCGCGATCCAGGACATAGTGGTCACGTCGGATTCGCGCGACGCCAATGTGCGGCGGCAGGAAATCCACGCGATGCTGGAGGCGGCGATCCGCCGCGCCGACGCCGCGGGGGTCGAACTGGTCACCGGCAGTTTCGAGCTGACCCCGGTGACGCTCGCCAATTATCGCGAGCTGCCGCTGCGCATGGGGCGCCGCTCGGACACCAGCGAGATCGAGGTCGTCGTGAAGACCAGGCTCGCGGGCCCCGCCGACAGCGCGCTCCGGCGGATCGAGGGCTTTATCAAGGCGGTTCCCGCGACGGGGCGCTCGCTGGTCGAGAAGAATGGCGCGATGCAGCTGACCATCGTCAACCCCGACCAGTATCGCGCGCAGGTCGTCCAGCTGATCGCCGAGGAATCGCGCCGCACCAGCAGCGCCTTCGGTGCCGATTACGGCGTGACGGTCAGCGGGCTCGACCGGCATCTGGTGTGGAACCAGGCGAGCGAGAATGAGGTGTTCCTGTACATTCCCTACAGCTTCACCGTGCTGCCGAAGGGCGCATAAGCAAAAGGCCCGCCGGTTGGGCCGGCGGGCCTTCGATCTTGGGAATATGCGGGCCGGATGCGACGGCGCCTGAAAGGCGTCCCGGCCCGGTGCTGCTTAGGGCGCGAGGATCGCGACCGTGATATAGAGCAGCAGCGGCAGGCCGAAGCCCAGCAAAGTCAGCGCGACAAAGCCGACGCGCGTCCACAAGACGTCGATCCCGAAGTGGTCGGCCATGCCGGCGCAGACGCCGAAGACCATGCCATCGCGACGATTCTTGCGAAAACCCTGTTTCATTTCTTTCCTTTCCATCCCGGCCCGTGGGACCGGCGTTTCGGTGGGGGGTGGGGTTCGCCGGTCAGATGACCAGCGAACCGACCTGCGCACCATTCTGACCGACGATCGCGAGCAGCATGACCGAGGCATAGACCGAAGCGAAAGCAGCGAGCGCGTAGCTCTTGACGGCGTGAACGTTGAAGTGAGCCATGATTTTGTCCTTCCTGAAACCTTCCGACCGGACCATCCGGTGGATGCCAAGGGTAATGCAGGAGGCGTGCCAATTTGCTTTCGCGGCGGTTTTCTGGGGATTATTGGAAATCGAAAGATTATTTCAACGGGAAAAATCCGCTATATCGGGATTAATTCCCGATGAATGGAAAATTCTAACATGGGTTAGTCGGCCATTCCCCTCCCGCCTGCGGGAGGGGCTAGGGGAGGACATGTTTTTTCGCGTGGTATCGTTACAGGCCCTCCTCTAACCCCTCCCGCAAGCGGGAGGGGAGAAAGGGCCCTTTCCCTCTCCGCCCCAAATCCCCTAGGGCAGGCCCCAGATGACGATCGCGCGCCTCTCGCTCACCGATTTTCGCAATCATGCCGCGGCGGAGATGGGCGCCGGGCCGGGCCTCGTCGCGCTGCACGGCGACAATGGCGCGGGCAAGACCAACATCCTCGAGGCGATCTCGCTGCTCGCACCCGGGCGCGGGCTGCGCCGCGCGGCACTTTCGGACATGGTGCGCGACGGCGCGACCGGCGGCTTCGCGGTGTTCGCCGAAGTGGCGGCGGGCGACGAACTCGCGCCGGTCGCGCTCGGCACCGGGATCGAGCCCGCGCACCCCGGGCGGCGCATCGTCCGCATCAACGGCGCGTCGGCGGCGGCGACGGCGCTGGGCGACTGGCTCGCGGTGCTGTGGCTCACCCCCGCGATGGACCGGCTGTTCGTCGAGACCGCGGGCAACCGGCGGCGATTTCTCGACCGGCTGGTGCTCGCGCTCGATCCGCGCCACGCGCAGCACGGCAATCGTTACGAGGCGGCACTGCGCGCGCGGGGGAAGTTGCTCGCCGATCTCGCGAGTGCCGACCAGCAATGGCTGGCCAGCCTCGAGGCGCAGCTCGCCGAGCATGGCGCGGCGATGGATGCCGCGCGGCAGGCCACGCTCGCCGCGCTCTCGGCCGAACTCTCGGCGCAGCCCGACGCGCCCTTCGCGCGCCCGCTGCTGACGCTCGTCGACGCCGACGGCGCCCCGCGCGATACGGTCTGGACCGCCGGGGAGCTGAAGGCGCTCTTCGCCGCGCGCCGCCGCATCGACGCCGCCGCCGGCCGCGCGACCGCGGGGCCGCACCGCGACGACCTTGCCGCCGTCCACGCCGCGAGCGGGCGCAGCGCCGCGCGCTGCTCGACCGGCGAGCAGAAGGCGATGCTGCTCTCGCTCGTTCTCGCGCACAGCGACTGCGTCGCGCGGCTGCGCGGGCAGCGCCCGATCCTGCTGCTCGACGAGGTCGCCGCGCACCTCGACCCCTCGCGCCGCGCCGCGCTCTACGCCCGGCTCGCGGGGCAGGGCGGTCAGGCGTGGCTGACGGGAACCGAGGCGGCGCTGTTTGGCGACATGCCGGGCCCGGTGACGCGCTTCCGCATCGCGGGCGGCCGGATCGCGGCGGGCTAGGGCGCGACAAAATCCTCCCCACTCTGTGGGGAGGGGGACCGCCGCCGAAGGCGGTGGTGGAGGGGGCCATCGGCCTGCAGCGACGTCGCGCAAGGACGCGCCCCCCCTCCGTCAGCGCTTCGCGCTGCCACCTCCCCGCGAGCGGGGAGGATTGGAATAGACCCGGCTTTCGCTTGCCCTCCCTTTCGTCCTGCCGCAGAAGCGTCGGCCACACTGGGGAGGACAAGATGCTCAACGGCCCGCTGCTCGTCACCGAGCGACTGATCCTCCGCCCGCCCGCGACCGAGGATTTCGACGCCTTCGCCGGCATGTGCGTCGAGGAAGACACGATGCGCTACATCGGCGGCGTCGCGCCGCGTGCGCAGGCGTGGCGGCTGTGGTGCACCCTCGCGGGCGCGTGGCACATCCGCGGCTTCTCGATGTTCTCGGTGATCGAGCGTGCGACCGGCGAATGGGTAGGGCGGCTGGGGCCGTGGGAGCCCGACGGCTGGCCCGCGCCCGAGATCGGCTATGGCGTGCGCGCGAAATTCGCGGGCAAGGGCTATGCCTTCGAAGGATCGGTCGCGGCGTGCGACTTCGCGGTCGAGTTCCTGAAATGGCCCGAACTGATGCACAGCATCGACCCCGCCAACACGCGCTCGCAGGCGCTGGCGAGGCGGCTCGGCGCGAGCAACAGCGGCCCGACGCGGCTGCCCGAACCCTTTCAGGACGCGCCGGTCGACGCCTGGACGCAGAGCGCCGACGCCTGGCGCGCGAAGCGCAAGGAGTTTCTGCCGTGACCGACCAGCACATCGACCCCGAACGCGCGCAGTTCGACGCCTTCAAGGCGCTGCCGCGCGACACGAAGATCCATATGCTCAACCTCGTGCGCTTCAAGGAGCGGGCGACCTATGAGGAAGGCCATGCGCTGGCGGGGCAGGGGCTGTCGGGCGCCGAGGCCTATCGCCATTACGGCACCGACAGCGGCCCGGTGTTCCAGCGCGTCGGCGGTGCGATCGTCTGGCGCGGCAGTATGGAGGCGATGCTGATCGGCCCCGACGGCGAGCGCTGGGACGCGATGTTCATCGCCGAATATCCCAATAGCAGCGCCTTCATGGACATGGTCACCGACCCTGTGTACCGGCAGGCGGTGAAGCATCGCCAGGCGGCGGTCGAAACCTCGCGGCTGATCCGCTGCGCCCCAAATACGTCTCAGGGCGAGACAGTTTTCGGCTAACAAAGCGTTACCCATTAAGACTCTTTATTCGCGCCTTCTTTACCAGGATCGGGCATTCCCTTTGGTCTGTTAAGGGAGTGTTAGCGATGATCTTGCGCGGTAAATGGCTGGTCGCCGGCCTGCTGATGGCGACGGCCCCGCTGGCGGGGTGCCGGGACAATCCCGATGCGAAGGCCGAACTGTCGCCGCTCGACGACGGGCTGACCAACGCCGATCCGGCGATCAAGGGCTCGCTCGAAGACAAGATCATGGTCGATCCCAAGCTCGCGGGCCAGGCGAACAAGAATGCGGTGACCCCGGGCAACCAGCCGGTCGCCGGCGGTGTCCCCGCGGTCGCGGGCGGCAAGGCGGCGACCGCCGCCGAGGCCGCCGCGGCGCTGAGCGCGGGCAAGCTGCTCGCGGCGCCCAAGGCCTTGCCCTTCGAAGCCGGCTGCGACGGCTGCGATGCGAAGCGCCCGGTGACCATCGGCGCGCTCGCCAAGGACCAGGCCAAGGGCAGCTGCGACGCCAAGCTCACCTACAACAATTCCTGGGCCGATCGCCTGCCCGCCGCGTTCAAGGTGTATCCGCGCGCGACGCTGCGCGAGGCCGCGGGCATTGCGGGCGGCAAGTGCAACATCCGCGTCGTCAATTTCCAGACCGCGGCCTCGCTGCAGGCGGTGCTCGACTATTATCACACCATGGCGGTGCGCGCGGGCTATTCGAGCGACCACCGCGTCAACGGCCGCGAGCATATGCTGGGCGGCACCAAGGGCGACCTCGCCTATGTCGTGATGGCGCGCGCCGACGGCGGCATGACCGACGTCGACCTGGTGGCCTCGGGCGGCCGCTGAGCCCCGCATCCATTGCGGACGTGAAAAAGGCCCCGGATCGCTCCGGGGCCTTTTCCGTGCGTGACGAAGCGGACTTCGTCGGAAAGGAGGGTCAGATTTTGTCGCCGAGCGCGCCCGCGACCTTGCCCTTCAGATTCTGGGCCTCGCCCTTGCGCTCCTGCGCTTCGCCTTCGGCGCGCAGCCGCTCGTTGTCGGTCGCCTTGCCGACGGCCTGCTTGACGTTGCCGGCGGCTTCGTTGGCGATGCCTTTCGATTTTTCCTTGAGTTCACCCATGGGGAAATATCCTTTCTCGTCAGAGGCCCGAGGGGGCAAGGCCTCTTGCAGGATCAACACACGGGGGCGGGCTATGTTCCGGCAAAACGGGTTAAACCGTTCATCGCAAAGCCCTTTTAACCTGGGTTAAGGCGCGCGCCCGAGGAGCCTCCGGGCGTTATCCTCGCGGATCTTTTCCTTCTCCTCCGCCGTCAGGTCGAGCCGCTCGAAGGCGTCGAGCGTCTGCTTCAGCGAGAATTGCGGATAGTCCGACGCGAGCAGGACATGCTCGATCCCGACGTTGCGCATCGTCCAGATAAACTCTTCCTCGATCGGCGCGTCGGCGGCGACCACCACCATCGCCGAAATGTCGAAATAGATATTGTCGCCGAACAGGCCCTCGGCGGTGCGCGCGAGCTTCAGCATGTTCCAGAAGCGGAAGTTGAGCCCGCCCATATGCGCGAAGACGAACTTCGTCTTCGGCGCCGCGAGCGCCAGGTTGAACAATTTCTCGCTGTCGCCGCCGGGGACGATGTTCGCATTGTCCATCACGACGATCAGGCCCAATTCGCCCGCGCGCCTGACCAGCGTCAGTACGCGCGGGTCGGCGGGGTCGAAGCGCTGGGTGTGCGGGTGGATCTTGAGCAGCCGCACACCGCGCCCCGCGACGCGCGCCAGTTCATCGAGCGCCGCCTGCCCGTCATAAGGATGCACCGTCGCGATCGGTACCACGCCCTGATGCTTCGCCGCCAGCGCGATCAGCGCATCGTTGCGCGCGGCGATGTCGGCGGGATTGCCCTCGCGCGCCTGGTTCGGCCCGCCGAACCACATCACGCCGAGCCCGCTCGTGGTCAGCCCCGCGGCCTTCACCTGCGCCTGATACTCGCCGAGCGATTTCTCGCCGTCCCAAAGATGGACATGCGTGTCGAACACCGGCTGGGCGCTCGCGGCGGCCGGAAGAAGCAGGAGCGTTGCGGCGAGGGCGGACAGGACTCTCACGGCGACGCTCCTCAGATCAGCCCCGCGAGCGGGCTCGACGGGTCGGCATATTTGCGCAGTCCCATGCGACCCGCGAGATAGGCATCGCGCCCCGCTTCGACCGCGCGCTTCATCGCGCGCGCCATCAGCACCGGGTCTTTGGCTTCGGCGATCGCGGTGTTCATCAGCACGCCGTCGCAGCCGAGCTCCATCGCCACCGCGGCGTCGCTCGCGGTGCCGACCCCGGCATCGACGAGCACCGGCACCGACGCGCCTTCGACGATCAGCCGGATCGTCACGCGGTTCTGGATGCCGAGGCCCGAGCCGATCGGCGCACCCAGCGGCATGATCGCGACCGCGCCGGCGTCCTCGAGCTGCTTCGCGGCGATCGGATCGTCGACGCAATAGACCATCGGCAGGAAGCCCTCCTTCGCGAGCACCTCGGTCGCCTCCAGCGTCTCGCGCATGTTCGGGTAGAGCGTCTTCGCCTCGCCGAGCACCTCGAGCTTGACGAGATCCCAGCCCCCCGCCTCGCGCGCCAGCCGCAAAGTCCGGATCGCATCGTCGGCGTTGAAGCAGCCCGCGGTGTTGGGCAAGTAGGTGATCTTCTTGGGATCGATATAGTCGGTGAGCATCGGCGCGGTCGGATCGGACACATTGACGCGGCGCACCGCGACGGTGACGATCTCCGCCCCCGACGCCGCGACCGCCGCGGCATTCTGCTCGAAATCCTTGTACTTGCCGGTCCCCACGATCAGCCGCGAGGTGAAAGTCCGTCCGGCAACGCTCCAATTGTCGGTCAACAACCGCCTCCTACGAAATGCACGATTTCCAGCGCGTCGCCCTCGGTGAGCGCGACGTCGGCGAGAGTCGAGCGCGGCACGATCTCGCGGTTGCGCTCGACCGCGACCTTCTTCACGTCGAGCCCCAGCGACGCGACCAGATCGGCGATGCTGCCTGCGCGCACCTGCCGCGGGTCGCCGTTGAGGATGATCGAGATCAAGGGAGTGTCCGCCTCGCTTTGCCTTTTGCCGAGCAGCCCATATAGGGGGAGCGCCGAACGTCGCAACCGAAAGCCCGCCCTTTGACCGACAAGCCGACCGTCTATGTCCTCTCCGGCCCCAATCTCAACCTGCTCGGCACGCGCGAGCCTGAAATCTATGGCCATGACACGCTGAACGACATTCACGCGCGGCTCGAGGCGCAGGCGGAGGGGCTTGGGCTGCGGATCGAATGCCGCCAGACCAACCATGAGGGCGTGCTGATCGACTGGCTGCATGAGGCTTATATCGCGGGCGCGAAGGCGGTGCTGCTCAACGCCGGGGGCTATACGCACACGTCGGTGGCGATCCACGACGCGATCAAGTCGATCAAGGTGCCGGTGATCGAAGTCCACCTGTCGGACCCGATGAAGCGCGAATCCTTTCGCCATATCAGCTATGTAGGCATGGCCGCCGCGCTGCATTTCGCGGGGCACGGCGCAGCGAGCTACACGCTGGCGCTGGACGCCGCCGCCTCTCTCTGACAAGAGGCGGCATCGAAAACAGGGGTCCGCGCGTCTTCACGTCATGAAAGACGCCGCAACAAGCAGGAAAATCATCATGGGTGACCATAAGGATAATGGCATCAACATCGATCCGGCCTTCGTCCGCGCGCTCGCGGAATTGCTCGACGATACGCAGCTTTCGGAAATCGAGGTCGAGGACGGCGACCGCAAGGTTCGCGTCGCGCGCACGCTTACCGCCGCCGCGGCGCCCGTCGCTTATGCGCCCGCGCCGGTCGCCGCGCCTGCCGCTGCCGCGCCCGCCGCCCCGGCTGCCACCGCTCCGGCAGCCCCCGCCGCCGACAATTTTGCCGACGCGGTGAAGTCGCCGATGGTCGGCACCGTCTATCTGTCGCCCGAACCCGGCGCGCCCAATTTCGCCAGCCCCGGTTCGGCGGTGAAGGCCGGCGACACGATCCTGATCATCGAGGCGATGAAGGTGATGAACCCGATCACCGCGCCCGCCGCGGGCACGCTCAAGGCCGTGCATGTCGAGAACAGCCAGCCGGTCGAATATGACCAGCCGCTGTTCACCATCGGCTGAGCCCAAATATGTCGATCGAAAAGCTTCTGATCGCCAACCGCGGCGAGATCGCGCTGCGCATCCACCGCGCCTGCCACGAAATGGGCATCAAGACCGTCGCGGTCCACTCGACCGCCGATGCCGACGCAATGCACGTCCGCCTCGCCGACGAGGCGGTGTGCATCGGCCCGCCCGCGGCGAAGGACAGCTATCTCAACATCCCCGCGATCATCTCGGCGGCCGAGGTCACCGGCGTCAACGCCATCCACCCGGGCTATGGCTTCCTGTCGGAAAACGCGCGTTTCGCCGAGATCATCGAGGCGCATAATATCTGCTTCGTCGGCCCCAAGCCCGAGCATATCCGCACCATGGGCGACAAGGTCGAGGCGAAGCGCACCGCGGTTGCGCTGGGTCTTCCCGTCGTTCCAGGTTCGCCGGGCGCGGTGACCTATGGCGAAGAGACCAAGAAGCTCGCCGAGGCGATCGGCTATCCGGTGCTGATCAAGGCCGCGTCGGGCGGCGGCGGGCGCGGCATGAAGGTCGTTCCCGACGAGGACAGCCTCGAAAGCCTGATGGGGCAGGCGTCGAGCGAGGCCGCGGCGGCGTTCGGCGATCCGACCGTCTATATGGAAAAATATCTCGGCAATCCGCGCCACATCGAATTCCAGGTCTTCGGCGACGGGCAAGGCAATGCCATCCATCTGGGCGAGCGCGACTGCTCGCTCCAGCGCCGCCACCAGAAGGTGCTCGAGGAAGCCCCGTCGCCCGTCATTTCGGCCGAGGAACGCGCGCGCATGGGCAAGGTCTGCGCCGACGCGATGGCCAAGATGCATTATCGCGGCGCGGGCACGATCGAGTTCCTGTGGGAAAATGGCGAATTCTTCTTCATCGAGATGAACACGCGCATCCAGGTCGAGCATCCGGTGACCGAGATGATCACCGGCTTCGACCTCGTCCGCGAACAGATCCGCATCGCCGACGGCCGCGGCCTGTCGGTGCGGCAGGAGGACCTCGAATTCCGGGGCCATGCGATGGAATGCCGCATCAACGCCGAGGATCCGCGCACCTTCCTGCCCTCGCCGGGCAAGGTCACGCAATATCATCCCGCGGGCGGCATGCACGTGCGCGTCGATAGCGGGCTCTACGCCGGCTATGCGATCCCGCCCTATTACGACAGCATGATCGGCAAGCTGATCGTCTATGGCCGCAGCCGCGAAAGCTGCATGATGCGGATGCGCCGCGCGCTCGAGGAAATGGTGGTGAGCGGAGTCAAGACCAACATCCCGCTGCATCAGGCGCTGCTCGCTGACCCCGACGTTATCCACGGCGACTATACGATCAAGTGGCTCGAGGAATGGCTGGCGCGGCAGGACGGGGACGCTTCGGCCTAATCTTTCAACGGGGGCGCACGGCTCTTCTCTACTAGCGACGAGTTGTGCGCTGCATCACTTTAACTAGCGCGGTTTTTTGACTATAGCCCTTGGCCTATGGTCAAAATCTCCCCCATCGCCGCCCCGCTGATCCTGCCGCTCTTGCTCGCGGCGATCCCCGCGTTCGCCCAGACCAACGTCAAGGAAGACTCGGTCGTCGTCCAGCCCGACAAGGTCACCGACGACGCGCCCGAGATCGAAAGCGCCGCCGAAGCCAATCTGCCGAGCTGGTCGAAAGCCAACGCCGAGGCGCTGCTGCGCGCGATCGAGGGCGCCGGCGCCGAGGGGCTGTTCGCCAAGGATTATAACCCGCAGGGGCTCGCCGCGGCGATCATCGGCGAGGACCAGGCGCATCTCGACCGTGTCGCGACCGACAGCTTCCTGCTGCTCGCGACGCACCTGCGCGACGGGCGCACGCCCAACGCGGCGCGCAAACAGTGGTTCATGACCGACAGCGACGCCGACAGCATGCCGCTCGTCTCGATGCTCACCTCGGCGCTTCTCGCAGGCACGATCCCCGAGACGCTTGCGGGTTTCGAGCCGACGCACGCCAATTTCGCGGCGCTGAAGGCGGCGCTCGCGAACGCCAAGACCACCGCCGACGCCAATGCGATCCGCGTCAACATGGAGCGCTGGCGCTGGATGCCGCGCGACCTGGGCCCGACCTATATCGTCACCAACGTCCCCGAATATCAGACGCGCGTCATCTTCGACGGGGTCAAGATCGGCGAGCACAAGGCGGTGGTCGGCAAGCCGTCGACCGCGACGCCGCAGCTCAACCCGATGGCGACGGGCGTGATCGTCAACCCCACGTGGACGCTGCCGCGTAGCATCATCAATGAGGGCATCGGCGCGACGATCGCGCGCAATCCCGCTGCCGCACGCGCGCAGGGCTATACTTGGACAGGCAGCGGCAAGACGCTGTCGGTGGTGCAAAAGGCCGGCGCGAACAACGCACTCGGCGTGATGAAGCTCGAAATGCTCAACCCGCACGCCATCTACCTGCACGACACGCCGTCGCAGGGCGCCTTCGCTTCGGCGACGCGGGCGTTCAGCCACGGCTGCATCCGCACCGAAAAGGCGCTGAAATTCTCGGGCCTGATGACCGTGTGGTTCGCGGGCAAGACCCCCGAGGAATTCGGCGAGGCGATCGCCAGCGGCGAGACGACGCGCTTCGGCTTCGAAAAGCCTTTCCCCGTCTATGTCGCCTATTGGACGATGATCCCGGGCGAGAAGGGCGGCGTGAAGAAGCTCGCCGACATCTATGGCCGCGACGCGCCGGTGGTGGCGAGCTTTGCCAAGCCCGGCCGCCCCGCCGCGACGATGATCGCGCCGCCGGTGGTGCCGACCGTGGCGAGCAAGGCGGCAGGGGTCAGCGTCGGGAATTGATTCCTAATCCTCCCTGCGGCGAAGCCGTGGGGAGGGGGACCGCCCGCGAAGCGGGTGGTGGAGGGGCCGTTGCGTGATTGCCCCTCCGTCAGCGCTACGCGCTGCCACCTCCCCATCGCTGCGCGACAGGGAGGATTATAAAGACTCAATCCGCCGTCTTCGGAAAAACACCCTGCTGCGCACCGGTGCGCACCATATTCTCGGTCCCCGGCGCGGGCGTGCCGGGCAGTTCGAACGGCACCGGCGCCGGCGGCGGCAGGCTCAATTTGTCGGCGAACAGCAGCCGCCCCGGTCCCAGCTTGTAGAGGATCAGCGGCAGCAGTTCCTCGCCGAAGACGAAACAGCCTTCGCTCCGCCCCAGCTTGCCCTGCGTCGCGATCAGCGACGGTTCGGCATACCAGGCGCCGTGCACGACGATCGCGCGCGCGTCGGCATTGTTGTTGTCGGGCTCGAGACCCGCAAGCCGCATCGACGACCCGTTGGCGCCCCAATAATAGTCGCTGGTCCGGTACGCGCCGCGCGAGCTCGCCAGCGATCCGACGCGGTTCGAGAAGCTCTTGAGCCAGCCGTCGTGCTGCGGGTCCGACCCGCGGCCGTGGGTGACCGGGAACATGTCGACCTTGCCCGCGACGATATCGACCAGCGCGAAGCGCGGGCGCGACGAAGGCAAACCGAAATCGACGATGCCGACGCGGTCGGTCTGCGTGATGTTGCGGCCCTGCAGGCCCAGTTGCGCCTTGGCGACGGCGACATAGTCGACCGGCGGCGGCACGAAAGGCGCCGGCTGCCGGATCCAGCCCGGCAGCGACTGCGCGCGCAGCGGCATCGCGGCCAATGCTCCCGCACCGGCGGCCACCGCACCCAGCATCGATCGGCGATCGATCAGTTTGTTCACTTGCAACCCAACCCCGTCTGTCGCCTCTGGCGATCCCTCGTGGGGCTATTAGCCGCAGCTTCGCTTGCAAAGGCAAGCCGCAATGCGTTCGTCATACCGCGAACTGTGGCATAATCGCCATGAACGGCGGGTTTACACGGCAACCTTCGGCGCGATAGGGCGGGGCATGAAAGCAACCATCTGGCACAACCCCGCCTGTGGCACCTCGCGCAAGACGCTCGCCGTGCTGCAAGAAACTCCCGGCGTCGAGCTGACCGTCGTCGAATATCTGAAGGCGCCCTATGCGGCCGACAAGTTGCGCCAGCTGTTCGCGGCCGCCAATCTCAGCGCGCGCGACGCGCTCCGCCTGCGCGGCACCGATGCGCAGGAGCGCGGGATGACCGAGTGGAGCGAGGATGCGATCGTCGCGGCGATGGCGGCGAATCCCGCCTATGTCGAACGGCCCTTCGTCGAGACCGACAGGGGAGTGCGGCTGTGCCGGCCGATGGAGAAGGTTTACGAGATTTTGTGAGGGCGGGGGCGATGGTTTAGCGCCCCAAACAGTCGAGGGCGCCGGCCTTGCGACCGACGCCCTCTTCCATCACGTATGCGGGCGGAGGGGTCTCGGACCCGCACCCGTAACGGTTGCTCTGGCCGCTTAGCGGCAGCGATATTTGTCGCGGTCGATCTCGCGGCCCAGCAGCGCGCCGCCCGCGGCACCGAGCACGGTGCCGAGCAGCTTGTCGCCATTGCCCGCGATCTCGTGGCCGGCAAGGCCGCCGACCGCACCGCCGATCAGCAGGCCGGTGGTGCCATTGTCCTTCTTGCAGCGATAACGGCCGTCATCGCCGCGCCAGATGCGCGTGTTCGCACCGACGCGCTGGTCGGAATAATGACGGTGACGCTTGTTGCGCTTGTGAAAGCCGCTTTCCTGCTCGAGCTTGTAAAAGCCCTCGCTCTTGGCCGGGGTCGCGGTGATGCCGGCATAGACCGGCGCCGTCGCGGTGACGCTGATTGCGGCGAAGGCGCCCAGCAGGCCCTTGGTCAGAATATTCATCGAAATGTCCTTTCCTGGTTCGGCGTCCCGACCCCGCACGGTGGCATCGGGCGCTACGAGGGGAGAACGAGCCGATCGCGGCGGGCGTTGCATGAACGCCCGGCAACAAGACGAGGCGAGCGATATCGTCGATGAAACGAGTTGCGTCAAACAGCCCCCTTGCGGCGCGCGGGACGCCGTGCGACACTCCGCACATGCTCAACATCGGCTCGCTCGTCATCGGCGTCATCGCGCTCATTCTGGTGGTTATTGCCTTCATTCCCTTCCTCGGCTTGGCGAATTGGGTGATCATTCCCTTTGCGGTCGTCGGCCTCGCGCTCGGCGCGATGTCGGACAAGACGAGCGGCCGGAACCTCAACATCGTCGTCATCGTCATCGGCGTGATCCGCCTGATGCTCGGCGGCGGCATCATCTGACCTAAGCGGCGGTTTCCGACATGGCGCAGGCACCGGCCCCCGCGGGGAGCAATCAGGGCGGCTTGCCCTATGCGCTCGGCGCCTATGCGATCTGGGGCTTCGTCCCGCTCTTCTTCAAATTGCTCACGACCGTGCCGCCGGTCGAAGTGCTGGCGCAGCGCATCGTCTGGTCGCTGCCACTCTGCTTCCTCATCATGGCGTTCCGCCGCCAGATCGGCGAATATTTCGCGGCGCTGAAGGATTGGCGCGCGCTGCGCCTGCTCCTCGCGAGCTCGGTGCTGATCGCGGTCAACTGGCTCGTCTATATCTTCGCGATCTTCACCGACCATGTGCTCGCGGCGAGCCTCGGCTATTATCTCAACCCGCTGATCAACGTGCTGCTCGGCATGATCTTCCTCGGCGAAAGATTGAGCCGGCTCCAGGCGGTCGCGGTGGCGATCGCCGGGGTCGGCGTCGCGATCCTGCTCGCGGGCGCGCTCGACACCTTGTGGATCAGCCTGACGCTCGCCGTCACTTTCGGAACCTACGGCCTGATCCGCAAGGTCGCGCCGGTGGGTTCGCTGCCGGGCCTCGCGATCGAGACCACGCTGCTGCTGCCGCTCTCGCTGGCGGCGGCCGCCCATTATATCTGGCTCGGCGACGGGCGCGGTTTCGGGTCGGGAGCCGAAATCAGCTGGCTGCTCGCGGCGGGCGGCGTCGTCACCGCAGTACCGCTGCTGCTCTTCGCGACCGCTGCGCGCAAGATGAGCTATGCCGCGCTCGGCTTCGTCCAGTATCTGGCGCCCAGCATCGCCTTCCTCTTGAGCCTCTTCGTCTTCGACGAACCGCTCAAGCCCGCGCAACTCGCCTGCTTCCTGCTGATCTGGACCAGCATCGCGGTGTTCAGCTTCGACATGTGGCGCAAGATGCGCGCCGAGCGGATGATCGAGATTGCGTGATTCTGGCTCGCACAAAGCCACGAAGCCACAAAGATAGCTTTTCCCGTTCGCCCTGAGCTTGTCGAAGGGCCGTTCTCCTCTTTGAGGACGGCGAAGGGCGGTGCTTCGACAAGCTCAGCACGAACGGATCGGGATAAGCCCCTTTGTGGCTTCGTGGCTTTGTGCGAAAAAATTCAGACCAGCCGCCACCCCAGCGTCTCACCCGCGTGGAAGGGCACGACCTCGCCGCAGCGATCGGGCACCACCGTCTCACCGCGTTCCAGCGTCACCGTCCCGCCATTCAGCGGCAGGCCATAGAAATTCGGGCCATGCTCGCTGGCGAACCCTTCGAACTTGTCGAGCGCACCCTCGTCGTCGAACACGGCGATATAGCTCTCCAGCGCATAGGGCGCGTTGAAGATGCCGGCGCAGCCGCAGGCGGCTTCCTTGGTGTGCACCGCGTGCGGCGCGCTGTCCGTGCCGAGGAAGAATTTGGGCGAACCCGACACCGCCGCCGCGCGCACCGCGAGCCGGTGCTGCTCGCGCTTGGCGACGGGCAGGCAGTAAGCGTGCGGCCGTATGCCGCCGACGAGCATCGCGTTGCGGTTGATGTGCAGATGCTGCGGCGTGATCGTCGCCGCGACATTGGCGGGCGCGGCTTTCACGAAATCGACCGCTTCGGACGTCGTGATATGCTCGAAGACGATCTTCAGGCTCGGCAGGTTGCGCACCAGCCCCTTCAGCGTGCGCTCGATGAACACCGCCTCGCGGTCGAAGATGTCGACGTCATGGTCGGTGACCTCGCCGTGGATCAGCAATGGCATGCCGATCTCGGCCATGCGTTCGAGCACGGGCATGATCTTGCCGATGTCGGTAACGCCATGCGCGCTGCCGGTCGTCGCGTGCGCGGGATAGAGCTTCGCCGCGGTGAACACGCCCTCGCTGTGCCCGCGCGCCATTTCGTCGGGATCGCTGTTGTCGGTCAGGTAAGCGACGATCAGCGGGGTGAAGTCCATGCCCGACACCGCGGCGCGGATGCGGTCGCGATAGGCGGCGCCTTCCTTGGCGGTGGTCACCGGCGGCGAGAGGTTGGGCATGATGATCGCGCGCGCGAACTGCGCCGCGGTATATTTGGCGACATGATCGAGCATCGCGCCGTCGCGCAGATGCACATGCCAGTCGTCGGGGCGGCGGATGGTCAGGCGGTCGGTCATATCAATCTCCGCCTCCGCTGAAGGGGAGGGGCTTTAAGTTGGTTCCCGCGCTCCCTATTGTCGGTGCATGCCCAACACAACCCTTCACGACCGCGCGCTGATCCGCCTGACGGGCGACGACGTCCGCAGCTTCCTGCAGGGGCTCGTCACCAACGACACCGCCGGCAATCTGCCCGTCTGGGCCGCGTTGCTGACCGCGCAGGGCAAGGCCTTGTTCGACTTCCTGATCTGGGGCGATGGCGACGATGTCCTCATCGACTGCGAGCGCGCCGCTGTGGCCGACCTCATCAAGCGCCTCACCCTCTACCGCCTGCGCCGGGCAATCACGATCGCGCCCGAAGAGACGCTCGCGGTGCATTGGGCGAGAGAAGGCGACCTTGGCGCCGTCGACCCGCGCCTCGCCGACCTCGGCCAGCGCTGGCTCGCTCCCGCCGATGACGGCGAGGGCGCCGATGCCGCATGGCGCGCCCACCGCCTGTCGCTTGGCGTCACCGAAGGCCGCGCCGAACTCGGCGACGGCGCGACGCTCTGGCTCGAATGCAATGCCGCCGAGCTGAACGGCGTCAGCTTCACCAAGGGCTGCTATGTCGGCCAGGAAAATACCGCGCGGATGAACTGGCGGCAAAAGGTCAACCGGCGGCTCGTCGTCGTGCCGCTGACCGAGGCCGACGAAAAGCGCCAGCTGATCGCCTGTCCCGACCTCGGCCTGTCGGTCGAGCATCGCCGCGTCGAGACTATCGACCCCGCGAGCGCGCCCGAATGGATGCGCGCGGGGCTCGCGGTCGAGTCATGACAGGTACAGGCTTTGCTGCTAGGCTCACCGCCATGCTTGCGAAGTCGATGCCATCGGCGCTCGTCGCCGCTTTCGTCCTGGCCGCGCCCGCCCATGCGGCGCCGGCCTCGCTCTTGCCCGTCGAAGCCGAGGCGGCGTCGCCCGCGTCGCCGCTTGCGCCGCTCGCCAGTGATTCGGTGTGGACCCCGCGCTTCGAGGCGGCGGCCGCCGAACTCGTCGCGGCGCTGCGGTCGCGCGACGAGGCGCGCTGGGGGCCGATGCTCGGCGGCCGGTGGCTCGCCGCCGCCGACCGCGCGCGTGTCCGCGGCCTGCTCGCCGATCCCAAAGGCCCGTTCCGGCACGCGCTCTTCGCGCAAGGCTTCACCCACCAGCGCATCCTCGGATGGAGCGCACCCGCCGCGATGGACGCCGGCGAACGCGCCGCGATCGAGGCGGGGGAGGAGGCCGAGGCGCTCGTCTGCTGGTCGGCGGGCGGCAACGGCGACGGCGCCTGGCCCGCGACCGCGCGCGAAGCCGACACCGAGCCGGGCCGCTATGCCTGCGCGCGGATCGTGTTCAATATGCGCGAGGAGGCGCCCGGCTGGCGCGCCTTCATCGAACAGCCGGGGGCGGGGCGGTCCTGACCCGCGCTTAACGCAAAACCAAGGATGTCGGGCTAGGACAGGGCGATGCTGGGGCGTTTCATCCTGCTGGTCGCGGGCATCGCGGCGATATCGGTCGGCGTGGCCGGGGTGGCGATTCGCTCGACCGATTCGCAGGCGCCCGAGATTGCCGCGGCGAAGCCGAAGGACGACGGCGGCTGGAGCGAGCGCGGCGGCGGATCGTCGTCGGGACCAAGCGTCTCCTCGTCGGGCGAGGTCCGCCTCGGCCGCGCGGGCGATTCGCATTTCTATGCCGACGCCAATGTCGACGGCACCAATATCCGCATGATGGTCGACAGCGGCGCCTCGGTCGTCGCATTGACGCGCCGCGATGCCGAGGCGGTCGGGATCGACGTCGACAGCCTGCCCGTCGCGGGCATGGCGCGCACCGCGGGCGGCGACGTCCCGATGCGCCGCGTGGTGCTCGACAGCGTCGACATCGACGGCATCGAGGTGCGCCGCGTCGAGGCCGCGGTGGTCGACGCCGACATGGGCGTCTCGCTGCTCGGCCAAAGCTATCTCGCCAAGCTCGACGCGGTGAATGTCGAGGGCGACACGATGACGCTGCGCTGAGGCGCGGTCGGCAAAACCTTGCCAATCCCGTCGGCTTTGCCCAAATGGCAAGCCATGAACGCTCCCAATCCGCCGCTGCGCGCCGCGATCGTCCCCGTTACCGCCTTCCAGCAGAATTGCACTTTGCTGTGGTGTACCGAGACCAACAAGGCCGCCTTCGTCGATCCCGGCGGCGACCTCGACAAATTGCGCGAAGCCGTCCGCCAGACCGGGGTCGAGGTCGAGAAGATCCTCGTCACCCACGGCCATATGGACCATTGCGGCATGGCGGGGGTGCTGGCGAAGGAACTCGGCGTGCCGATCGAGGGTCCGCACGAGGACGACCGCTTCTGGATCGAGGGTCTCGCGACCGCGGGCGAACGCTTCGGCATGGAGGGCGAGCCCTTCGAGCCCGACCGCTGGCTGGTCGACGGCGATAAGGTGACCGTCGGCAACCTCAGCATCGACGTGATCCACTGCCCGGGGCACACGCCCGGCCACGTCGTCTTTTACCACGAGCCCTCGAAGCTCGCGATCGTCGGCGACGTGCTGTTCCAGGGATCGATCGGCCGCACCGATTTCCCGCGCGGTAACCACCAGCAACTGCTCGATTCGATCACGCAGAAGCTCTGGCCGCTCGGCGACGACACGGTCTTCCTGCCGGGCCACGGCCCGCACAGCAAATTCGGCCAGGAACGGCGCACCAACCCCTATGTCAGCGACATGGCGATGGGTGCCTGATCCCTCCTTATTTGTCGACCACCACCGTCTCGGTCACGGTGGAGGTGATGTTGGTCGGCGCCGAATAGACGGTGAACAGCGCGAAGCCCGCCAGCCCGAGCTGGACCAGCATGGTGATCGTGGTGCCGGCCATGCGGCCCCACATCATCCCGTCCATGCCGATGGCGTGCAGGATGCGCCCGACGAGATAGAGCGCACCGACCGCCCACAGCCAGGTCGACGACCCCGCGGCGAGCTCGACCAGCGCGAGCAGGATCAGCACGAAAGCGGTATTCTCGACAAAATTGCTGTGCGCGCGCATCCGGCGCGTCACCCGCTCGTTGCCGCCGTCGCCGACCCAGACCTTCTCCTGCCCGCGCACGCGTCCGACGCGCATCGAAAGCCACAGGTTGAGCAGCGCCGCCCCCGCGGCGATCGTCAGGCTGATCGGCAATATCGTCATCTCGCTTCCCCCATGTCGTTGGCCGCGGCATCAAGCGCGCGGCGGTGGCCGACATGTGGCATTCCCGCGTGCGTGCGGCAAGCCGTGCTCGGGGCTTGCCTTTGCGGGCAAAAACGCTATAGCCCCGCCCGATCCGGCACCCGACACCGACAGGCGTTGAGGCACCCTCCGGCAGAAGATTTTCTTGTCATTTCAAGGCAGGACGGGCTTCGGCACGGCGGGCGGGCCAGTCATTCCCGGCGACGGGGACGACAAATCCGGGTAGCCGATTCGTATAAACGTCTAAATATGCAGGAAATATCATGGCCGTCCCCAAGCGAAAAACCTCGCCCTCGAAGCGCGGCATGCGTCGCAGCCACGACAGCCTGAAGGTCGAAGCCTATCAGGAATGCCCGAACTGCGGCGAGCTCAAGCGCCCGCACAACCTCTGCAACGCTTGTGGCCATTACAACGGCCGCGAAGTCGTCTCGGTCGGCGCCTAAGCCCTAACCGGAAAGCGTTCGGATGAGCCTCACACCGCGAATCGCGATCGATGCGATGGGCGGTGACGTCGGCGTGCGCGTGATGCTCGCCGGCGCCGCGATGGCGCGTCACCAGCACGACGGCCTGCGTTTCCTCCTCGTCGGCGACGAGGTGCAGATCAAGGCCGCGCTGGAAAACCATCCGAACCTGCGCGCCGCGTCGGACATCATCCACACCGATGGCGTGGTGACCGGCGAGGACAAGCCCAGTCAGGCCATCCGCAAGGCGAAGACCACCTCGATGGGGCTGGCGATCGACGCGGTGAAGCGCGGCGATGCCGGCGGCGCGCTGTCGGCGGGCAACACCGGCGCGCTGATGGCGATGGCGAAGCTTGCGCTGCGCACGATGCCGGGGATCGACCGGCCGGCGCTCGCGGCGCTGCTGCCCTCGCTCGGCGAGAATGACGTCGTCATGCTCGACCTCGGCGCCAATACCGACTGCGATGCCAACAACCTCACCCAATTCGCGGTGATGGGCGCCGCTTATGCGCGCACCGTCATGGGGCTCGAACGCCCGCGCGTCGCGCTGCTCAACATCGGCACCGAGGAACTCAAGGGCACCGACGAGATTCGCGAGGCCGCCGCCCTGCTGCGCGCCGCGACGCATCTGCCGATGGAGTTCACCGGCTTCATCGAAGGCGACAAATTGTCGCGCGGCGAGGTCGACGTGATCGTACACGACGGTTTTTCGGGCAATATCGCGCTGAAGACGATCGAGGGCACCGCGCGCTTCGTCACCGACGTCCTGCGCCGCGCCTTCACCTCGTCGGTGCGTTCGAAGATCGGCTTCCTGATCTCGCGCCCCGCGACCGAGCTGCTGCGCCACCATCTCGATCCCAACAATCACAATGGCGCGGTGTTCCTCGGGCTCAACGGCGTCGTGCTCAAGAGCCATGGCAGCGCCAACGACAAGGGCGTCGCCAACGCGGTCCATGTCTGCGCCGAACTGGTCGAAAAGGATATCACGCGTCAGGTGACCGAGGATCTCGCCAATTTCCGCCGGGACACTGCGACATGACGCTGCGCGCGATTCTCGCGGGCACCGGCTCGGCGCTGCCGCGCACGCGCGTCTCGAACGCCGAGCTCGCGACACGTGTCGACACCAGCGACGAATGGATCGTCGAGCGCACCGGCATCCGCTTCCGCCACATCGCCGAACCCGACGAAACGACCGCGACGCTCGGCGCCGATGCCGCGAAGCAGGCGCTTGCCGCCGCAGGGCTCGAGCCCGCCGACATCGGCCTGATCATCGTCGCCACCGCGACCCCCGACAACACCTTCCCCGCCAGCGCCACCAAGGTGCAGGCGATCCTCGGCGCACCCGACTGCATCGCGTTCGACGTCGCGGCGGTATGCTCGGGCTTCCTCTACGCGGTGTCGGTCGCCGACTCGATGCTGCGCACCGGCGCCGCGAAGCATGCGCTGGTGATCGGCAGCGAGACCTTCAGCCGCATCCTCGACTGGGAGGACCGCACGACCTGCGTCCTCTTCGGCGATGGCGCGGGCGCGGCCGTCCTGTCCGCCAAGGACGTCGACGACGACCAGGGCATCCTCGCCACGCGGCTCCACGCCGAGGGCCAATATTGCGACATGCTCTATGTCGACGGCGGCCCCTCGACCACCGGCACCGTCGGCCATGTCCGCATGCAGGGCCGCGAGGTGTTCCGCCACGCGGTGACCAACCTCGCCTCGGTGCTGGGCGAGGTGATGGCCGATGTCGGGCTGTCGGCCGACCAGATCGACTGGGTCGTCCCGCACCAGGCGAACAAGCGCATCATCGATGCGACCGCGAAGAAGCTGGGCCTGCCCGCCGAACGCGTCGTGCTCACCGTCGACCAGCACGCCAACACCTCGGCGGCGTCGGTGCCGCTGGCGCTCGACCTCGCGGTGCGCGACGGCCGCATCAAGCGCGGCGACCTCGTCGTGCTCGAGGCGATGGGCGGCGGCTTCACCTGGGGCGCCGCGGTCCTGCGCGTCTGAAAATTCCCCTCCCGCAGGCGGGAGGGGTTAGGGGTGGGCGCGAGCGCAGCGAGCACGCGGCGTCGCGACTGCCCACCCCGCTGCGACTAGGAAACAAGTTTCCAAGTCTCGCTGCCCCTCCCGCCTGCGGGAGGGGAGCAACATCCACCGCTTTAACTCCTCGCTCCATCCGTTTCAGTTTGGCGGATTAATTCGCTTTTGTTACATAGGCGCGGTGGGACTCGCGACGGTGGGGGACCGGCGGGACCCCATCGGGCATTTGCTTCGTCAGGGGAGGGACTAGGATGGCAGCAGGCACGCTCACCCGCGCAGACATCGCAGCGCGGATCAACCATCAGATCGGATTGTCGCGCAACGAGTCGGCGAGCATCGTCGAATCGATCCTCGACCATATGTCCGATGCGCTCGCCGACGGGCAGAACGTCAAGATTTCGGGCTTCGGCACCTTCGTGCTGCGCGACAAGGCGCAGCGGATCGGCCGCAACCCCAAGACCGGCGTCGAGGTTCCGATCCTGCCGCGGCGGGTGATGACCTTCCGCGCCAGCCAGTCGATGCGCGGCCGCGTCGCGGGCGGATAAAGCATGGATGTTGATGACGGCGGCAAGGCCGACGGCGCCATGCTCGCGATCGGCGAGCTGGCGAACCGCATCGGCGTGCCCACCCATGTGCTGCGCTATTGGGAAACGCGCTTCCCCGAGCTGAAGCCGCTGCAACGTTCGGGCCGCCGCCGCTATTACCGCGCCGAGGATGTCGCGCTTGCGGAAAAGATCCACGAGCTGCTCCATGTGAAGGGCTTCACGGTCGAGGGCGCGCGCAAGGCGCTGACCGGCAAGGAAGAGGTGGCGCCGCGCGCGCCGCTGACGCGCGAGGAGCTCGATCCGGCGGCGGCGGTGGGCCAATCGGCCGTGCCCGTCGCCGAGCTCATCGCACTGCGTGAGCGGCTGGCGAAGGCGATCGGGGTGCTGGTCTAGCCCTAGTCCATCGCCGGACCCAGCGCCGGGTCCAGGTCGCGCGGGCGGATGAAGTTCACGATCCGCGCCTGCCGGGTGTCGAGGTCGTGCCAGTCGGCGATGTCGATCTCCAGCCGCGCCATCGCCGACGTCGGCAATTTTTTCTCGACCTCGGCGCGGAGTTCATCGCCGTCGCTTTCGGGCACCAGCTCGAGGATCAGGTCCTCCAGCCCCGGATTATGCCCCGCGATCAGCAGATGCTGCGCGTCGCGCCCGGTGTCGCGGATCGTGTCGATCAAGGTCGCCGCCGAGGCGAGATAGATGCGCCGGTCCCAATGCGGCTCGAGCGCATCGAGGTTTGCGGCGGGCTGGAAGATGTCGAGCGTCTCGGTCACGCGCACCGCGGGCGAGGCGATGATGCGGTCGACCGGAAAACCCTGACGTTTGAGATATTGGCCGATCAGGTCGGCGCCGCGCTTGCCGCGGGCGTTGATCGGACGGTCGAAATCGCGTTCGACGGGGGCGTCCCAACCCGATTTGGCGTGGCGCAGGATCGTCAGCGTCTTCAAAATCTCTCCCCGCGCGCGCCGCGCTTTTTCCCCGTGATATCGGGCCTTGTGCCGCAATCTTATGACGGTGAAAAGGCGCGATATGCGCTTTTTCTGCGCTCGACATTCGCCGCGGCGACATGATTGACCGCCTCGTCGAGCGGCAGGCGGCGGATCGGGGTGCCGGGCGGGAAGGCCGACAGCAGCCTTGAAGGGAAGCTCGGCGACAGCATCACGAACTGCCCATAATCGTCGCTGCGGCGGATCAACCGGCCGAAGGCCTGCGCGATACGCCCGCGGATCACCATATCGTCGTAGCGCGCGCCGCCCTGCGCCGCGCGCCGCGCGGCATGGAGGATCGTCGGCCGCGGCCAGGGCACCCCCTCCATCACCACCAGCCGCAGCGAATCGCCGGGGACGTCGACGCCGTCGCGCAGGGCATCGGTGCCGAGCAGCGAAGCGTGCGGGTCGGCGCGGAAGATATCGACGAGCGTCCCGGTATCGAGCGGGTCGACATGCTGCGCGAACAGCGGCAGCCCCGCGCGCGCCAGCCGGTCGGCGATGCGCGCATGGACGATGCGCAGCCGCCGGATCGCGCTGAACAGCCCCAGCCCGCCGCCGCCCGACGCCTCGATCAGCCGGCTATACGCGCCCGCCAGCGCTGGCAGGTCGCCGCGCGCGATGTCGGTGACGATGATGACCTCAGACTGGCGCGCATAGTCGAAGGGGCTGGGCACCGCGAAATGCTGCACCCCGCCGTCCATGTGCCGTGCGCCGGTGCGGATATCGGCGTCGTGCCAGTCGTTCGACCCGCGCAAGGTTGCCGAGGTCACCAGCACGCCATGCGCGGGGCGATAGACGATGTCGGCGATCGGCTTGGCGGGATCGAGCCAGTGACGATGCAGCCCGGCATCGATCTCGCGCCCGTCGATGCGGTTCACCGCGAGCCAGTCGACGAAATCGAGATCGGCGGGCCCGCCGACGCGCCCGAGCAGCGACAGCCAGGGGCCGAGCGTGTCGATGCGGTTGCCCAGGCTGTGCCGCGCGCCGTCGACGCGCGCGCGCGCCTGGCCGTCGAGCCAGTCGGGCGGGTCCTCGATCAAGGCGTCGAGGCGCTTGCCGAGCGCCATCAGCGGACGCAGCAGCGCCTCGACCGCGTCGCTCGCGCTCGCCGCGGCATCGACCAGCTCGGCGTCGGGATCGGCGAGTTCGGTCTCGAGCCCGTAGCCGCTGTCGCCCTTGGCGTCGATACCGCGCGCATAGACCTGCCCGCGCACCGCCGCCAGCAGCCGCTCGACCGCTCCCCAGGGCGCATTCTCGGCGAGCCGCCCGAGCCAGCCGTCGCCCGGCAATTCGCCCGCCGCGGCGATCGCCGCCTGGATCGCCTTGTCGCCTGCCTCGTCATAGCTCGCGACGTCCGCCAGCCGTGCGGCCAGCCCGCGCCGCCGCCCGCGCGACTTGCCCTCGGGCCCCAGCACCCAGCGGCGGATTTCGATCGCTTCCTGCCCGGTCAGCGCCGCGGCGAACATGGAGTCGGCGGCGTCCCACAGATGATGGCCCTCGTCGAAGATCAGCCGCGTCGCGGGCGCGCCGCCGTCGCGCGGGCGCGCCGCCTGCACCATCGTCAGCGCATGGTTGGCGATGACGATGTCGGCCTGCCCGGCGGCGCGCGCCGAGCGCTCGATGAAGCATTTGCGGAAATGCGGGCAGCCGGCATATATGCACTCGCCGCGCCGGTCGGTGAGCGCGGTCGTGCCGTTGCGGCGGAACAGCGCGGGCAGCCAGCCGGGCAGGTCGCCCCCCACCATGTCGCCGTCGCGGCTATAGGCCGCCCAGCGCGCGACCAGCTGCGCGAGCACCGCGGCGCGCCCAGAAAAACCGCCCTGCAGCGCATCCTCGAGGTTGAGCAGGCAGAGGTAGTTTTCGCGCCCCTTGCGCACCACCACCTTCTCGCGGTGCGTCGCCGCGTCGGGGTAGAGCCGCTCGGTCTCGCGCGCGAGCTGCCGCTGCAGCGCCTTGGTGAAGGTCGAGATGCACACGGCGCCCGCCGACTGGTCGATCCACTGTTTGGCGGGGGCGAGATAGCCCAATGTCTTGCCGATCCCCGTGCCCGCCTCGGCGACGAGCATCTGCGGCGCATCCTTGCGCTCGCGCGCGGCGAAGATTCCGGCGGCGGCGCGGGCATAATCCTGCTGGCCCGCGCGGCGCTCGGCGCCGTCGCCGGTCAGCCGGTCGAGCCGTGCGCTGACGTCGTCGGCGTTCAGCGTCACCTGCCGCGGTTGTGGGCGTGGGGGCGCTTCCTCCCAGTCGGGCAGGCGCGTGAACAGCCAGCGCTCGTCCTTGTCGGGGGCGGAGAGGCGCGGCTGCACGA
Organism: Sphingopyxis sp. HIX; assembly: GCF_001468285.1. Lineage (GTDB taxonomy): Bacteria > Pseudomonadota > Alphaproteobacteria > Sphingomonadales > Sphingomonadaceae > Sphingopyxis. Next base: position 571 of record NZ_LNSB01000010.1, on the reverse strand, counting down.
GCGGCGCCCACGGCCAGCGCTGCCGCGCCAGCGCCTGCATGCCGTGCCACGCACCCTCGCGCTCGGGCCAGGCGGGATCGTCGAGGCACGCCAGCATCGCCGCGGCCGCCAGCGGCAGGAAGGCCGCGACATCGTCCTCGCGCTGCGGCGCATCGAGCCCCAGCGCGGCGGCGAGCCCCGCCGGGGTCGGCACCGCGAAACGCGCAGGAAAGAGGAAAGCGAAAAGCTCAAGCAGGTCGAGCCCCGACAATTCGGGATACCCCAGCCGGTCGCCGGTCAGCGGCGCATTGAGGAAGATATGCGGCGTCCCGGCCACCGCCGCGATCGCCGCCCCCCGATCGACCCGCCGCGCGCGGCCCTCGCCATCGGCGAGCCAGATGCCGACATGGCTCGCGTGGATCGCGGGAAGGGGCAGGGGAGCGAGCATCGCCGCAGACTAGGGACAAAAGAGGAACGCGGCAAGGGTGGGGGTGTGGGGCTGGTGGCGGCTTTGGGGTGGGGAGCCGGCCATCTTAATCCTCCCTGCGGCGTAGCCGTGGGGAGGGGGACCACCCGCAGGGTGGTGGAGGGG
>NZ_LNSB01000009.1 GCF_001468285.1 Sphingopyxis sp. HIX | reverse complement strand
GCCTTATCGAACTCGTCGTCCTCGATGATCGGTTCGACCGGGGGAAAGACGGCGTCGGGCGGCGGCGGGGTCGGCTTCGCCATCTCGGTATCGGCAACGGTTTCGGTGACCGGCGGCGGCGCGGGGGCGTCCTGGGCCTGCGCGGTCGTGGCGGCGAGGCCGAGCAGCGAAGCGGAGAGCGCGAGCATCGGGCGCAACGGCGCGGCCGCCGCGGTCTGGCGGATCAATATGCGAAGGTTTTCAGAATCTTGCATCTGGTGGCCGCCAATGAAGGGCTTCTGACCCGCGGCGGCGGGCGGCGCAACCTGTTTCTGCCCCGATGCGACGGATGGATGGCGGTCCGCTTGAAATGAATTTTCCCCCTGCCGTTGCGCCAAGCAACGTCGCGCCGTGGCAAGTGGTTCCGCAGGCTCAGCTTTCGCGGCGGAGGAGGTCGACCATGATGGCCGCCTGACGATCGACCGACAGGTTGGCGAGCGCATAGGCGCGCGCCGCGGGGTCGGCAAAGTCGCCTCGGTCGAGCAGGTCGGCGAGGAGCGTCGCGAGGCCCGCGACGTCGCCTTCGTTAAAGAGATGCCCCTGCCCGCCCATCACTTCGGGAATTGCCCCCGAGCGGCTGCCGACCATCGTGCGGCCGCAGGCCATCACTTCCTGGATGACACGGCCATATTGCTCCTTCCACTTGGGGGTGCTGAGCGACGGCAGCACGACGATGTCGGCGGCATTCATGTAGCGCGCCATGTCCTCGTGCTTCGATTCGAAGACGATCACGCGATCGGCGAGGCCGAGCCGTTCGATCTGGGCCTGAAGCTGCGCGGTATAGCCCGAGGCGCCGATGAAGTCGTCGATCAGGAACTGCCAGTCCTTATCGCGAATCCGATCCAGCGCCTCGATGAGCAGGTGAATCCCCTTTTCGGGGGTCTGGCGGCCGAAATAGGCGATCGTCGGACGTGTCAGGCCGAGCTCGGCACGGACTGCGGCGCGATCGTCCGCTGACAGAGGCTGGAACAGCCGCGCGTCGAAACCGAGCGGGACTTGCGTCGCGGTGAGCCCCATGCCCTGGATGAGGGCGGTACCGTCGGCGCTGAGTGTAAAGACGCGGTCGACCTTGCGCTTGGCGCCGCGGCGGAGCCAAGCCTTGACCAGCGCCGAGGCGACGCCGGCGGGGTTGCGCGTCTCGAACGCTTTCTTGAGGTCGCCCCCCAAGCTCTGCGGCATATTCTCGGCGGTCAGTGACCAGAGCTTGGCATTAGGCGCGACCTTCTTGGCCTGCTGCACCATCAGGCTCGCCGGGTCGCTGTCGCAATAGATATGTGTGGGCTCGAAGGCGTCGACGACCGCTTGCAGGCCCTGCAGCGTGTGGGTGCGCTGGTTCGTGCCGTTGAGCTCCAGCAAACTCAGCTCGTAATTCTCGGGCGCGAAGTCGGGGGTGTCGCGCCATTGGCCGCCAACGAAATGGCGGCGCGGGACGACGAGATGGACGGGAACGCCGAGCGCCCCGATCTCGCGGAACAAGGCGCGATTGACCGGTTCATGGCACGAGAGCGAGATGCCGAGGAGCCGCGGGCCCGTCATGAGAAGGCGGCGATGGTGCGGCGCGCTTCGTCGGCGATTCCGGCGCTGGGCTCCCAGCCGAGCGCGGCGAGGCGCGAGATGTCGACGGTGAACGGCTCGCGGAAGGCGTCGGTGCCGTCGCCGTAAGCAATCGGCACGGGCTGCGGCGCGGCGGCGGCGATGCTCTCGGCGAGCGCCTGCATCGTGATCGCGTGCCCGGCGCCGAGGTTGAAGAGCTTTGCCCAGCCCTTGTCGGCGCGCAGCAGCAGCTCGACCGCCGCGATCGCGTCGCCGAAGGGCAATATGTCGCGATAGCTCTGCCCGTCGTTGCGCAGTTCCATCGCACCCTTCTCGGCGACCTGGCGGCAGAGGTCGATGAAGATCAGCCCCGCCTGTTCGCCGAGATCCTTGTGCGCGGGGGCGCCGACCATGTTGGTCGGGCGGAGGATCGCGATGCGGTCGGCGTCGTCGCTGGCGAGCAGCCGTTCCTCGACCGCGCGGTGCGCCTGGCCATAGGGATGGTGCGGCGCCGGAACCATATCCTCCGAATAAAGCGAGCCGACCTTGCCGCCATAGACGTGGAAGGTCGAGAAATGGACCAGCCGCTGCGCCCTGCCCTCGCCAAGCGCGGCGAGGCACGCACCGGCTGTGGTCAGGCCCTGCGCCATGGCACCGTCGGCGTCCTGTCCTGCAGCGCGCGCGCCGGGCATCGCGAGGTTGACGATGGCCGTAAAGTCTCCGCCGGGGAGCGCTGCATCGACGCTGCTGTCATAGGCAAAAGACGCAATGCCGCGTTCGGCGAGCCACGCCGCGCGCGCTGGCGTGTCCGACCGCACCGTGACCGCGACGTCCCTCTCATCCGCCAGCGCCTCCGCCAGCCGTGCCCCGAAATATCCGCTGCCGCCGACGAGCAGCAGGCGGCCTTCAGCCATGCTTCACGTCCCAGTTGTACGGGATCTTGTCGGTGAACGGGTCCATGCGGTCGATCTCGTCGGCGCGGTGCGCGATCGTCGTGCAATTCGCGACGATCGCCGGATACTGGCCATAACCCTTGAACCCGTTCCACACGAAGGGCGGCACGGTGACGAGGCAGTAATTGTCCTCGCCCATGAAGATTTCCTGCAGTTCGCCGCGCGTCGGCGAGCCTTCGCGGTCGTCGTAGAGCACGAATTTGATGCGGCCGTGGACGACGGCATAGTTCAGCGTCATTTCGCTGTGGATGTGCCACGCCTTGATCGCGCCGGGCTGGACGCAGGAGAAATAGATTTCGCCGAATTTCTCGAAATGCGGCGCATCGGCGCGCAGCATGTGCATGATCTTGCCGCGCTCGTCCGGAATCTGCCGCAGCGGTGTAATCAGGACGCCGTCGATCATCTATATCCCCCTTTGGGTCTGGTTCAGGCCGCCCAGGCAAGCGATTTCGCCCGCGCCTCGGCCACATAGGTTGCGATATCGTGACGCGTCTGCGCCAGCGGGTCGGCGCCATCGGCAACCACCGCCTTGTACCAGCCCGCGGTCAGCGCGACCCCGCCCGCGAAGTCGAGCGTCGGCGCCCAGTCGAGCTTGTGATACGCCTTGTCGATCGACAGGCCGAGCAGCCCCGCCTCGTGCACCGCGCCCGCCTCGGCGGCGTTGACCCATTCGCCGGGCCAGTGCTTGAGAAATTCGGTGACCAGCCGTTCGACCGATCCATTGGCCTCGACCCAGGGGCCGAAGTTGAAGGCCTCGGTCACGTCGGCCGGCGACTTCACGCGCGCGGTCGTCGCCGCGCCGCCGAGCAAGGCGCCGAGCCAGAGATAGCCGCTCAGCGATTCGAGCACATGCTGCCAAGGGCGCGTCGCGCGCGGGTTGCGGATGCGGATCGCCTCGCCCTGCGACAAGCTGCGCACGCAGTCGGGAACGATGCGATCGACCGACCAGTCGCCGCCGCCGATGACGTTACCCGCGCGCACCGTCGCCATCTTGACCGGGCTGTCGGGCGCCGAGAAGAAGCTGCGGCGATAGCTGTGCGCCGCGATCTCGGCCGCGCCCTTCGACGCGCTGTACGTGTCGTGGCCGCCCATCGGGTCGTCCTCGCGGTACCCCGACAGGATCTCGCGATTCTCGTAGCATTTGTCCGAGGTGACGCAGACGGCGACCGCGGGCCGTCCGGCGCGGCGTAGCGCGTCGAGGACATGGACGGTGCCCATGACGTTGGTTGCCATCGTCTCGACCGGATTGTCGTAGCTGTAGCGGACGAGCGCCTGCGCCGCGAGGTGCAGGACATAGTCGGGCTTGTGAGCTGCCACGACGTCGTTCACCGCATCGGCGTCGCGCACGTCGCCCACGATATGCGTCAGCCGGTCGGCGAGGCCAATGCTGGCGAAATGCGTCGCGCCGTCGTCGACCTTGTGCGAAAAACCGACGACATTGGCGCCGAGCGTGAGCAGCCATTCGGCCAGCCACGATCCCTTGAAGCCGGTGTGGCCGGTAAGCAGCACGGTCTTGCCGCGATAGGCGTCGCCGAACATCGCGCCTTTTACCACTTCTTCCAGGGCGCCTGCCCTTCGGCCCACAGCTCGTTGAGCAGCGAATATTCGCGCGGCGTGTCCATCGGCTGCCAGAAGCCGTTGTGCTCGAACATCATCAGGTCGCGGTTCGCGGCCAGGCGTTCCATCGGCTCGCGTTCGAGGATCAGTTCCTCGCGGTCGTCGAGATAGTCGTCGACGAAATTGCGGTTGAAGACGAAGAAGCCGCCGTTGATATGCCCGCCCGACACCTGCGGCTTTTCGTTGAAACTGGCGACGACGCCGCCCTCGGTGCCGAGTTCGCCGAAGCGCCCCGGGGGATAGACGCCGGTGAGCGTCGCGGTCTTGCCATGGCCCTTGTGGAAATCGACGAGCGCGGTGATGTCGACATCGCCGACGCCGTCGCCATAGGTCGCGCAGAAATGCTCGACCCCGTCGAGATAGCGCGCGCCCCGGCGGATGCGCGCGCCGGTCATCGCATCCTCGCCGGTTTCGGCGAGCGTGACCTTCCAATCCTCGGTCTGGTGCTTGTGGAACTGCAGCCGGTCCTCGCCGCGCTTCGACAGGTCGACGGTGACGTCCGACGACTGGTTCGCATAGTTGAGGAAGAAGTCGCGGATGATATCGCCCTTGTAACCCAGCAGCAGGACGAAGTCGGTGATGCCGTGCGCGGCATAGATTTTCATGATGTGCCAGACGATCGGCTTGCCGCCGATCGGCACCATCGGCTTGGGCAAGGTTTCGGACACTTCGCGGAGGCGGGTCCCGCGACCGCCGCAGAGAATCAAGGCTTTCATAGGGGTGAGCTCATTCCGTTCTGATGGTCAGGATGCGGCGGAATCGGTCGGATCATTCGGTGCCCGCTCGGTAGCCGCAAAGCCAAGACGCTGCAACGCGCTTAAGCCCGTAACGCGCCTCAAGTGCCGCAATAAGTGACATAGGGCGCCGCGGCGTCGGGGTCGGGGCCTGAATAATCCGCCCATTCGGCACGCTCGACATAGGGATTGCGGACGACCTCGAGCAGCGCCTCGAATGGCGCGAGGTCGCCCGCCTCGGCGGCAGCGAGCGCCGCCTCGACCATGTGATTGCGCGGGATGTAGCGCGGGTTGACGCGGTCCATCGTCGCTGCGCGTTCGACGGGATGGATGTCCTCGCGTTCCAGCTGTGCCCACCAGTTCGCGATCCACGGCGACAGCGCCTCGGGCTCGGCGAGCAGCGCCTGCAGCGCATCGGCTTCGCCGCGGAGCAACTGCGCGAGCGCGCGGAAGAAGCCGGTGAAATCGACACCATGCGTTTCGAGTTCGCCGAACAAGGTGTCGATCAGCGCCGCGTCGCTCTCATGCGCGCTCGCGAGGCCGAGCTTGGCGCGCATCCGCGCGAACCAGTGGCTGCGGAAACGGTCGGGGATCGCGTCGACGAGCGCCTTGGCGGCTTCGACGTCGGCCGGGTCGACCGCGTGGATCGCGGGAAGCAGGGCCTCGGCGAAGCGCGCCATGTTCCAGTGCAGGATTTGCGGCTGGCGGCCATAGGCATAGCGGCCGTTGGCGTCGATCGAGCTGAACACGGTCGACGCCGAGAAGCGGTCCATAAAGGCGCAGGGGCCGTAATCGATCGTCTCGCCGCTGATCGCGACATTGTCGGTGTTCATCACCCCGTGGATGAACCCCACGCCGAGCCAGTGCGCGACGAGGTCGCATTGCAGCCCGATCACGCGGTCGAGCAGCGCGAGATGCGGGTTCGAGGCGGCGGCGAAGTCGGGGAAATGACGCCGAATGGTATAGTCCGACAGCTGGATCACATGCTCGACGCCGAAATGCGCGGCGAAAAACTGGAAGGTGCCGACGCGGATATGGCTCGCCGCGATGCGCGTGAGCACTGCGCCGGGATGCGCGCGTTCGCGCTGGACACGGTCGCCGGTCGCGACCGCGGCGAGCGAGCGCGTCGTCGGCACGCCCATCGCCGCCATCGCTTCGGAGACCAGATATTCGCGGAGCACCGGGCCGATCGCAGCCTTGCCGTCGCCATTGCGCGAGAAGGGCGTCGGGCCCGATCCCTTGAGCTGGACGTCGAAGCGCTTGCCATCGGGCGCGACGATCTCGCCGAGCAGCAGCGCACGGCCGTCGCCGAGCTGCGACGAGAAATGGCCGAACTGGTGCCCCGCGTAAGCGAAGGCGAGCGGGTTTGCGCCGGTCGGCAGCGCTTCGCCCGAGAAGAGCCGGGCCAGCGTTGCGTCGTCGGTGCCCGCAGTGTCGAGGCCGAGCTTCGCGGCGAGCTTGTGGTTGAAGGCGAGCAGCTTCGGCGCCGAGGGCGTCGCGGCTTCGGCGGGCGCGTAGAAGCCCTCCATGTCGCGGTGGAAGCTGTTGTCGAAGGCGATATCCATAAGCGCCTTTGTCGATCCTGCTTCGGGCGATTGCAAGCGCGCGTCAGGCGTGGTGCGCGAGGAACCAGTCGTACGTCGCGGCGACGCCTTCGCGCAGATCGATCTTCGGCGCCCAGCCCATCGCGGCGAGCTTGGCGTTCGACATTAGCTTGCGCGGGGTGCCGTCGGGTTTGCTGGTGTCGAGCTCGATCGCGACATCGGCGCCGACCACGTCGATCACCATCCGTGCGAGATCGGCGATCGCAATGTCGCTGCCCGACCCGACGTTGACATGACCCGCGTCCGAATAGGCCTTCATCAGGAAAACACAGGCGTCGGCGCAGTCGTCGACGTGGAGAAATTCGCGCATCGGCGTACCGCTGCCCCAGAGCATCATCGTCTTCGCGCCGGAGGCCTTGGCTTCGTGCGCCTTGCGGATCAGCGCGGGGAGGACATGGCTCGAATTGAGATCGAAATTGTCGCCGGGGCCGTAGAGGTTGGTCGGCATTGCCGAGATATAGTCGGCGCCATATTGGCGGCGATAGCTTTGCGCGAGCTTGATCCCCGCGATCTTGGCGATCGCATACCATTCGTTGGTGGGCTCGAGCGGGCCGGTGAGCAACGCCTCTTCGACGATCGGCTGCTCGGCGAACTTGGGATAGATGCACGACGAGCCGAGAAAGCAGAGTTTCGCCACGTCGGCCCGGTGCGCGGCATCGACGATATTCGTCTCGATCGCGAGATTCTGGTAGAGGAAATCGGCCGGAAAACTGTCGTTGGCGAGGATGCCACCGACCTTGGCCGCGGCGAGGAACACCGCATCGGGCTTTTCGCGCGCGGTCCATTCGCGCACCGCCGCCTGGTCGAGCAGGTCGAGCGTGTCGCGTCCCGCGGTCAGCACCTCGCAATTCTCGTCGGCGAGCCGGCGCACGAGCGCGCTGCCGACCATCCCGCGGTGTCCCGCGACCCAGACGCGCTTGCCCGCGAGCGAAAAAGCCTCAGCCATGCGCGGGGGTCGTGCCGGCCTTGTAGGCGGCGAGGTCGGCGGCGACCATTTCGCGGCAGAGCTCGCGCACCGGCGTCTCGTGGCGCCAGCCGAGCTTCTGATGCGCCTTCGAAGCGTCGCCGATCAACAGGTCGACCTCGGTCGGACGGAAATAGCGCGGGTCGACCTCGACGAGGCATTTGCCCGACGCCTTGCAATAGCCCTTCTCGTCGACGCCCTCGCCCTTCCACTCGAGCGCGATGCCGACATCTTCGAACGCCCATTCGACGAAGTCGCGCACCGGCGTGGTTTCGCCGGTCGCGAGGACATAATCGTCGGGCTCGTCCTGCTGCATCATCATCCACATGCCGCGGACATATTCGGCGGCGTGGCCCCAGTCGCGCTTGGCGTCGAGGTTGCCGAGATAGAGCCGGTCCTGCTGCCCCAGGCTGATCGCGGCGGCGGCGCGGGTGATCTTGCGCGTCACGAACGTCTCGCCGCGCAGCGGGCTCTCATGGTTGAAGAGGATGCCGTTCGAGGCGTGCATGCCATAGGCTTCGCGGTAATTGACCACGATCCAATAGGCATAGAGCTTCGCTGCCGCGTACGGGCTGCGCGGATAGAAGGGCGTGCTCTCGCGCTGCGGCACTTCCTGCACGAGGCCGTAGAGCTCCGACGTCGAGGCCTGATAGAAGCGGCACGTCTTCTCCATGCCGAGGATGCGGATGGCTTCCAACAGGCGCAGCGTGCCGATCGCGTCGCTGTTCGCGGTATATTCGGGGGTCTCGAAGCTCACCTGCACATGGCTCTGCGCCGCGAGGTTGTAGATTTCGGTCGGGCGCGTTTCCTGCACGATGCGGATCAGGTTGGTGCTGTCGGTGAGGTCGCCATAATGAAGGTGCAGCCGCGCATTTTCGACATGCGGGTCTTGGTAGATATCCTCGATCCGCCCGGTGTTGAACGAGGAGGAACGGCGCTTCAGCCCGTGGACGACATAGCCCTTTTCGAGCAGCAGGCGCGCCAGATAGGAGCCATCCTGCCCGGTAATCCCGGTGATGAGGGCGATCTTTTCTTGTCCGGACAAGGAGTTGGTCCTCATATTGAAAGCGGCGCCGAAAGGCGGTCCGCGCGTCGTTTCGGGGCGGCCTCCCCTTTCCGCGCCGCGCGTCCGAAGTCAACCGGCTGTTCGCCCAGCCCCATGAAACTTCGCCCTTGTTGCAATGCACCAGCATGGCTATCGCGGCGCTCGGCAACAGGAGACAGGGTTTGACCGTGCTCATCACCGGCGCCGCCGGCTTCATCGGTTTCCACCTCGCCCGTCGCCTGATGGGCGAAGGCCGGCCGGTGATCGGCATCGATATCGTCAACGATTATTACGACCCGGCGCTCAAGCGCGCGCGGCTGGCCAAGCTGTCGGACGAGTTCGGCGACCTCTTCACCTTCCGCCAGGTCGATTTCGCCGACGCCAAGGCGCTCGACGAAACGCTCGCCGATCTGAAATTCGCCGATATCGCGCATCTCGGCGCGCAGGCGGGGGTGCGCTATTCGATCGACAACCCGCGCGCCTATGTCCAGTCGAACCTCGTCGGGCATCTCAACCTGCTCGAAGTCGCGCGCGAGCGCGGCGTGCCGATGGTCTATGCCTCCTCCTCGTCGGTCTATGGCGGCAACAAGACCCTGCCCTTCCGGGTGGAGGACCGCGTCGACCATCCGATGTCGCTCTATGCCGCGACCAAGAAGTCCGACGAGCTGATGAGCGAAACCTACGCCCATCTCTATCGCATCCCGCTGACGGGCCTCCGCTTCTTCACGGTCTATGGCCCGTGGGGCCGCCCCGACATGGCGATGTGGATCTTCACCAAGGCGATTTTCGACGGCACGCCGATCCAGGTGTTCAACGCCGGGGCGATGCGCCGCGACTTCACCTATATCGACGATATCGTGTCGGGCGTCGCGGCGTGCATCGCCAATCCGCCGCCCGACGATGGCGAAGTGAAGGCCGGCGGCAGCGTCGCGCCGCACCGGCTCTACAATATCGGCAATAACCGCTCCGAAGAACTGACGCGGATGATTTCGCTGATCGAGGAGGCCTGCGGGCGCGAAGCGGTCAAGGAAATGGCGCCGCTGCAGCCGGGCGACGTGCCCGAAACCTATGCCGACATCAGCGCGATATCGGGCGACCTCGGTTACGAGCCAACCACGCCGATCGACGTCGGCATCCCCAATTTCGTTGCTTGGTACCGCGACTATCATGGGCTCTGAGCCCTGCCCTCTCCCCCAAGGAAATCTCATAATATGAAGATCGTCGTCGTCGGGCTGGGCTATGTCGGACTGCCGCTCGCGGTCCAGCTCGCGAAACATTTCGAGACCGTGGGGCTCGACAGCAATGCCGCGCGCATCGCCGAGCTGAAGGACGGCCACGATCGCACCGGCGAGGTCGATGGCGCGGCGCTCGCGGCCTCGACGCTGGCGCTGACCAGCAACGCCGACGAGTGCCGCGGCGCGGACCTCTATATCGTCACCGTGCCGACGCCGATCGACGCCGGCAACCGCCCGGACCTGACGCCCGTGCGCAGCGCGACGCGCACCGTCGCGGCGCTGATCGATCCCGCAAGGACGCCGACGATCGTCTATGAAAGCACCGTCTATCCCGGCGTGACCGAGGATATCTGCGGGCCGATGATCGAGGAATTGTCGGGCCTCAAGCGCGGCACCGACTTCTTCCTCGGCTATTCGCCCGAGCGCATCAACCCGGGCGACCGCGAGCATACGGTCGACAAGATCATGAAGGTGCTGGCGGGCGAGAATGCCGACATCACCGAATTGCTCGCGACCGTCTATGGCAAGGTGACCAGCGGCGGGGTGTTCCGCGCCCGCTCGATCCGCGCCGCCGAGGCGGCGAAGGTGATCGAGAACGCCCAGCGCGACATCAACATCGCCTTCATGAACGAGGTCACCAAGATCTTCTCGGCGCTCGACATTTCGGTGTGGGACGTGCTCGACGCGGCGCGGACGAAGTGGAATTTCCTGCCCTTCGAGCCGGGCCTGGTCGGCGGCCACTGCATCGGGGTCGATCCCTATTATCTCAGCCACCGCGCGCAGGAACTGGGCATCGATCCGCAGGTCGTGCTGTCGGGCCGCGCGATCAACGACGGCATGGCCGAATGGATGGCGGGCGAAGTCGACCGCGCGCTGGGCAAGGCCGGGGCCGATATCCTGGTGCTGGGGCTGACCTTCAAGGAGAATGTCCCCGACCTGCGCAACAGCAAGGTGATCGACCTGGTCGAGGCGCTCCGCCGCCGCGGTCACCGTGTCGCGGTGCACGATCCGCACGCCGATCCCGCCGAAGCGCGCCACGAATATGGGCTCGATCTGGCACCGATGCCGGCGGCCGGCGAATATGACTGCATCGTCGGGGCGGTGCGCCACGACAGCTTCCGCGCGCTCGATTCCGCAGGGCTTGGCGCGATGCTGCGCCCCGGCGGGCTCGTTGCCGACCTCAAGCGCATGTGGAACACGGGCCGCGACGTAGCCGTTACAGCGCCGCGTTACTGGTCGATTTGACCCCCGGGGGGTGGCATTCGCCGCATTTCCTGCCTAAAGCCGCAAGCAACGATAATAATGGAAGTCTGAATGTCGCGTTCCCGGGAGTCTCTGTTCGATCGCTGGTTTCTGGCGGTTTTCCTGATCGCAATCCTGTTGTTCGGCGGCTCGGCGCGGGTCGATGGCGTCGGGCTGGTGATCGTGCGCACGCTCGCAATCATCGCGATCGCGATCACCCTGCCCGGCTGGTGGGACGAAAGCCGGCGCGACCGCCTGTATAACCGCTATCGCCCGCTGCTGCTCCTGCTCGGCGCGACCGCGGCGTGGATGCTCATCCAGCTCATCCCCCTTCCCGCCGGGCTGTGGTCCGCGCTGCCCGGCCACGGCGACCTCGCGACGCGGATGACCGCCGCGGGGGTCGAGATCGGCTGGCGACCGCTCGCGCTGTCGCCGGGCCGCGCGATCCATAGCCTGCTCGACATGCTGGTGCCGCTGGCGGTCGTGCTGCTTGTCGGCCGCACCTCGGATTCGAGCCTGCGCCAGCTGCCGCTGCGCCTCCTCGCCTTCCTCGCGGTCGCGGCGGTGTTCGGCGTGCTGCAGCTGCTCGGCGGCGAGGGCGCGCCCTATTTCCACCGCATCACCAATGTCGGTGCGGCGGTCGGTTTCTTCGCCAACCGTAACCATCACGCGGTGTTCCTCGCGCTCTACTGGCCACTGTTCCTGTGGTTCCTCCACGGCCGCAACGACCGCGCGGGCAGCCATGCTGCAACGCTGCTCGGGGTGCTCGGCGGCGTCGCGGTGATGCTGGCGAACATGGCGACCGGCTCGCGCGCGGGTCTCGCGATCGGCGGCGCGAGCTTCCTCGCGACCAGCGCGTTGCTCTACCGCATGCGCGGCGCCGCGGTCGGCACCGATTCGGCGGGCAATATCGTCCGCTTGACCCTGCTCGCGTCGATCGTCGGCACCATAACCGGGGCGATCGCGATGCTGGTCTTCGGCGCGGGTTTCATGGACCGGCTCGACCAGGGCGATGTGATGGCGGATCTGCGTTTGGCGGTGCTGCCGACGCTCAATGCGATGATCTGGCACTATGCGCCCTTCGGCGGCGGCTTCGGCAGTTTCGAGGCGGCGTACAAGATCGCCGAGCCGGTGAACCTCCTGTCGCTGCAATATCTGAACCATGCGCATAACGACTATCTCGAACTGCTGATCGACGGCGGACTCCCCGCCCTCGGTCTGCTGATCGGTTGGGGCTTCATCGTCTGGAAGGCCGCGGCAAACGGCTGGCGGCACGAGCAGGCGGCGGCGACCGACCGTGTCGGAATCGTCGCGTCGCTGATGATGCTCGCGATCTTCGCGGCGGCCAGCCTCGCCGACTATCCGCTGCGTACGCCCGCGCTCGCGGCGATGGCCACGCTGGCGACGGTGCTGCTCTATCGCCGGCCCGACATTCCCACGGCTCGCCGCAAGGGCCAGCGCAGTGCCGCGGGGTTTCGCTAGGGCAGCGCCACGGGGCGACGGGATTGATTTTGCGGTTTCCTTTGCCGGGCGGGCGGGCTAGTCCCTCGCAGGCAGCGGGCATAAAAAAGGGAAGATGTTTCGGTGAACTTTCGTTTGGCTATCGCCAGCCTGACCGCTGCCTGCCTGCTGGCCGGCTGCGGCGGCCGCGCCCCGCAACTCACGAGCACGCCGACGCTCCAGGTCACCGAAGGCAATGCACTCCCCGCGCCGTCGGGCGCGGACCTGGTCGGGGAGACGCGTCCCTATCTGATCGGCCCGTTCGACCGGCTAAGCGTCGACGTCTATGGCGTGCCGGACCTCAGCAAGCAGGTGCAGGCCGATGCCTCGGGCAAGATCCAGCTGCCGCTGGTCGGCGAGATCCAGGCATCGAACCAGACCACCGCGCAGCTCGCCGAAGCGATCGAAGCTCGTCTTACCCGTTTCGTCCGCCGCCCCGACGTCAGCGTCAATGTGACCGAATCGGTCAGCCAGGTGCTGACCGTCGACGGCCAGGTGATGCAGCCCGGCCTCTATCCCGTGGTCGGCAAGATGTCGCTGATGCGCGCGGTCGCGCTCGCCAAGGGCACGACCGAATTCGCGAAGCTCGACGATGTCGTGATCTTCCGTACGGTCAACGGCCAGCGGATGGCGGCGCTCTATAATCTGAAACAGATCCGCACGGGCGTGTACGACGATCCCGAGGTCTTCGCCAACGACGTCGTCGTGGTCGGCGATTCGCCCGCGCGCCGCCTGTTCAAGGACATTCTGGCGACGACCCCGCTGCTGGTGTCGCCCCTCGTCGCTCTCATCCGATAGATTTTCAGGAAGTTCGAACGCGCCCCATGACCGACGCAACTCAACAGTCCCCGATGTTGGCCGTTCCGGCGAGCCAGACCGCCGACGCCGATTCCGGTCGGCAGGCCGGCGGTTTCGCGACGGCGATGCCGTGGATCCTGCAGTATTGGCGCGTCGCGCTGCGCTGGAAGTGGGTGATCATCGGCACGATCATCGCCTGCCTGGTCGCCGGCGCCATCTATACGATGCTCGCCGAGCGTATCTACACCGCGACCGCGCGGATCGAGATTTCGCGCACCGAGTCCAAGGTCCTCGGCAACATGAGCGGCGTCGAGCCCGAGCGCGGCGGCCGCGTCGAGCAGGAATTCTACCAGACCCAATATAACCTGCTGCGCGCGCGTTCGCAGGCCGAGCGCGTCGCGAAGAGCCTGAACCTCGCGCGCGACCCCGCCTATCTCGCCGCTTTCGGCGGCAAGGCGCCGCCGTCCTCGCTGCGCGTGATGTCGAAGGCCGAACTCGATGCCGCGACCCGCAGCGTCGCGGGCCGCCTCAGCGGCGCGGTCCAGATCAAGCCGGTCGTCGGGTCGGCGCTGGTCGATATCTCGGTGTCGACCCCCGATCCCGAGCTTTCAGCGAAGATCGCGAACAGCTGGGCGGAGAATTTCATCTCGGCCAACCTCGAGCGCCGCTATGATTCGGCGTCCTACGCCCGCCGCTTCCTCGAAGAGCAGCTCGCCTCGACCAAGGCCAAGATGGAAGAGGCCGAACGCGACATGATGAGCTATGCCGAACGGCAGGGCATCCTCACCATCGCGCAGTCGGACAGCAGCGATCCCAAGGCACCGAGCGTCGAACGTTCGATCACCGCGACCGACCTCGTCGCGCTCAATGACGCGCTCAACAAGGCGACCATCGAACGCATCGCAGCCGAGAGCGCGCTGGGTGCCGCCACCGGCCAGGCATCGGCCACCGCCAGCGGCAGCCCGAGCGTGTCCAACCTGCGCCAGCGCAAGTCGGACCTACAGGCCGAATATGCCAAGCTGATGGTCATCTTCCAGCCCGACTATCCGCCGGCGCAGGCGCTCGATCGCCAGATCAAGGAAATCGACCGCGCGATCGCCACCGAGCAGAACCAGGTCGGCGGGTCGAGCGTCGCCGCCGCGCGTGCCGCCTATAACGCCGCGCTGTCGCGCGAGCAGGAACTGCGGTCGCGCGTCGGCGGCACCCGGACCAACCTGGTCGACGAACGCCGCCGCAGCGTCCAGTACGGCATCCTGCAGCGCGAGGTCGATACCAACCGCGAACTCTATGACGGCCTGCTCCAGCGCTACAAGGAAGTCGGCATCGCCGGCGGCGTCGGCACCAACAACGTCGCGATCGTCGATCGCGCGCTGCGCCCCGGCGGCCCGTCGAGTCCGAAGCTGATGAACAATATGTTCACCGCCCTCTTGATCGGCCTGGCGCTCGCCGCCTTGCTCACCGTCATCCTGGCGCAGATCGACACCACGGTCCGCGACCCGGCGGAGGCGCAGGAGGTCACCGACCTGCCGCTGCTCGGCGTCATTCCCGACACCGACAACGAACTGGCGATCGAGGAGGTGCGCGACCGCAAGTCGTCGCAGTCCGAAGCCTATCTGTCGGTCCAGACCGCGCTGCGCTTCTCGACCACCCAGGGCGTCCCGCGCTCGCTCATGTGCACCTCGACGCGCAAGGGCGAAGGCAAGTCGACCTCCTCCTATGCGCTGGCGCTGTCGCTCCACCGCATCGGGCGCACCGCGATCGTCGTCGATTGCGACCTTCGCTCGCCTTCGGTGCACCGCCTGGCGGGCGTCGCCAACGGCGCGGGGACCAGCAACTTCCTGTCGGGCAACAACGACATCATGTCGATGATCCGCCGCGACGAGTCGGACCAGCTGCCCTTCATCACCGCGGGCCCGATGCCGCCGAACGCTGCCGAACTGCTGTCGAGCGACCGCATCGTCGACCTGATCGCCGCGCTGTCGCAGCATTTCCAGCACGTCGTGCTCGACGCGCCGCCGGTGCTCGGTCTCGCCGACTCGCCGCTGCTCGCGAGCAAGGTCGAAGGCGTCGTTTATTGCGTCGAGGCCGAGGGTGCGCGCACCAACGCGATCCGCTACTCGCTCGCGCGCCTGCGCGGCGCCGGGGCGACATTGCTCGGCGTCGTGCTGACCAAGTTCGACGAGAAGCGCGCCTATTACGGCTATGGATATGAATATGGCTATGGCTATGCCGACGCGCAGCCGGGCGAGTAAGGCCGCAGTCGGAGGCAGGACGATCGGCAGGGCGGGGACGCGGCAAGGGCCGCGGCTCCCGGCCCGCGGGCTCCTGATCTACGCCGCCGCGATGTTCCTGTTGTGGCTGCTCGTCACGCTCTTCTCGGCGTCGACGGTCATGGCAGTGTACAATCCCGCGCGCGCGGTGTCGCTGAACCCCTTCAACGCCAGCGCCAAGGCGCAGGTCGCGAACGATCTGGTCTATGTGACCGGCGACAAGCGCCAGATCGGCGCGGCGGCGGTGCTGGCGCGCGAGGCGCTGGATGGCAATGCGACGATCGCGTCGGCCTATCGCATGATCGGGCTCGACAATGCGCGCCGCGGCAAGCCGGTGAAGCCCGCTATCATGGCCGCGACCTATCTGACGCGCCGCGACCATGTCGCCAATCTGTGGCTGATCGAGGATGCGGTGAAGCGCGGGCGGATCGACCTGGCGATGACCGACGTCGACGCGTCGCTGCGCAGCTCGCGGCGCAGCCAGGCCCTGCTGTTCCCGATCCTGGGCCAAGCGATGTCCGAGCCCGACATGCGCCCGCAGTTCATCCGCCTCTTCCGCGCCAACCCCGACTGGCTGCCCAATTTCCTCGGCTATTATATCGGATCGAAGCAGAAGGCGGCGCCGCTGGCGCAGGTTATCCTGCCGATCCGCAAGGATTTGCCGCCGAGCTATGCCGAACTCGACCAGACGCTGATCGGGATGATGGTGAACCAGCAGGACTTTGATGCCGCGCGTAACTATGCCCGCGCGATCGACAGCAAGGCCGATGGCGACCGCCAGCTGATGCACAACGCCCGTTTCGAGGAGGAAGGCCCCTTCCCCCCGATCGACTGGCACCTGATCCGCGAATCGGCCTACGGCTCGGACATCGAAAAGGGCGCGAAGGGCAATCGCCTGATCGTCGTGTCGGACGAGGAACGCCCGAACGTCGTCGCGCGCCAGCTCATCCAGCTGACGCCCGGCACCTACCGGCTGAGCGCGCAGGGTCGGCTCGTCACCAGCAACGACGACGCGTCGGCGGTATGGACGATCGCCTGCGCCGAAAAGGGCGGCACCGGCGTCCTCGCGAGCGTAAAATTCGCGCGCGACGCCGCGCCCTCGGCCGCCGATTTCACGATCGCCGGACCGTGCCGCAACTATTGGGTCAGCCTGACCGCCGCCGCGGGCTTCGGCTCGACGTCGTTCCAGGCCGAGTTCCGGCAAGTCCTTCTGCAGCCGGTCGCCTGATGGGCGGCTTCTCGCCGGCGCGGCTCGTCCGCTATGCGATGGCGCACCCGATCGGCGAGCGGCAGCGGCTGCGCACGCTGGCGCGGATCGCACGCTGGCAGCTGAGCGCACGGCTGGTCGGCGGCGCCCGTGTCCATGACTGGGTCGGCGGCAGCCGGCTGGTGGTCGAGCGCGGAATGACCGGCGCAACGGGCAATGTCTATTTCGGGCTGCACGAGTTCGCCGACATGGGTTTCGTGCTGCACATGCTGCGCGCGGGCGACCTGTTCGTCGACATCGGCGCCAATATCGGCAGCTTCACCATCCTGGCGGCGAAGGTCGCGGGGGCCGAGGTGATCGCTTTCGAGCCCGATACGAACACCGTCGCGACGCTCGAGCGCAATATCGCGGCGAACGATGTGGCGCCGCGCGTCGCGGTGCACACCAGCGCGCTCGGCGACCGCGAGCAGGAATTGTGGTTCACCAGCGGCATGGACACGATCAACCATGTCGCCGACGCCGACACGCCGGGCGCGGTGCGCGTCCATGGCACGACGCTCGACACGGTGCTGGCGGGGCGCGTGCCGCTGTTGATCAAGATCGACGTCGAGGGGCACGAGCCCGCGGTCGTCGCCGGCGCGCAGAAGACGCTTGCATCACCCGAGCTCAAGGCGGTCGAGGTCGAGACGGTAACGCAGGATATCGCCGACATGCTGGCGGGCCATGGTTTCGTGCAGCGGCACTACGACCCCTTCACGCGGCGCCTGGCGCAGGCGCCGGTGCATTCGGCGAACAACAGCCTCTATATCCGCGACGAGGCCTTCGTCGCGGATCGCCTCAAAGGCGCGGCCCCCGTCGATGTCTACGGGATCGCCGTCTAGGGTCATGAAGATCCTCTATATTCAATATGCCAATCCGGGAGGCTTTCCCGCCGCGATGCGCGCGGGGCGCTTGTGGCGCGCCGCGGGGCACGAGGTGCGTTACCTGGGGGTGGCGTTCGGCGGCGGCGATCCGCTGGCGGTCGCGGGCGACCTGGCGGGCAGCTGCGACTGGGTCCCGTTCGGCAGGCTGACGCCGGTGCGCTTCGCGGCGCGCGCACTCGCGCTGGTCCGCGAATCGAAACCCGACTGGCTCTATATCGCCGACGCGACGGCGGCGCTCACCTGCGCGCCCCTGCGCGCGCTGCACCGCGGCGGCATCGTCTATCACGAGCATGATTCGCCCGATCGCGGCACATCGCTGCGCACGCGGATGGAGTGGAAGGCGCGCAACGCAATGGCGCGCCGTGCCGCGGCGGCGGTGCTGCCGAACAGCGACCGCGCCGCGCTGCTTGCGTCCGAGGCCGGGCTGGCCGAGGCGCCGATCACCGCCTGGAACACGCCGTGCCGTGACGAAGTCGGCCCGCCACGCACCGCCGTCGCGGATGGTCCGGTACGCGTGGTCTATGCCGGATCGATCAATATCCAGCGCGTCCCGCTGGCGCTGATCGACGCGCTCGCTGCCGTACCCAATATCGAGTTGACGCTGATCGGATACGAGACGGTGTCGTCGCGCGGCCACAACGACCGGCTCCGGGCGCATGCCGCCGATCGAGGCTGTGCAAAGCGGCTGAAAATCCGCGACGCGATGGCCTATCACGACCTGCTGCTGGCGCTGCGCGACTATGACGCGACCTTCGCCGCACTGCCGCAGGACGCGAGAGACGTGAACCTGCGCCATATGGCGGGGGCGTCGAACAAGACCTTCGATGCGATCGGCCAGGGGCAGGCGCTGATCGTCGGTCCCGGACCGGACTGGCACCAGATGTTCGTCGAGCCGGGCTTCGCGGTCGCCTGCGACCCCACCGACGCCGCGTCGATCGCCGAGGCTTTCCGCCGTCTGGGCGCCGACCGCGACGCGGTGCGCGCGATGGGCGAGAGCGCACGCCAGCGCATGCTCGCCGACTGGGCCTATGAGGAACAGTTCCGCCCGGTCCTGCAGCGCATGACGGCAAGCGCCGGGCACGGGCGATGAAGATATTGACCCCCGTCAGCGGCAATTACTGGGCCGTCCCTGATTGCTATTATCGCGGGATGGTCAAGGCTGGCGCCGACGTCGTCACCTATGATGTCGGCGAGGCGCCGGTGTCGCTGGTCGGCCGCATCGTGCGGCGCATCCGGCGCGCGCTGGGTTCGGAGGCTGCGCAGCAGCTGCTGGCAGCGGTCGACGCGGCCAGGCCCGACGTGCTGATCGTCTTCAAGGGGGTCGATTACACCCCTGCCCTGCTCCGCCAGATCGCGGCGCGCGGGGTGAAGCTGGTCAATTATTGCTCCGACCACCCCTTCCGCTTTTTCCTCGCGGGCGCCGGCAATGCCAATGTGCGCGACAGCATTTCGGCCTATGACCTCTATGCGACCTACAGCGGCCCGATCGCGCGCGAACTGGCCGAGGCCTATCCGGGCCTGGGCGTCGCCGTGATCCCCTTCGGCCATGCGGTCGAGGACGATCTCTACACCGAGCTCGCAACCGAGGCCGAGGTGCTGCGCGGCTGTTTCAACGCCAATCCCGACGAGGAACGCGCCGCCGCGATCCGCCTGCTGACCGAAAACGGCGTCGCGATGGACGTCTATGGCTGGGGGTGGGAGAAATTCGTGAAGCAGGGCCCCATGCTCGGCATCTATCCGGTCGAGCGCGACATCGCCATGCTGCGCATCCTGCGGCGCTACCGTTTCCAGCTCAACATGTTCCGTCCGCACAACGAAGGCTCGCACAACCTGCGCACCTTCGAGGTGCCCGCGGTCGGCGGCATATCGCTCGCCCCCGACAGCCCCGAGCATCGCGAATTCTTCGTCGAAGGCCGCGACGCCTTCTACTTCGCCGACCCCGACGAAATGCTCGTGAAGGCGCAGGCGCTGCTGGCGATGCCGGTGGCCGAAGCCGATGGCGTCCGCATCGCGGCGCGGCAGCGAGTCCTCGACATCCACGCCCATTTCGACGATCGCGCGGTGAGCTTGCTCGCCGAGATCGGGAAGCTGGCCGGGCGATGAAAATCCTCCTGCTTCTCAACGAGGATTTTCAGGCCGCGAGCGGGATCGCGCAGTATAACCGCAACGTCGCCGATGCCTTGCGCGGGATCGGCGCCGATATGCGGATCGTCTGCCGCGGACAGGTCGGCGTTGCGGCGATGGACAAGGCGGTGTTCGGGACCAAGGCACTGGCCCATTGCCTGGTCTGGCGCCCCGACCTGATCTTCGTCGGGCACATCAACCTCGTGCCGCTGGTCATCGGCATCGCGCAGCGGCTGTCGATCCCGGTGGTCCTGCCCGCGCACGGGATCGAGGTGTGGGACAAGCCCAATGCTTCGCGCCTCGAGGCCGCCGAGCGGGTGACCGAGATCTGGCCCGTCAGCCGGACGACACAGGACCGGATGCGCAGCTGGCTGGCCGACGTGCCGATGCACATCGTCCACAATTGCGTCGAGCTGGCGGATTTCACGCCCGGACCCAAACCCGACTATCTGGTCGAGCGCTATGGGCTGGCGGGCAAGCGGACGGTGATGACGCTCGCGCGCCTGCCGGGCTGGGATCGCCACAAGGGCGTAGACGAGATGATCCAGGCGATGGCCGATCTCAAGCAAAGCCAGCCCGACCTGCGCTATCTCGTGGCCGGCGAGGGCCCCGACAAACAGCGGCTGATCGACCTCGCCAGGCAGCTGGGGGTCGCCGACACCGTGATTTTTGCAGGCTTCATCGACCGCGCCGAAAAGCTCGACCATTATCGCCTCGCCGACGCCTTCGCGATGCCCAGTCGCGGCGAGGGTTTCGGCATCGTCTTCCTCGAATCGCTGGCGTGCGGGGTTCCCGTGATGGGCAGCACGCTGGACGGCGGGCGCGACGCGCTGCTCGACGGGAAGCTGGGCCTACTCGTCGATCCCGGCGACCGCGCCGCCGTCGCCGCGGGGGTCGAAGCGACGCTGGCCGCCACTGCGCCGCCGCGCGATGCGCTCGATATCTATGAATATGGTTTTTTTGCTAAGGAGATCGAACGCGCAATGCGGGCGGTGATCGCGGGCGCGGGTTTGGGGCGACGATGACGGAAGGCGCGGCGACAGGGGAAAACACACCAGCGCCGCCGCGCGCCGCGTGGGTCGACCGCGCCAAGGGCTATGGCATCATTCTCGTCGTCATCGGCCATGTCAGCATCGTCGACCGGCTCGTCCTCGATATCCTGATCTTTCACATGCCGCTCTTCTTCTTCCTGTCGGGCGTCACTTTCAAACCCTTCGCGGGGCGCGAACGCGCACTGGCCAAGGCGCGGTCGATGCTGCTCCCCTACGTGGCCTTCGGCCTGTTCGTGACCTCGTGCCTCTTTATGGCGAATCTGGCTTTCGGCATGGGTCTCGTCATCCCAGGCCCGCTGCATTTCCTGCTCGGCGGCAATCTGCTCGTCGGGGCGTTCGGGACCTTCTGGTTCCCGACCGCGCTGCTCGCCGCGCTGCTGCTGCTCAATCTCCTCGTCCGGATGCCGGCCCCATGGCAGGCGGTCGCGCTGGCTGCCATGGTCGGCGGCGCGTTCCTGTTCGGCGATGCCGTCGCCTACAACCCCTATGGCCTGCTGACCGTCGCCATGGCCCTGCCCTTCGCCGCGGCGGGCTATCATGTCGGCCTCCACCGTTCGCTGGGCGCGAACTGGAAGACGGCCTTCCTGATAGCGCTGGCGGCCGCAGCCTTTTTCCTGCTGGCACCGCATATCGGGCGGGTCGAGTATAAATATCTACGTTACGGGCCGTTCCCGGCGTCGATCATCGCCGCCGCTGCGGCGATCTTCGTCACCTGCTGCGTGTCGGCGCTGCGGGTGCCCGGCGTCGCCGCAATCGGGCGCGCGTCGCTGACGATCATGTACACGCATCTCCTGCTCTTCACCCTGCTCCAATCGGTGACGAGCTGGCCGGTGATCGTGGTAGTCGCGGTCGTGGCGGGGTTCGCGCTGCACCGGCTTTTCGAGCAGTTCGCGCCCACGCGACGTATCTTCCTCGGCACGCGCAGCGAAGGCGTGGCGCGATGAACGGCGCGCGATTTCCGGCCAGCGCCGCACAGCGACGCGCGATACCGGACGCGGCGCTCGACAGCCCGCGTTTGGCAGGGCAATAGGACCGCGCATGCTTTTCGAAACCGCAGAATCCACGATCTTGTTCTGGCTGGTGGTCGGCGCCCTCGCCATGGTCGCCGTGCTGGTGCACACAATCCGCTCGCCGAAGGGCACGCTCGGCTTTCCGATGGCGATGATGTTCGCGCTCGCGGTCATGCATATCGCCGCGGGGGTCCACCTGATCCCCGGCTATTTCCACCAGTACGACCCCTATCTCAACGCTATCGGCTATACGCGCGATTCGGTGGCGAAGGGGCTGCAGGCATCGACCATAGGCTTCGTCATGATGGCGCTGGGCATATGGCTAACCAGCTATTTGAGCGATTATCGCAAGGTCGAGTTCGACATGCAGCGCGTGCCGGTCGAATTTCTCCGGCTTGCCCAGAAGATCGTGCTGCTGATCGGGCTCGTCTTCTTTTTCGGCATCACCTTCGTCCCGTCGATCGCGCAGATCCCGACCGTCGGCGCGGTGATCGTCAGCGGCAAGAATCTGCTGGTCATCGGGCTGTGCCTGTCGATCCTGCGGCGCGTGTGGCTGAAGGAAGGGATGCAGATGTGGCAGATCGCCACCATCGCGATCACCATCCCCGTCGCCAACCTGCTCGGCAACGCGATCCTCGCCGACGCGCTGTCGGCGATCATCATCATCGCCTGTTTCTGGCTGGCGATCGTCGGACGGCGCTTCGGTATCGGCCGGATCGTCGGGGCGATCGTACTTTCGGGCTATGTCTTCCTGTTCCTTTCGACCAATTACCTGCTCGTCCGCGGCCAGTTCCGCGACGTGGTGTGGGAACCGACCTCGACCTTCTCGGAGCGCGTCGATGGGCTCGTCAACGCGATCAGCCAGTTCGGCCCGCTGTCGAGCGACGATCAGAAACAGCTCTATGTGCTCGATTCGCGCCTCGACCAGAGCATCTTCACCGGCATGGCGATCGAGAAGTTCGAGGCGCAGCCCGACACCTATGAGGATGGCGGGACACTGCTCGCCGGGCTCTTCGCTTTCGTGCCGCGCGCGATCTGGACGAACAAGCCGGTGCGCGGCGGCTCGGCGTTCGTGCGCGAACATACGGGCTATCAGGCGAGCGAGGAAACGACCTTCGGCATCGGGCCCTTCTTCGAATATTACGCCAATTTCGCGATGTTCGGCGTGATCTTCTTCTCTTTTCTGATGGGCATGTTCATCCGCTATCTCGACCTCCGCGCCTTTCGCGCGTTGGCCGACGGGCGCATGAGCGAGGCGATCCCGCTGATGTCGGGGCTCGTCGCGCTGATCCAGCCGCTGGCCAACGCCAGCAGCCTCTTTTCGACCTTCTACGCGTCGCTGATCGTCGGCTTCATCATGGTGAAGTTCATGGAGCGTTACCTGGACATCCAGCTGTTTACCGAGGACAAGCGCCGGTCGCAGAAAGCATGACCCGGCTGCTCCTGACGAACCCCAGTTTCCAGCTCGAACATGGCGGCCCGGCCTATTCGGTGGGACGCCTCGCGGGGGCGCTCAGCGCGCTCGGGCACGACGTCTCCGTCTGGGCGGCCGACGGCAGCGCCGAGCGCGTGCGCGCGATGGACCCCAGCGGATCGGTCAAGATCGCAACCGGCGCGATCGGCGACCTGCTGGCGGGCGGGCGCTGGGACGTCGTCCACGACAATGGGCTGTGGCTGCCCTATGGCGCCGCGCTCACGCGCCATTGCCGCGCCGAGGCCATCCCGCGCCTGCTGAGCGTCAGGGGCATGATGCAACCCTGGGCGTGGAACCATCGTCGCTGGAAAAAGCGCATCGCCTGGGCCCTCTATCAGAAGCGCGGGATCGAGAGCGCGGCGCGGCTGCACGCGACAGCCGAGGACGAGGTCGGCAAGATCCGCGAGCGCTATCCCGCGCGGCGACCGCTGCTGATCGCCAACGGGATCGATATCCCCGACATGGTGCCGCGCACGCCCAAAGCGGAGGGCGAGACGCGCACGGCCCTGTTCCTCGGCCGCATCCACCCGGTGAAGGGCCTCACCATGCTCGTCGATGCCTGGGCACAGCTGCGCCTCGCGGGCTGGCGGCTGCAACTCGTCGGTCCCGACGAGGAAGGCTTCCGCGCGCAGCTCGAGGCGCAGATCGCGGCAGCTGGGCTCGAAGACAGCATCGCCATTGCCGGACCCGCGAGCGGCGACGCCAAGCGCGCCTTCTATGACGCCGCCTCGCTGTTCCTGCTGCCAAGCTATACCGAGAATTTCGGCATTTCGGCCGCCGAGGCGCTCGCACACGGGCTGCCGGTGATCACGACGACGGGAACGCCGTGGCAGGTGCTCGAAACCGAGGGCTGCGGCTGGTGGGTGGCGCCCGAAACCGAAGCGATCGGGCGCGCGCTCGCCGAAGCAACCACCCTCCCGGACGCCCGGCTGGTCGCCATGGGTGCGACGGGGCGAGCATGGGTTGCCGACAATCTGCACTGGCCCGCCATTGCCAAGCAGTTTGCCGATGCTTATGCGGACGCGATAGCCAGCCCGTTGCCGGCTTAAGCGGGGAATATCCGGTGGTTGGTCCGAACGTGCGTTTTTCGATCGTCACCGTCTGCTTCAACCCCGGCGAGACGATCGAAGCCTGCCTCCGCTCGGTCGCCGATCAGGGCTATCCGCATATCGAGCATATCGTGATCGACGGCGCCTCGCCCGACGGTACCGCCGAGCGCATCGGCAAGCTCGAATGGTTCAAGGGCATCCTCGTCTCCGAGCCCGACAAGGGCATCTACGACGCGATGAACAAGGGCGTCGCGCGCGCGACCGGCGACTATGTCGGTTTCCTGAACGCCGACGACTGGCTGGCCGACCCCGATGCGATCGCGCGCCTCGCCGAAGCGGCTACCGAGAATTTGGGCGCCGACGCGGTGCAGGGTGACGTCGTGATCGTCGATCCCGCCAAGCCCAAGCGCCAGCGCTATTATTCGGGCGCCGGCAATTGGCGGCGGCGGCTCAGCTGGGGCCAGATGCCGCCGCATCCGGGCTTCTACATGCGCACCGAATTGTTCCGCGAGATGGGCGGTTTCGCGACCGATTATCGCATCGCCGCCGATTACGACCTGATGCTGCGCTTCTTTTGCACCGGCGGGCGGAGCGCGGTGCATGTCGCGGCACCGGTGGTCACCATGGCGACCGGCGGCGTGTCGAACCAGGGGCTGCAGAGCCGCAAGATCATCAACCGCGAAATCGGCGTCGCGTGCAAGCGCAACGGCGTGAAGACCAATCCGCTGATGATCTGGTCGAAATATCTGACCAAGATCTTCCAATATATGCCGCGCCGGGCGGGCTGATGGCCGAGATCACCCTCGTCACCGGGGCGAACGGCTTTGTCGGGGCCGAGATCGTCCGCCAGCTGCGCGCGCAGGGCGCCGCAGTGCGGCTCGCCGTGCGTACGTTGACCGGCGCGGCGGATGAGGTCGCGGTCGGCGACATCGGCGCCGAAACCGATTGGTCGACGGCCTTGGCCGACGTCGACCGCGTGATCCATTGTGCGGCGCGCGTGCACCAGATGGACGATCGCGCCGCCGACCCGCTCGCAGCGTTCTGTGCGGTCAACCGCGACGGCAGTACGGCGCTGGCGCGGCAGGCGGCGAGAGCGGGCGTCAAACGCCTCATCTTCCTGAGCTCCATCAAGGTCAATGGCGAGACCACCAAAGGCCGCGGGCCCTTCACCGTCGAGGATGCGCCCAACCCGCAGGACCCCTATGGCGTGTCCAAATGGGAGGCCGAGCAGGCGCTCCACGCCATCGCTGCCGAAACGGGTCTCGAAGTCGCGATCATCCGCCCGCCCTTGGTCTACGGCCCCGGCGTGCGCGCCAATTTTGCGCGCATGGTGTCGTGGGTGGCGCGCGGGCGTCCGCTGCCCTTCGGGCTCTGCCGCAATCAGCGTAGCCTCGTCTCGGTCACTAACCTCGCCTCGCTGGCGATAGCTGCGAACAGGCATCCAGGGGCTGTGGGAGCGACCCTGCTCGCCAGCGACGGCGAAACGGTGAGCGTGCGCGACCTCCTTTCGCAGATCGGCACGGCCTTCGGCCGCCCCGCGCGGCTCCTGCCCCTTCCGCCCGCCTTGCTGCGGCTCGCGGGCAGCCTGACCGGCCAGCGCGCCGCGATCGACCGCCTCTGCGATCCGCTGGTCGTCGACGGCGAACCTGCGCGCCGCCTGCTCGGATGGCACCCGCCGGTTACGATGGCCGAGACGCTTGCAGCCATGGCAGCGGCGCGATGATCGACACGGGCCTTGCGCTCACTGCGATCTGCCTGATCGCGACGATCATGCTGCTCAGCCTCTATATCGGCTGGGCGAAGCAGCGCATGGTCGACACGCCGAACGAGCGCAGCGCGCATGTCGAGGCGACGCCGACGGGCGGCGGGATCGTCTTCCTGTCGGTATGGGCGGCAACCCTTGCGGCCGCGGCGCTGATCATTCCCGGTCAGGCAAGCGGCGCGCTGGCGCTCGGACCCGCTGTCGTCTGCCTGATGTGGCTCGGCTGGCTCGACGACCGGACCCCGCTCCCGACGAGCATCCGGTTCGCGGTACAGTTCGGCTGCGGGGGACTGTTCCTGCTGCTCTGGCCTTGGCCGGCACTGCCCGAGGGCTGGACAGTGCCGCTGGTCATCGTCGCGCTGCTCTATCTCGTCTATTCGGCGAACATCACCAATTTCATGGACGGGATCGACGGCATCGTCGCGCTCCAGATGCTCGGCTTCGTCGCCGGCGCGCTACTGACCCTGCCGGTGAATGCGCTAATCCTGCCGGTCATGCTGATCGGCGCCGCGGTGCTCGCCTTCTTCCTGTTCAACCGCCCGCCGGCAAAATTGTTCATGGGCGACAGCGGCAGCGCGCCGCTGGGGCTGTTCGTCGCGGCGGTGACGCTCGCGGTCGCGGCGGCGAACTGGCGCTACGGGCTCGCCTTGCTGCTGCTGCAGGGGGTGTTCCTCTCGGACAGCGCGGTCACCCTGCTCCGCCGCTTCCTGCGCCGCCAGAATGTGACACAGGCGCATAGCGAGCACGCCTATCAGCACGCCAAGCGCCGCTGGGGGCATGCGCGGGTCAGCTATGCGCTGTTCGCGGTTACCGCGCTGGTGCAGGTCCCGGTTGCCTACGCCGTAGCGCATAATCACCTGCCCTTCTGGGCTGCGACGGTCGACTTCGCGCTGCTCGGTCTCGCCGCCCTCCTCTTCCGCGCCGGGACCGCGCGCACCGATTGATCTTTGCCGGAAGCTTGTCCATAGACGCAGCCTTCGCCCGGGGGGCGTCCGAACCAGGATGATGAAGACCTTATGAGCGTTGCAATTCAGCCGATTACGGGCCGCCGCCAGCGGTACGCGCTGGTCGGGTGCGGCCGTATCTCGGCCAATCATTTCGCGGCGCTCGAAGCGCATGGCAACCAGGTCGAGATCGTCGATGTCTGCGACATCGATCCCGCCGCACTCGTTAAGGCGACCGAGCGGACGGGCGCACGCGGCCATAGCTCGCTGACCGAGATGCTGAAGAGCACCGACGCCGACGCGGTGATCGTCACCACGCCGAGCGGACTGCACCCCGCGCAGGTGATCGAGATCGCCGAATCGGGCCGCCACGTCATTTCGGAAAAGCCGATGGCGACGCGCTGGCGCGATGGTCTTCGCATGGTCGAGGCTTGCGACAAGGCGGGCGTCCAGCTGTTCATCGTCAAGCAGAACCGCCGCAACGCGACGCTGCAACTGCTCAAGAATGCCGTCAGCAGCGGGCGTTTCGGGCGGATCTATATGGTCGCGGTCAACGTCTTCTGGACGCGGCCACAGGATTATTACGACAGCGCCGCCTGGCGCGGCACCTGGGAGTTCGATGGCGGCGCGCTGATGAACCAGGCGAGCCATTATGTCGACCTGCTCGACTGGCTCGGCGGCCCGATCGAGAGCCTGCATGCCTATACCGCGACGCTCGCGCGCAATATCGAGGTCGAGGATACTGCCGTGATTAACGTCCGCTGGCGCTCGGGCGCGCTCGGGTCGATGAACGTCACGATGCTGACCTATCCCAAGAATCTCGAAGGCTCGATCACGATCCTCGGCGAAAAGGGTAGCGTGAAGGTCGGCGGCGTTGCGCTCAACAAGATTGAGAATTGGGAGTTCGAGACGCCGCACGCCGACGACGAGATGGTCGCCTCGGCGTCCTACGACACCGGGTCGGTCTATGGCTTCGGGCATCAGCTCTATTACGACAATGTCATCGGCACGCTCGCGGGCGAATGCGGCGCCGCGACCGACGGGCGCGAGGGGCTGCGCAGCCTCGAGGTGCTGATCGCCTCCTACCTCTCAGCGCGCGACGGCAAGCGCGTGTCGCTGCCGCTGGACTATTGATGGCGGCGAAGATTCACACGACCGCGATCGTCGATGCCGGCGCCGAGATCGGCGACGGCACCGCGATCTGGCACTGGGTGCATGTGTGCGGCACCGCGCGCATCGGTGAGCGCTGCTCGCTCGGGCAGAATGTCTATGTCGGCAACGACGTCACCATCGGCAACAATGTCCGCATTCAGAACGGCGTGTCGGTCTATGACGCGGTGACGCTGGAGGACGATGTCTTCTGCGGCCCCGCCATGGTCTTCACCAATGTCTATAACCCACGCTCGGCCGTGCCGCGCAAAGACGAATATCGCGAGACGATCGTGCGCAAGGGCGCGACGCTGGGCGCGAATTGCACGATCGTGTGCGGGGTGACGATCGGCGCTTATGGCTTCGTCGGTGCGGGATCGGTGATCAACCGCGACGTGAAGCCCTATGCGCTGATGGTCGGGGTGCCGGCCCGCCAGATCGGCTGGATGTGCGAATGCGGCGTCCGGCTCGAGGGAGCGGGCGCCGTTACCTGCACCGCGTGCAGCACCGAATATCAGATAACAGACGAGGAATGTTCTCCCCGATGAGCGACGTGATCGAATTCAACGACCTCAAGGCGCAATATCGCGCGGTGAAGACCTCGGTCGACGCGCGCATCCAGGCAGTGCTCGACCATGGCCAATATATCATGGGACCCGAGGTCGCCGAGCTCGAAGAGAAGCTCGTCGCCTACACGGGCGCGAAGCATTGCATCGGCGTCGCGTCGGGCACCGAGGCGCTGCTGATCGCGCTGATGGCGCTCGACATCGGCCCGGGCGACGAGGTGATCACGACCTCGGCGACTTTTGTGGCGACGGTCGAGGTGATCGCGCTGGTCGGCGCGACCCCGGTGTTCGTCGACATCGATCCCGCGACCTCGACGATCGACCCACAGGCGGTGAAGGCGGCGATTTCGGACAAGACGCGCGCGATCATCCCCGTCTCGCTCTATGGCCAATGCGCCGACATGGACGCAATCAACACGATCGCCGCGCCGCAGGACATCGCGGTGATCGAGGATGGCGCGCAGAGCTTCGGTTCGACCTACAAGGGCCGCCGCAGCGGCAGCACCTCGGCGATCGGCTGCACCAGCTTCTTCCCCGCCAAGCCGCTCGGCTGCTACGGCGACGGCGGCGCGATCTTTTGCGACGACGACGATCTCGCACAAGCCTGCCGCGAAATTCGCATCCACGGCCAGTCGCGCCGCTTCCACCACACGCGCGTCGGGGTCGGCGGGCGGCTCGACACCATCCAGGCTGCCGTGCTGCTCGCCAAGCTCGAGATTTTCGACGAAGAGATCGCGCGGCGGCAGGCGCTCGGCGCGCGCTATCTCGCGGCCTTCGCGGGACACAACGCGCTCGAGCTGCCGATGATCGCCGACGACCGCACGAGCGTCTGGGGCTATTTCGCGCTGAAATCGCCCAACCGCGCAGCGATCCTCGAGGCGTTGAAGGCGGTGGGCGTGCCGAGCGGGGTGCATTATCCCGAACCGATGCACGTCCAACCGGCGTATAAGGACAAGTGCCGCGTCGCGGGCAGCATGGCCGAGACCGACCGCTGGTCCGACCAGGTCTTCAGCTTGCCGATGCACGCTTACCTGACCGACGAAGCGCAGGACCGCATCATCGCCGCGGTGCTGGCGGGGGCCGGCGCGGCCTGATTGCCCCTGGCATGAGCCGTCTCCTCAACATGCAGATGAGCTGGCCCGCCACGGCGGTCGACCGGCTGCGCCGGCTGTTCGAGGCGCGCTTCCACCGGCTGACCGGGAAACGCTTCTTCGTCGACACCGCGCAGACGCAGGTCGATGTGCATTTCCGCATGTGGTTCTGGCAGCGCATCATGCGCCGCAACGCCGACGCCTATTGGCCGGTGCACCCTTCGACGCGCGTGCGCGGTGCGCGCTTCGTGGTGATCGGGCCCGAGACCTCGCCGGGCTGGAGCGTCGGCTGCGACATCGACGGGCGCGGCGGCATCTACATCGGCGATTATACGCAGATCGCGCCGACGGTGCGCATGCGCTCGGTCGCCGAGGGGCAGGCGCCGACCGGGGCGCCTGGGGATTTCTCGATCTCGATCGGGAAATACAGCCTGCTGACGATGAACGTGACGGTCGAGGCCGGCGTGAGGCTCGGCGATTTCACGATCGTCGGCGCGAACAGCGTCGTCACCGACAGCTTTCCCGAAGGGCACTGCGTCATCGCAGGCAATCCGGCGCGGCTGATCAAGCGGCTCGATCCCGCGGCGTGCGAGCATTGGCAGCGCGCCGTCCCCTATGTCGGCTATACGCCGCTTGCCGAGATCGCGACGCTGCGCGGGAAATATATCGATCCTGTGCTCTTCGACCGCATTTGGGGTGCCGCATGAGCCGGTCCGTCCCCTGGCGCATTCGCCTGGCCCAGCATCTGGTCGGCATCAACGGCGCCGCCTATTGGCCGATGCACCCCGACAGCCAGCTCGCCTACCCCAACCGCGTCCTGCTCGGCCGCGACAGCTGGCCGGGGATCGAGCCGCTCTGCTATGTGAGCGCGAACATGGGAATCGTGATCGGCGACGGGGTGCGAATCGGGCGCGAAGTCGGACTGATCTCGGGCGACCATGACCCGACGCGGCTTACCAGCTATGTACAGGTCGACCCGCAAGTCATTGGCAATCATTGCATCATCGAAGAAGGCTGCACGATCTTGCCCGGCGTCGAACTGGCCGATTTCTGTATCGTCACGCGCGGCAGCGTGGTGACCAAATCCTGCCTTCAGCCGCGCGCGGTGCTGTCGGGCAATCCCGCCAAGGTCGTCGGCACGCACGATCGCCCTGCCCCTTCGATCCCCGCGGACGCCGGACACGGCTATGTCCCCGCGGCCGATTTCGATGCTTTCGCGCGCCGCAACCTGCGCCATCAATATCTCGGCCGCTTCCGCGCCGCCTTTACCGCGCCTGCGCCGGGAGCTAGCTGAAACCAATGTGCGGGTGGGGAATCCTGGTCAATCGCGACGGGCGGCCCGTCGAGCGCGCCATGCTACAGGCGATGGCGAACGCCGTCGCGCATCGCGGCCCCGATGCCGAGGGGATCGTCGAGCTCGGTGCCGTCGGCCTTGCGCATCGCCGCCTCGCAGTGATCGACGTCAACGACCGCTCGAACCAGCCGATGCGCAGCGGCGACAATTGGCTGCAGTTCAACGGCGCCATCTATAATTTCCGCGAACTGCGTACCGAACTCGAGGCGCTCGGCCACACATTCCACACCAAATCCGATACCGAGGTGCTGCTCCACGCGCTCGACCAATGGTGGGTCGACGCGCTGCCGCGGCTGCAGGGGATGTTCTCCTTCTGCTTCTACGACGGACGGCGGAAGAAGCTGCTGCTCGCACGCGACCGCTTTGGGATCAAGCCGCTCTGCTATCATCTCTCGGACCGTGTGTTCATCGCGGGCTCTGAAGCAAAGCAATTGCTCGCCACCGGTCTCGTCGGCTCGACGCCCGATCACAGCGTGCTGCGCACCTTCCTCGAATATGGCCGGCTCAACCTCGACGAGCGCAGCTTCTTCGCCGACATCAAGACGCTGGCGCCCGGCGAGTTCGCGATCCACGACCTCGCCGGCGGCCAGTTCCTCAAAATGCGCTGGTACGACCTCGCGATCCATGTCGAGCCGCAGGACATCGGCTATGGCGAGGCGTGCGAGCGGTTGCACGCGCTGTTCGACGACGCGGTGCGTTCGCACCATGTCGCGAACGTTCCGGTGGGCGCCAGCCTGTCGGGCGGGATCGACAGCTCGTCGATCGCCGCGGCGAGCGCGCCCGTCGTCGGCGATCCGGGCGATTTCCCGCTCTTCACCATCTATCATGCCGACGAGCGCCACGACGAGCGCGGCTATGCGACGCAGGTCGCGCAGCGCTTCGGCTTCCGCCACGTCGAAGTGCCGGTCTCGCTGCTCGACTATTACACCCCCGAATGGCTCGAAAGCTTCGCATGGTCGCAGGACCAGCCGCTCCCCGGCGGCAGCCATTTCAACGAGCACGCGCTGTTCAAGGCCGCGCACGAAGCGGGCGTCACGGTGATGCTCGACGGCCAGGGCGCCGACGAATATTTCGGCGGTTATGGCGAATTCTGGCTCGCGGCGCAGCGCGCGGCGCTCAGGAGCGGCGACATCGCCGAGGTCGGCCGCAACCTGCGCGGCCGCGGGCTGACCAACGCCGAATCGCTGACGCTCACCACGCGCAAGATGGTTGCGGCGCTGCTCCGGCGCGAGAGCGACATCTCGCCGCTGATGGCCGGGCTGTGGCGCGGCAAGGGCGCCGCGCGCCACGCCTATGCCTTGCCCAAGGATTTCCGCGCCCTGTCGTTCGACGAACTGGTGCGGTCGAGCATCCCCTATCAGCTCCATTCGCAGGACCGCAACGCGATGCAGTTCGGTATCGAATCGCGCGTGCCCTTCCTCGATCACCGGCTGGTCGAGTTCGTCTGCGGCCTGCCCACCGACTATCTGGTCGGGCGCGGCTGGCAGAAGCGCATTTTCCGCGACGCGATGGGCGAATTGCCCGACGCGATCCGCTGGCGCCGCGGCAAGATCGGCTTTTCGTCGCCCGACGCCGAGTTCGGGGTGCAATATCCCGAGCGCCTCGCCGCGATGCTGGGCGATGCCACCGCGACGCTCGCGCCGCTGCTCGATACCGCCGAACTCGGCGCGCGGCTGGGCCGTTACCGGCTCGAGCCCAAGCGCTACGACCCGGCGATATTTCGCTTGATCAGCCTTGCGGCGTGGGTCAGGCGGTTCGCGGTTTCGCTGTAACCCCCGGGCGGCCGCCGCGGCCGCCGCCGAAGATGATGATTGGCGCGAATTTGCTGGCCCGACTGTTCCACCTGCGACGTTCGTCCTTCCTGCGCAGCGCCGCGACCCTGTCGGGCGGGCAGTTCGTCGCGACGGCGATCAGCTTCGGCTTCGCGCCGATCCTCAGCCGCCTCTATGCGCCGCAGGATTATGGCGTGCTCGCGACCTATATGTCGATCGCGGTCATCCTGTCGGCGCTCGCCAATCTCCAGATGGCGCGCGCGCTGGTCGCCGAGGCCGACGAGGAACAGGCGCATGCGCTACTCGGGCTCAGCCTGCTGCTCGCCTTCGGCTTTTCCGCGCTGACCCTCGCGGGGGTGCTGCTGCTACGCGCTGGTGGGATCCAGGGGCTCGACGATCTCGGTGTCTGGCTCCTGCTGCTCCCCGCCACCGTGCTTGCCTCGGGCACCGGCGCGGCGCTGCTCGGCTGGGCGAACCGCCACCACCGCTACCGGCTGATGAGCGGCTACCAGATCCTCAACGTCCTCGTCTCGTCGGGCGGCGCGCTGCTCCTCGCCTGGGGCGGCTATGGCGCGCGCGGGTTGATGACCGGCTATTTCCTCGGCCAGCTGGCCGCTTTCCTGTGGGTGTGGATCGGCAATCGCGACGCGATCGCCGGGCTGCGCGGCCTGAGCTGGGCGCGAATGCGTGCGGCGGGCCATGCGCACCGCAATTACGCGCTGTGGACCACCCCTACCTCGATGATCGAGCAGGTCTCGTCGGCCTCGCCCGTGCTCGTGCTGTCGCTGTGGGGCAATATGCTGGCGATCGTCGGCCATTATAATCGAGCGCGCGGGCTGCTGATGCTGCCCGTCGGCATCCTGGGCGGCGCGATCGGCCAGGTCTTCTTCCGCCGCGGCGCGCAGGATATGGCGCGCGCCGGCCATTGCCGCCCCTTGTTCTGGAAGCTTGTCGCCGGGATGACCGCGATCAGCGCGCCGACCTTCCTCCTGCTCGCGCTGATCGCGCCACAATTGTTCGTCTTCGTCCTCGGGCCGCAGTGGAGTGAGGCGGGGCATATCGCGCGCATCCTGGCACCGGTGATGGCGCTGCAGCTGATCGTCATGCCCGCCTCGAAGGTGCTGTGGCTCTATCACCGCCAGCGGCTCGACTTCTTCCTGTCGATCCTGTTCGCGGTGGTGACCACCGTGGCGGTCGCGTCGGTCGCCTTTCTGGGTTTTGCGCCCGAAATCGCCATCGACGTGTTTGCGGGCGCGCAGATATTGTTATACCTCGTTTATCTTGGCAGCAGCATCCTGATCGTCGAGCGCGATCACCGAAGCAGACGGGGGCAGTCCGCGGAAGCGGCAGCGGTGAAACCATGATCACCATCGTCGACTATGATGCGGGCAACCCGCGCTCGATCATCAACATGCTCCAATATCTGGGGCATCGTGCCGAGCTGACCGGCGATCCCGACAAGGTGGCCAAGGCCGAGCGGCTGATCCTGCCCGGGGTCGGCAAGTTCGACTGGGGCATGCAGCGATTGCACGACAAGGGCCTGTCGGCGCCGCTCGACGAGGCGGTAAAGCGCGGGGTGCCGATGCTCGGCATCTGCCTCGGCGCGCAATTGCTGACGCGTGGCAGCGAGGAGGGCGCGCTCCCCGGCTTTGGCTGGGTTCCCGCGACGACGGTCGCCTTCGACCGCAGCCGCCTCGATACGCGGCTCAAGGTGCCGCATATCGGCTGGGCCGACACCGGCTGGAACGCCGGGCACCGAATGGCGGTCGATACGCCCGAGGCGCGCTATTATTACGTCCACAGCTTTCATATCGCGTGCGACGATCCGCGGACCGAGCTGTGCCATACGGTCCACGGCTATCGCTTCACCGCCGGGGTCGAGCGAGACAATGTCTTCGGGGTGCAGTTCCATCCCGAAAAGAGCCTCTCCTTCGGCATGGCGGTACTCAGCCGCTATGCGGGGCTCTGAGCGATGACCCCCGCGCTCCCCAACCTCGTCGTCATCGGTGCGATGAAATGCGGCACGACCAGTCTCAACGACTATCTCGACCTGCATCCCGACGTGCATATGGCGGCCGACAAGGAGATCAACTTCTTCTCGGGCGAGAACGCCCACCGCTCGCTCGACTGGTATACGGCGCAGTTCGACGGATCGAAGGCGGTGCGCGGCGAGGCGTCACAGAATTACACCAAGAGCCACCACCCCTTCTACAAGGGCGCGCCCGAGAAGATGGCGGCGATCATTCCCGAGGCGAAGCTCATCTACCTCGTCCGCGACCCGATCGAGCGCTATCGCTCGCACATCGTCGAAAATTACGTCGGCGAGACGGTGCAGGAGGATATCGCCTGGAACCTCGCCAACGATCATCAGTTCCAGACCGGCAAATATGCCTGGCAGCTGCGCTTCTTCCTCGAGCATTTCCCGATCGAGCAGGTGCTGGTGGTCGACAGCGACGAGCTCAACCGCGCGCGGCACGCGACGATGAACAGCATATTCGCCTTCCTCGGGCTCGATCGGGTCGAGGATGAACAGGCCTTCGCCTTCAAGTCGAACACCAATGCGACGAACGGCGTCCCCAACCGCTGGCGGATGGCTTTGCCCTATCGCGCCGCGCGCAAGCTTGCGCCCTTCGACCTCGACGCGCAGCTCAGCCGGCCTGCGGTGGCCAAGGTGCTGTTTCCGGGCCTCGAAAAGCCCGAACTGACCGACGAGCAGGTCGACGACCTGCGCAACCGCTACGCCCCCGAGGTCGCGCAACTACGCGCGCTGACGGGCCAAGCCTTCGCGAAATGGCAGGTTTGAGCCGCATGCGCCGCATCCGCGTGATCCCCGTGCTGACCATCGACCGCGAGCGGCGGCTGGTGAAGACCGTCGCGTTCGGCAAGCGCACCTATATCGGCGACCCGATCAACGCGGTGCGCATTTTCAACACCAAGATGGTCGACGAGATATTGCTGCTCGACATCGACGCGAGCGTCGACGGCCGCGGGCCCAGCTTCGAGGCGATCGGCGATATCGTCGAGGAGGCTTTCTTGCCAATGGGTTATGGCGGCGGCATCCGCAGCGTCGACGACGCCGCGCAGTTGTTCCAGCTCGGGCTCGAAAAGGTCGTGCTGTCGAGCGAAGCGCTCGCCAATCCGGGGCTGGTGACCGCCATCGCCGAGCGCTTCGGCGCGCAGGCGGTCGCGGTGTCGCTGCCCTATGCCAAGAAATTGCTCGGCGGGCAGCAGGTTCTCACCCGCAGCGGCAAGAGCAAGACCGGCCAGGCGCCCGTCGAGGCGGCGAAGGCGATGGTCGCGGCGGGCGCGGGCGAGATCATCGTCTACAGCATCGACCGCGACGGCAAATGGTCGGGCTACGACCTCGCGACGGCGACCGCGGTGGCCGAGGCGGTCGACGTGCCCGTGGTCGCGTGCGGCGGCGCGGCGGGGCTCGGCGATTTCCTGCCTGCGGTGCAAGGGGGCGCGTCGGCGGTGGCGGCGTCGAGCCTGTTCGTCTATCGCGCACCGAATCAAGGCGTCCTCATCTCCTATCCCGACGAGGCCGACCTCAAGCAACAGCTCTTCCAGAAGCTTGACTGAACGAGACCCAGTGACCCAGGCGACCTCTCCCCTGCCCACCTCCTCGACGCGCGTCTGCACGCGCACCGTCATGGACGGCAGCGATCCCGACATCGTCTTCGACGCCGACGGCGTGTCGAACCATTGGCACGAATATCAGGCGCTGATGGCGACGCAGCCGGATGCCGGGCAGAAGAAGGCGCGGCTCGAGAAATTGCTCGCCGACATCAAGGCCGACGGCGCGGGCAAGGATTATGACTGCGTCATCGGCCTTTCGGGCGGGGTCGACAGCAGCTATGTGACCTGGCTCGCGAAGCAATGGGATTTGCGCCCGCTGATCGTCCATTTCGACAATGGCTGGAATAACGAGCTCGCGGTCCGCAATATCGAGAATATCTGCAAGAAGCTGGGCTTCGAGCTCCACACCTTCGTGATGGACTGGGAAGAGTTCCGCGACCTCCAGCGCGCCTATTTCAAGGCCTCGGTCGTCGATCTCGAGGTTCCCACCGATCATATGATCTCGGGCGCGCTCTATCGGCTCGCGGCGCGGCACAAGCTCAAATATATGCTCTCGGGGCTCAATTTCGCGACCGAATCGGTGATGCCGCCGTCGTGGAACTATGCGAAGTTCGACCTCGAAAACATTCGCAACATTCACAAAAAATTCGGCACGAAGCCGCTCAAGAAGCTCCCGGCGCTCGGCGTGTGGCAAAAGGCCTGGTACCAGCTGATCCGCGGCATCCATTCTGAAGCCGTGCTCGACCTGATCGACTACAACAAGGCCGAGGCTAAGGCGCTGCTGATTCGCGAGCTCGACTGGGTCGACTATGGCGGCAAACATTATGAATCGCTCTTCACGCGTTTCTACCAAGGTTACATCCTCCCGCGGAAATTCGGGGTCGACAAGCGCAAGGCGCATCTGTCGAACCTGATCCTGTCGGGCCAGATGACACGCGACGAGGCGCTGCGCGAGCTGCAGCAGCCGACCTATGACGAGGCGCTGCAGGAACGCGACAAGGCCTATGTGCGCAAGAAGCTCGGTTTCACCGAGAGCGAGTTCGAGGCGGTGCTGAACTTGCCCAACCAGCGGCACGAGATCTACGGCACCGACAAGGCGCAGCGCGAGCGCTATTTCCGCGTCGTCGGCGCGCTCGGCAAGGCGATGCGCGCCGTTGGCCTGAAACGCTAGGCCGATGCCTGCCCCCGACCTACTCGGCGCTCCGCTGCGGATTTTGATGCTGTCGCCGCAGCCGTGGACCGGGCTGCAGGTGTCGAAGCATCATTATGCACGCGAACTCGCGGCGCTCGGCCATGACGTCATCTTCGCCAACCCGCCGACCGGCG
This sequence comes from Sphingopyxis sp. HIX, assembly GCF_001468285.1. GTDB lineage: Bacteria > Pseudomonadota > Alphaproteobacteria > Sphingomonadales > Sphingomonadaceae > Sphingopyxis. Next base: position 74,021 of record NZ_LNSB01000009.1, on the reverse strand, counting down.
ACGGCGCGATCCGCCTGACGCCGAGTGACACCGCGAACATCATACTGCTCGACCATCCGCGCATGCCGCTCGCGCGCGCCAAATATCGCGCCACGCCGCTGTTCGTCGCCGCCGCGCGCTTCCGCGCGCGCGCGATCCGGAAGCTCGTGGGCGCGGTCGACCTGCTCTGGGATTTCGACAATGCGCGGCAGTTCGCCGACCATCGGCCGTTCCGCGCACCCGCATCGATCCTGCACGTCGTCGACCGGCTCGATCCCGGCGACGATATGCATCGCCACGCCGACCTGATCCTCGGCATCGACGCCTCGATCGTCGGCGATATCGCGCCCGAAGGGCGGCCGAGCCATGTCGTCGGCCACGGCCTGTCGCCGCTGTTCGCCGAAGCCGCGCGCGTGCGCCTCGCGGCCCCGCGCATCCGCACCGCCGATGCGCCCGTGACGATCGGCTTCATTGGCAATCTCGCGCAGCCCGCGATGGACCGCGACCGCGTCGCCGCGCTCGTTGTCGCGCATCCCGACTGCATCTTCCGCTTCATCGGCCCCGTACAGGGCGAGACGGCGGAAATCCGCGCCTGGGTCGACGGGCTCGCGGCGCAGCCCAATGTCGAAATGGCCGGTCTGCTCACCGGCGATGCGCTGATCGCCGCGACCGTCGACGTCGATATCTGGCTGCTGCCCTATGACGTCGCGCGTGATCGCAATCGCGGGGTCAATTCGCATAAATTGCTCGAATATTTCGCGCTCGGCGGCGAGGTCGTGAGCAGCGCGATCGCCGCGCAAGCCGATGCGCCGGGTATCTTCATGGCCGCGCCGGGGGCGCCCGACGAACTGACCGAAAAGCTCGACGCCGCGATTGCGGCGGTGCGCGAAGGCCGCGATACCGGCTGGCGCGCACGGACCGAGCTCGCGCTCGCGAACAGCTATCGCGCCAATCTAGACCGCATCGCCGCGCATCTGAAGGACAGCAGCACATGAGCATGGAAATCAGCGCGAACAGCCGGCTCGCCAACCGCATCCTGCGCCGGCTCGGCCAGTTCGCGCGGATCAACCGCAATGTCGCCGCCGACGTCGGCGGCACACGCGTCGCGGTGCCGGTGTCGGCGGGGCTGATGGCCGAACTCACCGAGCCCTGGATGCTCGCGCTGCTCCGCCGGCTGATGGCGCTCGGTCCCGGAACCTTCGTCGATGTCGGGGTCAATCTGGGGCAGACGTTGATCAAGGCGAAGGCGATCGACCCCGCGCGCCGTTATGTCGGGTTCGAACCCAACCCCGTGTGCGTCCATTATGTCGAGGAACTGCTCGCCGCCAACGGCTGGCCGAACTGCCGCGTCGTCCCCGCTGGGCTCGGCGCGAGCAGCGGGATCGTGACGCTCGAACTCTACAACGGCCGCAGCGGCGACAGCTCGGCGTCGATCGTCGAGGGTTTCCGTCCGGGCGAGGCGGTGAGCTTTCGCAAGACTGTCGCGATCCTCGGCGCCACCGACCTGCCCGACGACCTGCTCGCGCCGCCGGTGGGCGTCATCAAGATCGACGTCGAGGGCGCCGAGGCCGACGTCATCGACGCGCTGGCGCCGGTGATTGTGCGCGACCGTCCGCTGATCACGATGGAGATCCTGCCCTGCTATTCGGCCGAGCGCACCGACCGTATCGCGCGGCAGGCCCGGATCGAGGCGCGGCTCGCGGCGGCCGATTACCGCATCCTGCGGGTGCTCCACGCCGGACAGGGCGGCGCTTTCGCCTTCGAACCGCTCGGGACGATCGGCATCCACGGCGACCTCGCGCTCTGCGAATATGTCATGTGCCCCGCCGAGCGCGCCGCCGAACTGACTGCGGGCTAGAGCCGCTTCGGTAGCAACCCCAGTTTCCGCCGCAGGCTCCGCTTCAGCACCTCGCGGCGGCCGAGCGTCATCACCGTGATCGGCGCATCGAACATCGTGCGTTCGGCAAGCGCTGCCTTGCCGAGCCGCGGGTTGCCCGGCAGCATCGCGCGATAGCGCGCCGCGGCGGCGGGCCGCGCGACGAACAATTTATACGGCGTGATCAGGAAGGGCTGCAGCCGCTCGCGCGCCTCGGTCAGGACATGGATCGCCGCGACCGACACATCGGGCCAGCCTATTCCGAAGAAATCGTGGATCACCATCACCCCGTCGTCGGCGAGCACCGCGTCGGCGAGCCGCAGGTCGCTGCTCACCGTCGCATAGTCGTGCCCGCCGTCGACGCTGATCAACCGCAGCGTCCCGATCCGCTCACGCATCGCCTCGGGCGTGACCGTCGTCGAATCGATCTTCCACACCTCGCTCTCGTCGAGCGCGATGCCCAGCTTCGCTTGGTTGTCGAAAAAGGCGCGGTCGCGCCCGGCGTGGATGTCGGTGTTGAGCCCATCGTCCTCAAACAGGTCGATCGCCAGCGCACGCTCGCCCGCCTGCCGCAGCAGCGCGAGGATGAAGAAGAGCTTGCCGTGATGTACGCCGATCTCGGCGAGGTTGCCCTTGATCCCCTGCTCGACCTGCCAGCGGCCGACCGCATCGATCGCCGCCGCCTCGACTTGTCCGAAATAGCCGGGCACCGCCTCGATCTGGCGGGCAAGATAAAGGTCGAGAGCTTCGAATGCGGCGGCCAAGGCGCGCTCCATGCTGGGGTGATCGGGTGAAGCGGCGCTATCGCAGCCATCGGGGCCGCGCAACCGCGGCGCCACTAAAAGTCGGCAAAGCTCAGCCCGCGAGCGGCGCCTGCGCAGGCGTGCTTTCCTGGTTCACCTCTTCGGGCGGGCGGAATTCGGGAACCAGTTCGTGCAGGATCGTCAGGCATTCGTCGGCGCGGCCATGGTCCATCGCGTCGCGCAGCGCATTGAGCTTGCCCGACAATTCGCCCCATTCGAGCATCGCCTCGCGCGCCTGCATGATGCGGCTGTGCCCCGTCGGCTTGGGATCGTCGCCGATCAGAAGCTCTTCGTAGAGCTTCTCGCCCTGGCGCAGGCCCACCTCGGCGATTTCGATGTCGCCGTCAGGATGATCCTCGTCGCGCACGGTGAGCCCCGACAGGTTGATCATCGTGCGCGCGAGTTCGATGATCCGCACCGGCTTGCCCATGTCGAGCACGAACACCTCGCCGCCCTTCGCCATCGCGCCCGCCTGGATGACGAGCTGCGCGGCCTCGGGGATGGTCATGAAGAAGCGCGTGACGTCGCGGTGGGTGACCGTCACAGGCCCGCCATTCTTGATCTGCTCGCGGAAGAGTGGGACCACCGAGCCGCTCGACCCCAGCACGTTGCCGAAGCGCACCATCGCGAAGATCGTCTTGCTACCGCGGCCCGCGAGGCCCTGCAGCACCAGTTCGCACACGCGCTTCGACGCGCCCATGACGTTGGTCGGGCGCACCGCCTTGTCGGTGCTGACCAGCACGAAGTTGGTGACGCCGACGCGGTCGGCCTCGCTCGCCATGAACAGCGTGCCGCAGACATTGTTGCCGATGCCCGCTATCGGGTTCGCCTCGACCAGCGGCACATGCTTGTACGCCGCTGCGTGGAAGATGGTATCGGGGCGCCAGCGCGCGAGCAGGCGGCGCACGGTCGGCTGGTCGGTGACATTGCCCAGTTCCTCGATCAGCTCGGGCTGCTGTCCCTCGGGCAGTGTGGCGATCACCGCCTGCAATTCCTGCCCGATCGCATAGAGGCCATATTCGGACGATTCGACGAGGATTAACTTATGCGGCCGCATCGTCACGATCTGGCGCGTGAGCTCGCTGCCGATCGAGCCGCCGGCGCCGCTGACCATCACCGTCTTGCCGACGATCGTGCGGCCCAGCAACAGCTGGTTCGGCGGCACCGGGTCGCGGCCGAGCAGATCCTCGATCTGGACGTCGCGCAGATCGCTGACCGACACTTGCTCGTCGATGATCTGGCGCATGTCGGGCAGCATGCGCACGCGGATCGGCCAGTCCTCGAGCGATTTCATCACGCGCCGGCGTTTCGAGCGCGTGACGTGCGGCAGCGCGAGCAGCACGTCGGTGACGCCATAGGTGTCGACCAACCAGGGCAATTTGGGGCGCGAATAGATCGGCACGCCGTCGATGATCTCGCCCTCGATCTTGCGGTCGTCGTCGATGAAACCGACGAGGCGCATCGAGGGGTCGCTGCGCAGCGCCATCGCCAGCCGCTGCCCCGCCTCGCCCGCGCCATAGATCAGCACGATCGACGCCTGCTGGATATCGCGCCGCTTGAGAAGGTCGACGACCGCATAGCGCGCGACGATGCGGACCATCGCCAGGAACAGGAGGAAGACGATCGGCTGGATCACCGACAGCGTCCGCGGCACGCCGTCCATGCCGATCAGCCCGAAGATGACGACGATCGGGATCGCATAGAGCGCGACCGAATAGCCGAGGCCGACCATCGTGCGGCCACCGGAGAACCGCAGGATCGAGCTGTAAGTGCCGCGAATCAGGAAGATCGGGAGCCAGCTCGACAGCGCAATCACCGCGGCCAACCCGACCTCCGGCTCGAAGATCCCCCATCGTCCGAGCCGTAGCGAGAAGGCGACGAGCACCGCCGCGACGCAGAGCATCGCGTCGGCGACGATCAGGATCGCGCGCTTTTCGCTGCGCCCGAGGGCAACGAGCGACGCCAATGTCGCAAGAATGCGCTCTTCGACCACCGCCCAGGCCCGCGCAAGGATCATGCGGCGATGCCCTGTCCGGTCTTGAGGAAGCGCCGCGAGCTGCCCTCGATCACCAGCGCGGTCAGCATCCCGCTGCGATAGGCGCCGGTGTCGATGCCGATGCGGTTGACGCGGCAATCGACGTCGGGGGTGATGGTGTGACCGTGGACGACCATCACGCCATGATCCCGGTTGTCGTCGAGAAATTCGTCGCGGATCCAGCGCAGGTCGTGCGCCTGTTGCTGTTCGAGCGGACGCCCGGGAAAAATGCCCGCGTGGACAAAAAGATAGTCGCCGATCTGCACATAATCCACCATCGAGCGGAACAAACGGACATGCGAAGCCGGTATGCCGGCGTGGATTTTGGCGACCAATGCCTCTCTATCGCCGAAAATCGACGTGTCTTCAAGCCCGTAGCTTTGCAGCGCCTGTTCCCCGCCATAGCGTATCCACCCCGGCAGCTGCGAATGCGCGCCGTCGAGGATTTCGAGCAGCGCCTCTTCGTGATTGCCCATCAACAGGTGCATCTCGTCGACGCCCTTCGGTACGGTCAACAGCCGCTCGACGACCTGTGCCGATTGCGGGCCGCGATCGATCAGGTCGCCCAGCATCACCAAGTGCACGCTTTCGGCGGGATTGCGCAAGCTTTCGTCGGCGATACGCTCGAGCAGCGCGTCGAGCAGGTCGAGCCGGCCATGGACGTCGCCGATCGCATAGACGCGCGTGCCGTCGGGTGCCTGCGGCCAGTCGTCGACAACGGGCTCGGGATCCGCCTTGCGGCTGAAAAGTCTTTTTAACATCATCTTACCGATTGAAACTGACACCCCACCCCAATGCCGGTCTGTCGCCGCAGCCCCGCTACAACGCACAAACCGCCCCCGGGATGCATTTCCCCGAGCATTTACCGGCAACGCGCGCAATGACAAGGATCACAGCTGCGGCAGTTTCGCCACGAAGTTAAGCGGATAACAACCAAAATCGGCTAGGAGACACGTCCATGACCCGCCGATACAAGAGCCCGCGATGAAAGTGATGACGGTGTTCGGGACGCGTCCCGAAGCGATCAAGATGTTTCCCGTCGTGCACGCCTTGCGGGCGCAACCCGGGCTCGACGTCCGCGTCTGCGTCACCGCGCAGCACCGCGAGATGCTCGACCAGGTGCTCGAAATCGCGCGCATCACGCCCGATATCGACCTTGACGTCATGCAGGCGAACCAGACGCTCGACGGGCTGCTCGCGCGGCTCGTCACCGGGCTGGGCGAGACCTTCGACGCCGAAAAACCCGACCGCATTCTCGTCCATGGCGACACGCTGACCACGATGGCGGCGACGCTGTCGGCCTATTTCCGCAAGATCCCGGTCGGCCATGTCGAGGCGGGGCTGCGCAGCGGCAATATCTATCACCCCTGGCCCGAGGAGGTGAACCGCAAGGTCACCGGCGCGGTCGCCGACCTGCATTTCGCCCCGACCGAAACGGCCGCCGCGGCCTTGCGCGCCGAGAATGTTCCTGCCGACCGCATCCACATCACCGGGAACACCGTGATCGACGCGCTGCTCGCGACCAAGGCGCGCATCGACGAGGAACCGTCGCTCGCCGCGGGGCTCGACCCGCTGGTGGAGCGCTTCGCGGGCCAGCGCATCGTCGCGGTCACCTCGCACCGCCGCGAGAATTTCGGCGACGGCATGAAGGCGATCGCCGACGCGATTGCCGCGATCGCCGCGCGCCCCGACGTCGCGGTGATCTTCCCGGTGCACCCCAACCCGCATGTCCGCGCCGCGATGGAGCCGATCCTCGGATCGCTTGGCAACGTCGCGCTGATCGACCCGCTCGACTATCCGCATTTCGTACGCCTGCTCGCGTCGAGCGAACTGGTGCTGACCGACAGCGGCGGGGTGCAGGAGGAAGCGCCCTCGCTCGGCAAGCCGGTGCTGGTGATGCGCGAGACGACCGAGCGCCCCGAAGGCATCGAAGCGGGCACCGCGCGGCTGGTAGGGACGAACAGGGACCGCATCGTTTCCGAAATTTTCAGCCTTTTGGACGATGAAGAGGCTTATGCCGCCATGGCGCGCGCCCACAATCCGTTCGGCGACGGCACGGCTGGCACCCAGATTGCGGAGATTGTCGCGCGTGCCCGTTGATATCGAACAGAAAGTCACCGTCGTCGGCCTCGGCTATATCGGCCTGCCGACCGCCGCACTGATCGCGCGCTCGGGCTGCAAGGTCACCGGGATCGACGTCAGCGCAAAGGTGGTCGAGACCGTCAACAGCGGCAAGGTGCATATCGAGGAAGTCGACCTCGACGGCCTCGTCCAGGGTGTCGTATCGCGCGGTGCGCTCGTTGCTTCGACGACGATGGTGGCCGCCGACACATTCGTGATCGCGGTGCCGACCCCGCACGACGACGAGCATCGCCCCGACATCAGCTACGTCCTCGACGCTGCGCGCGCGATCGCCAAGGTGCTCGAACCGGGCAATCTCGTGATACTCGAATCGACCTCGCCGGTCGGCACGACCGAGAAGGTCGCCGAACTCCTCGCCGCCGAGCGCCCCGACCTCAAGGTCCCGGGCCGTTGCGCGGGCACCCCCGACATCTTCCTGGCTTATTGTCCCGAGCGCGTTTTGCCGGGCCGCATCCTCGTCGAGCTGGTCGACAACGATCGCTGCATCGGCGGCATCACCCCGCGCTGCGCGCGCCGCGCGATGACCTTCTACCGGCAGTTCGTGCGCGGCGCCTGCGTCACCACCACGGCGCGCGCCGCCGAAATGGTGAAGCTGGTCGAGAACAGCTACCGCGACGTCAACATCGCCTTCGCCAACGAACTGTCGATGATCGCCGACAAGATGGGGGTCGACGTCTGGGACGTAATCCGCCTCGCCAACCTCCACCCGCGCGTCAACATTCTGCAGCCGGGCCCCGGCGTCGGCGGGCATTGCATCGCGGTCGATCCCTGGTTCCTTGTCCATGGCGCGCCCGACGAGAGCCGCCTGATCCGCACCGCGCGCGAGGTCAACCTCGCCAAGACGTCGCACGTCATCGTCGCGACCGCCGCGCTCGTCGCGAGCCATCCGCAGGCGAAGGTCGGCGTGCTCGGCCTCGCCTTCAAACCCAATATCGACGATTTCCGCGAAAGCCCGGCGGTCGAGGTCGCCGCCGCGCTCGCGCGCCAGTTCGGCAAGCGCATCCGGATCGTCGAACCCTTCGCGCGCGGCCTGCCGATGGAATTCGCGGGCAGCGGCGCCGAGCTGGTCGAGCTCGACGATGCGCTCGCCGAGTGCGACGTGATGATCGTGCTCGTCGATCACGACGTGTTCAAATCGGTCCCGCTCGAGGAACGCAGCGGCAAGATCGTCTATGACACACGCGGGCTGTGGCCCGACCAGGGCTGGCCGACCGCACCGAGCGCGCCGCGCGCGGTGGCGTAAACCGCCCTCCCCTTGCAGCGGCATGGGCCATGGCCCATATCGCGCCGCATGACCGATCCCCATGCGCATAGTGCCTCGCCCTGGCACGGAACCACCATCCTCTCCGCCCGCAGCCCCGACAAGGTCGTCATCATCGGCGACGGCCAGGTGTCGATGGGCCAGACGGTGATGAAGCCCAACGCCCGCAAGGTGCGCCGCCTCCACGATGGCAGCGTCATCGGCGGCTTTGCCGGCGCGACCGCCGACGCCTTCACCCTGTTCGAACGCCTCGAAGCCAAGCTCGAACGCCACAACGGTCAGCTGCTACGCGCCGCGGTCGAACTCGCCAAGGACTGGCGCACCGACAAATATCTCCGCAATCTCGAGGCGATGATGATCGTCGCCGACAAGGAGGTGACGCTCGTCATCACCGGCAACGGCGACGTGCTCGAACCCAAGGGCGGCATCGCGGCGATCGGGTCGGGCGGCAATTTCGCGCTGTCGGCGGCGCGCGCGCTCGTCGACTATGAAAAGGACCCCGAAATCCTCGCGCGCAAGGCGATGGAGGTCGCAGCCGACATCTGCGTCTACACCAACGACCAGTTCACGCAGGAAGTCATCGACAGCAAGGCTTGATGATTTATGGTCGGCGGGTGACCCTGACGCTCCCCCGCCGCCATTTCGTCGCCGCCTCGGCCGCGCTCGCCCTCCCCGGCTGCGCGATGACCACCGCGCGCACGCCGATCAGCACCACGCCGTGCCTCGCGCCGGTCAAAGCCTCGCCCGACCGCGTCATCCGCACCGTGGCAGGCCTTCGCCCCTATCGCGCGAGCGGCTTCGTCGTACGCGCCGATACGCTCGGTACCAAGCGGCTTGTCCACAATTACGGGCATGGCGGCGCCGGTATCACGATGAGCTGGGGCACCTCGAAGCTCGCGGTCGAAATGGGGCTACCAGGGCACAGCGGCCCCGCCGCAGTGATCGGCGCGGGCGTGATGGGGCTATCGACCGCGCGGCTGCTGCAGGAAGCGGGCTTCGCCGTCACCATCTATGCCAAGGCGCTGCCACCCGAGACGACGTCGAACATCGCCGGCGGGCAGTTCCACCCGTTCAGCCTTTACCGCAAGGACATGGTGACGCCCGAATGGCAGCGTCAGTTCGTGAAGGCGCTCGATTACAGCTGGCGGCGGTTCCAGATCATGGTCGGCGAGGATTATGGCATCCGCTGGCTGACCACCTATACCGAGGGGACGCAGGAGGAGCCCAAGCTTCCTTATTTTCCGCCCGCCGCGCGCCAGCTTCGCCCGGACGAACATCCCTTCCCCGTCGAGCGGCTGTGGCGCTACGATACGCTCTATGTCGAGACGGGCCGCTACCTCCGCCAGATGATGCGCGATTTCACCGGCGCGGGCGGCCGCATCGCGATACGCAGCTTCGCCGCGCCCGCCGAGATCGCCGACCTGCCCGAGGCACTGGTCTTCAACTGCACCGGGCTCGGCTCGCACACCCTGTTCGGCGACGCCGAACTCACCCCGATCCGCGGCCAGCTCGCGATGCTGATCCCCCAGCCCGAGATAAATTACGCCTTCACCGGCGAGGCGGGCTATATGTTCCCGCGTCCCGACGGCATCGTCCTCGGCGGCAGCTACGAACGCGGCAAATGGGAAGCCGAGGTCCAGCCCGAACGCATCGCGCGCATCGTCGCATCGCATCAGGCGCTGTTCGCCGGCTTTCGCTGCCCCGCTTGAAACGCGCCAACGAACCGCCATCTAGCGCTCTCATGATTTTCTGTCCGGAACCCTCCCCCATATGAACGAAGCTTTGACCCCGAAGGCGATCGTCGCCGCGCTCGACACGCACATCATCGGCCAGGACGCCGCCAAGCGCGCGGTCGCGGTGGCGCTGCGCAACCGCTGGCGTCGCCAGCAGCTCGCGCCTGAGCTTCGCGACGAGGTCAGCCCCAAGAATATCCTGATGATCGGCCCCACCGGCTGCGGCAAGACCGAGATTTCCCGCCGCCTCGCCAAGCTCGCCGACGCGCCCTTCATCAAGGTCGAAGCCACGAAATTCACCGAGGTCGGCTATGTCGGCCGCGACGTCGAGCAGATCGCGCGCGACCTGGTCGAGGAAGCCGTACGCCTCGAGAAGGAACGCCGCCGCGGCGCGGTGCGCGCCGCTGCCGAGGAAGCCGCCATGGAGCGGCTGCTCGACGCGCTCACCGGCAAGGGCGCGAGCGAGGCGACGCGCCAGAGTTTCCGCCAGCGCATCCGCGAAGGCCATCTCGACGACAGTGAGGTCGAGATCGAGGTGTCCGACGCGCCGTCGATGCCTTTCGACCTGCCCGGCCAGCCGGGGCAGATGAACATGATCAACCTCTCCGACATGCTCGGCAAGGCGATGGGCGGGCTGCCCAAGAAGCGCCGCAAGATGAAGGTCATCGACGCCGCGACGCGGCTGATCGAGGAGGAGCAGGACAAAAGGCTCGATCAGGACGATGTAGCGCGCGTCGCGCTCGCCGACGCCGAGGCCAATGGCATCGTTTTCCTCGACGAGATCGACAAGATCGCGGTCAGCGACGTGCGCGGCGGCTCGGTCAGCCGCGAAGGCGTGCAGCGCGACCTGCTGCCGCTGATCGAGGGCACCACCGTCGCGACCAAATATGGTCCGATGAAGACCGACCATATCCTGTTCATCGCCTCGGGCGCCTTCCACGTCGCGAAGCCCAGCGACCTGCTGCCCGAGCTCCAGGGCCGCCTGCCGATCCGCGTCGAGCTCGGTGCGCTCACCGAAGGCGATTTCATACGGATTCTCAGCGAAACCAAGGCGGGGCTGCCCGAACAATATGCCGCGCTGCTCGGCACCGAGGGCGTCACGCTGAACTTCCGACCCGACGCGATCGCGCGCGTCGCGAAGCTCGCCGCGGAGGTCAACGAGAAGGTCGAGAATATCGGCGCCCGCCGGCTCCAGACGATCATGGAGCGGCTGGTCGAGGAGGTCAGCTTCACCGCCGAGGAGATCGGCGGCACCACGCTCGACGTCGATGCCGCATACGTCGACCGCCAGCTGTCGGACATCGTCGGTGACACCGACCTCAGCAAATATGTGCTCTGACTAGCCGCCCGCGCGCGCCGCGAGCCATGCGGCGACGTCGGCGCAGCGCGGGTTGTTGGTGACGGTGACCGAGGTTTCGGCCCAGCCTTGCGGCGTTGCATCATGTTCAGCGTCGCGCATCGCGATGTCGGCGCCGGCCTGAACGAGCAGCTCGACCATCGCGAGATCGCCGTTCCACGCCGCCGAATGCAGCGCGCTGTGGCGCGAGCCCGCTTCGGCGCGCGTATTGGGATCGGCGCCCTCGCCGATCAGCCAGCGCGCGAGGTCGTGATGCCCGAAATCGACCGCGCCCATCAGCACGGCGTCGCGCCTCGCGATGGCGGGATCGGCAGCGATCAGCATCGCCAGCGCCTCGCGGTCGCCGAGCCGCGCAAATTCCTGCGGCTGCGGGGCCAGTCCGCGCAGCATCATATGCCGTACCAGCTCGCCGCCTCCGGGGCCCGAGCGGCTCATCGCCTCGATCGGCGTGGTGCCCCAGCGATCCTTGGCTTCGGCGTCGGCGCCGAGCTCGATCAGCCGGTCGATTGCCGCGGGCGTGCGGGCGAAGGCGAGAATCGAACCGCGGTTGGGCGCGATCCGGGGCAGTCCGCGCTTCAAGAGCTTCAGCACGAGTGCATCGTCGCGCAGCAGCAGCGCCTCGACCAGCCCGACCTTGGCGCCGCGCGCGAATAGTGCTTCGCGCATATCGGCACGGTCGCGCGAAAAGGTCAGCATCAGCGGCGACCAGAGATCATAGCCGTCGTTGCGCCCGTCGACATCGGCGCCAGCGGCGAGCAGCAGGTCGAACAGGTCGCGCCGCTTCGTTTCGATCGCGACGTGCAGCGGCTGTGGCCGCCCGCCCCAGAAGGGGTGCGGGCCGATCGCATTGACCAATTCCGGATTCGCCGCGAGCGCGGTGCGTACCGCCTCGATCCCGCCGTCGCCGACCGCGAGCAGGAAAGCTGCGACCTTGGCCTCCGGGATCTCGGTTGCTGGGGCCTCGACATGCGCCTTCAGCGCACGCCAACTCGCAAAACCATGGCTGCGCGCGAGCGCCAGCTGTGCGTCGGCGAGTTTGGCACCTGGATTCGTCGCGCGAAGCGCAGACAGGCTTTGGCGGGCGGTCTTGCGGAGCCAGGCAAGGCTGGCGCGCGGCGGCAGGGATGACGACATGAAACACCTTCTTTCCCAGGGCCCGGCGCCGGCGACCTCGGGCAGAAAGAAGGGCTGTGCGCGATACGCGGTGCAGGTGGGTTCAACCCTGTTCGCCGACCGAAGGCCGCCTGTACGGCCATGGCGATGCTAGGCCGCCGGCGGTTAACCGTCAACGCCCGCGCGCCGTCCCGCGAACGGACTTAATTCCGGCCCTTTTCAGCCGTTCATTTACCGAACTTCATTTGACTTTGCCGCGCCGACGGTGCGATGAACGGCGCGCACGGTCGAACCGGGTTGCAAACGGCCGGCACGGAGACAGTAATGGCAGATGAGGAGGCCCCGGAACAGGGCGAACTGGCGATTACGCGCACGGGGGACCGGCTGCGGCAGGCGCGCGAGGCGGCGGGGCTGTCGCTCGCCGACGTCGCGACGCGCACGCGGATCACCCAGCGCCATCTCGAAGCGATCGAGAAGTCCGATTTCGCCGCCCTGCCCGGCCGCACCTATGTCACCGGTTTCGCGCGCGCCTATGCCCGGGCGGTCGACCTGCCCGAGGCCGAGATCGGCGCGTCGGTGCGCCGCGAGCTCGAGGAAGAGGAATATGGCCGTCCGTCGTACGAGGCCTATGAGCCCACCGACCCCGCGCGGCTGCCGACGGCGCGGCTGACCTGGACCCTCGTCATCGTCGCGCTGGTGCTGGTGTCGGCCTATGGCGTGTGGCGCTTCCTGTCGGTCGAGCCCGACGAGGCGCTGATCGCTGCGCAGAATCGCGCCGCCGAGGAATCCGAAGCCCCCTCCACGGCCGCCGCTCCCGCCACCAAGACCTCGACGAAGGCTGGCGCGGTTCCCGCCGATGCCCCTGTGGTCCTCACTGGCCTGTCCGAAGTCTGGATCGGGTTCGACGATGCCACGGGCAAGACCGAGAATTGGCGGACGCTCGACGCGGGCGAGACCTACGAAGTGCCCGCCGAATATGTCCAGCAATTCACGCTGCGCACCAGCATCCCGCAGGCGCTGAAGGTGACGGTCGGCGGTCGCGACATCGGCGCGATCGGCCCCGCCGATACTTTGGTCAAGAATATCTCGCTGAAGCCCGCCGACTTGGTCGCGCGCGCCGACGGCGCGGGCGCGGCGCAGACGCTGGCTCCCGTTCCGACCAAGCGCTGAGAGGAGATACCCTCGACGGACCGAAAGGTCGCCGCGCCGATTGGATTTGCGCAAATGCCCCCGTGCGCGTTATGGATCGCGCGATGGTTAACTGGGTGGGGGCCGAAAGGCAGATGAACATGCGTCACTTTACACTCCTGGGCACCGCGGCGATGGCGCTCGCGGTTTCGATCCCGGGCGCGGCGACGGCGCAGGACGACACGATCGGCAAGCGCGTCGACCGGCTCGAAAAGGAAATGCGCGCGGTACAGCGCTCGGTCTTCCCGGGCGGTAGCCCGACCTTCTTCGAAGGCGAGATCGCGCCCGACAACACGCCGGGCGAACGCTCGCGAGCCGGCGCCAATGCGCCGGTGATCGACCTCACCGCGCGCGTCGACGCGCTCGAAAGCCAGCTCCAGACGCTGACCGGCCAGACCGAGCAGAACGCTTTCCAGCTGCGCGAACTCGAAAAGCAGTTCACCGCCTATAAGGCCGAGATGGAAAAGCGCCTCGCTGCCCCGCCGCCGGTGACCGAGACGGTGACCCCGGCAAGCCTGCCGGTGACGCCCGTCGCCAAGCCGCCCGCAACCACGACGGCATCGACGACCAAGCCCGCGACGACGACTCCCGCCGCCGCGCCCACGAAAAAGCCCGCGGCGACGCCCGCCGCATCGGGCAGCAGCGCCGCGCGGCTCGCGCTGGTCAAGAAGGTCGAGATTCCCGCCACGGGAAACGAGGTCGATGACGGCTATAATTATGGCTACCGCCTGTGGGAGGCGAAACTCTACCCCGAGGCGCAGACGCAGCTGAAGGACGTCGTCGCCAAATGGCCGAACCACCGGCTCGCCAGCTTCGCGCAGAACCTGCTCGGCCGCGCCTATCTCGACGAGGGCAAGCCCAGCCTCGCTGCGGTGGCTTTCTATAACAATTACAAACAGAACCCCGGCGGAGCTCGCGCGCCGCACAGCCTGATGTACATGGGCGTCGCGCTCGACAAGCTCGGCCGCAAGGACGCCGCGTGCAAGGCCTTCGCCGAACTCGAAGAGACCTATGGCGACAAGGCGCCGCAGGATGTCCGCACCGATGCAGCAGCCGCAAAAACAAAAGCCGGCTGCTGAGGCCGACGCGCCGCACCGGCTCGCGCGCCAGGTCGAGGTGCTAGTCGGGCCGGGCTGGCAGCAACGCAGCTATGGCGTCGCGGTGTCGGGTGGCCCCGACAGCATGGCGCTGCTCTGGCTGATGGCGACCCTGCTCCCCGGCCAGGTCAAGGCCGCAACGGTCGATCACGGTCTGCGCCAGGGTTCCGATGAGGAAGCACGCATGGTCGCGGGTTTCTGCGCACGCGAGCGCATCCCGCACGTGACGCTAAGACCGCCGACGCCGATCAAGGGGTCGCTACAGGCCGCGGCGCGTGCCGAGCGCTATCGCCTGCTCGAAGAGTGGCGCCAGGACCATGGGCTGGCACATATCCTCACCGCGCACCACGCCGACGACCAGCTCGAAACGATCGTCATGCGGCTCAATCGCAGCAGCGGTGTCGGCGGGCTCGCGGCGATCCGCGCGAAGAACGGCTTCATCCTGCGCCCGCTGCTCCACTGGCGCCGCGACGAGCTCGTTCGGCTCGCGCTCGACGAAGATCTGCCCTTCGTCGACGATCCGTCGAACGCCGACAGTCGCTTCGACCGCGCGCGGCTGCGCCATGCGCTGGCGTCGCAGACGGTGCTCGACGTCGAGGCCGCGGCGCGCTCGGCCGACTGGCTCGCCGAGGCCGACGAGGCGATCGATTGGGCCGTCGAGCGGCTGATCGCGGGCTGGCCCGACGCCTCGGACATCGCGGTGATCCGCGACGAAGGCTATCCGCCCGAGATTTTCCGCCGCGTCGTCACCCAGCGCCTCCGCGCCAACGCCGCCGGGCTGCCACTCCGCGGCGCCTCGCTCGACGGCGTCGTCAAGGCGATGAAGGACGGGCGCCGCGCAATGGTCGGCGCGCTGCTGATCGACGCCGTTCCGGGCCTCGAGGGCACGATCTGGCGCATTTCCGCCGCGCCGCGCCGGAAAGCGCGCAAATAAGGCCGAAAGGCTCATTGTCATTTAACGCGATTATCCTATCTTGGCAGGATACAAGCGCGACGCGCGCGGCTTTTGGAAAGATTCCGATGCAGGACGACAAGGAACCGCAGGGCAACCCCTGGATGAAGAGCGTGATGATCTGGAGCGGCATCCTGCTTGCCATGCTCCTCGTCGCCTCGATGTTCGGCGGTGCATCGCAGCCTGCGGGCAATGCCCTCACCTATTCGGAGTTCCGCCAGAAGATCGAGGACGGCAGCGTCAAGGACGTCGTGCTGACCGAGGAACGCGCAACCGGCACACTGTCGAACGGCGACCGTTTCAGCGCCAACCTGATCCGCGATCCCGAGCTGCTCAAGCTGCTCAACGACAACAACGTCAAATATGACGGCAAGCCCACCGAAACCGGCAATATCTGGGTCTATCTGCTGATCCAGTCGCTGCCTTTCCTGCTCATCCTTGGCATCGCCTTCTTCGTCTTCCGCCAGGTGCAGAAGAACAATGGCTCGGGCGCGATGGGCTTCGGCAAATCGCGCGCGAAGATGCTCACCGAAAAGCAGGGCCGCGTGACTTTCGACGACGTCGCGGGCATCGACGAGGCGCGCGAGGAACTCGAGGAAATCGTCGAGTTCCTGAAGGACCCGACCAAATTCTCGAAGCTCGGCGGCCAGATCCCCAAGGGCGCCCTGCTCGTCGGCTCGCCCGGCACCGGCAAGACCTTGCTCGCCCGCGCGATCGCGGGTGAGGCGGGCGTGCCCTTCTTCACCATCTCCGGATCGGACTTCGTCGAGATGTTCGTCGGCGTCGGCGCATCGCGCGTCCGCGACATGTTCGAACAGGCCAAGCGCAACGCGCCGTGCATCGTCTTCATCGACGAAATCGACGCCGTGGGCCGCCATCGCGGCGCCGGGCTCGGCAACGGCAACGACGAGCGCGAACAGACGCTCAACCAGTTGCTCGTCGAGATGGACGGCTTCGAGGCCAATGAAGGCATCATCATCGTCGCGGCGACCAACCGCCCCGACGTGCTCGACCCCGCGCTGCTCCGTCCCGGCCGCTTCGACCGCCAGGTCGTCGTGCCGCGCCCCGACATCGAGGGCCGCCAGAAGATCCTCGAGGTGCACACGCGCAAGAAGCCGCTGGCGCCCGACGTCGACCTCCGCCGCATCGCGCGCGGCACCCCGGGCTTCTCGGGCGCCGACCTTGCGAACCTCGCCAATGAGGCCGCCTTGTTGGCCGCGCGCAAGGGCAAGCGCCTGATCGCCTCGAACGAGTTCGAGGAAGCCAAGGACAAGGTGCTGATGGGCGCCGAGCGCCGCTCAATGGTGATGACCGAGGACGAGAAGAAGGCGACCGCCTATCACGAAGCCGGTCATGCGCTCGTCTCGCTCCACGTCGAGCATAACGATCCGCTGCACAAGGTGACGATCATCCCGCGTGGCCGCGCGCTGGGCGTGACGTGGAACCTGCCCGAACGCGACCGCTATTCGCAGAATATGAAGCAGATGAAGGCGCGCCTCGCGCTCTGCTTCGGCGGCCGCATCGCCGAGCAGTTGATCTATGGCAAGGACGAGCTCAACACGGGCGCGTCGAACGACATCCAGCAGGCGACCGACATGGCGCGCGCCATGGTCATGGAATATGGCATGTCCGAAAAGCTCGGCTGGCTGCGCTACCGCGACAATCAGGACGAAGTCTTCCTCGGCCACAGCGTGTCGCGCGCGCAGAATATGTCGGAGGAAACCGCCAAGCTGATCGACGCCGAAGTCCGCCGCCTCGTCGAGGAAGGCGAGAAGGTCGCGCGCAAGGTGCTCACCGACAATCTCGACGAGCTCCACCTGCTCGCCGCGGCGCTGCTCGAATATGAGACGCTGTCGGGCGAGGAAGCGAAGCGCGCGATCAAGGGCGAGGATATCGGCCGCGAGGACGATGCCGGCAAGCGCGGCACCCCCGTGTCTGGCCACGCCGGCGGCCTGCCGCAGATCAAGCGCAAGCCGCGTCCCTTCGGCGGCCCCAACCCGCAGGGCGCCTGATCCGGCGCCTTGGGGGAGGAGCGATGAAGCGCCTGAAATTCAGCCTGCCCCGCTTCGGGCTCGGCGTCGCGGCGATGTTCGCGCTCGCCAGCCCGGCGCAGGCCTTTCAGCGCATGGAATTCTCGCAGAAAGTCGATCTGGAAAAGGTCGAGATCGGCGCCGGCGGCCAGCGCGATATCAGTTTTGCCGAGCCCGAGGTCGTGATCCCCGGCGACCGGCTGCGCTATAGCCTCCGGATGGAGAACAGGACCGCCGAGCCCGCAGCGAGCCTTAGCTTCGTCAACCCGATCCCGCGCGATATCCGCTTCGTCGGCACCGACGATCTCGACGGCTTCGCGGTGTCGGTCGATGGCGGGACCAGCTTCGGAGCGCTCGACGAACTTCGCGTGACGATCCCCGGCACCGCACCCCGTCCAGCGACGCGCGAGGACGTCACCCATGTCCAATGGACGCTCGCCGAGCCGCTCGCCGCGGGGGCGGCCAAATCGGTGACCTTCTTCGGCGCGGTCTGCTGAGCCCGCGGCGGTGACCATCTATTGCGATGAATCGGGCGGGCTCAACGCGGGCGCGATGACCTTCGCCGCGGTGATGCTCACGCCGCAAGCGGCCGCCGACATCCACGAGCGCTTTCGTTCCGTTACCGGCCTCCGCGGCGAGCTCAAGGGCAGCCGCATCTCGATGGTCGAGCGCGCCTATCTGCTCGAACTCGTCGATCGCGCGGGCGGCCGCGCCTGGGTCGCGGCGGCCCATCGCGACCAACTGGCGCAGGCGCCCGGCGGCACGCTACCCAGCGACCTTGCGCTCTACGGCGCGCTGCTCAACAGCGCGGTCGGCCACTGGCTGCCCGAAACGGGCGGCGAGTGCACCGACGTGGTGATCGACGACGGCCGCTACGATCCCAAGATATTGAGCCACGTCCGCGAGGAGGTCCAGGCCGGCCTCGGCAACTGGGGCCGCGCCTCGCTCGCCGACAGCAAGCGCAGCGACGGCGTCCAGATCGCCGACGTGATCGCGAACAGCCTGTTCAACATCACGGTAAAATCGCCCCGCGCCCACCGCATCGAGCGGATCATCGAACCGATGCTGGCTTCGAAGGCGATAAGGGTGGCGGAGCTCACGCGGGTGGTCTGAGTCGAGCACTCGCTCAGAGGTGGAATACTCGAGTGCTATCGGGTAAGGGAAAAAAAATGAAAGCAAGCGACTATGATCTGGAGCTCGAAGATCTGAATCGTCGCGCGACGATCAGGCTGCTTGCATCTGAGTCATTTGACGCGACGGCCTTCGCCGCACTTAAGGATTATCTCTCTGGCAAAGCAGAGGCGATTAAAAGCGAACATGTAGTTTCGAAACAGGTTCTTGGTGTTCTTCGGGACGCAAGCAAGGCAATTCGCAACCAAGCCCCTTATGTTCCGCAAGCGCGTGACAATCTATCGTTAGCCGACGAATTTGAGATGATTCTCGACCTGATGATTATCGGGGAAAGCCCTAGCGACCGTATACCGGGAGTCCCTCGTATCATTTGAGTGAGACGTCAAAAAGGGCCGCGGTTTCCCGCGGCCCTCCTTGGTGATCTCGCTGTCGCGTCGACTTATTCGAAGTCGCTGC
This sequence comes from Sphingopyxis sp. HIX, assembly GCF_001468285.1. Taxonomy (GTDB): domain Bacteria; phylum Pseudomonadota; class Alphaproteobacteria; order Sphingomonadales; family Sphingomonadaceae; genus Sphingopyxis. Next base: position 54,868 of record NZ_LNSB01000009.1, on the reverse strand, counting down.
CACCGCCCGCGGGGCTGCGCGGCGGCGCGGCGGCGGTGAGGCGGAGCGCCTCGGCCGAGCGCGCGATCGAGCTGATTTCGTCGGGCGTGTCGTCGTCGTCGACGACGACCTTCTGCAGCGAACCGACGAGCGTTTCGGAGAGGTCCTTCGGACGCACGGTCTGTTCGGCAATTTCGCGCAGCGCGACGACGGGGTTCTTGTCGCGGTCGCGGTCGATGGTCAGCTCCGAACCGCCCGAGATTTCGCGGGCGCGGTGCGCCGAAAGCAGAACCAGGTCGAAACGGTTGGGGACTTTGTCGACGCAATCTTCGACGGTAACGCGGGCCATAGATGTTCCTTGATCGAGGAGAGGCCGGCCCAGGGGGCTGGCGGCAAGCGCTGCGCGCTAGCAGGCGGCCCGGCGAATGTCAACGAAAGCGGGCCGATAGTCCTGCCCTCGCCCTTGCCCGGCGCGCGGGCCCGCGCCTATGGTGAGCGCATGACCGCCGAACCCGTCACCGCCTGCGACGCCGACACGATCCGGGCGGAGGTCGCGGGGCACCGGCTGGAGGTCATCGTCGACGGTGACGAGCGGCTCACGCGCCTGCTCGCGCTGCTGAACGGCGCGATCCGCAGCATCGACATGGTGATGTATATTTTCGAGCATGACGGCGCGGGCAGCCGAGTGCTCGACGCAATGACCACGGCCGCCAAACGCGGCGTGCGCGTGCGCGCGGTTATCGACAGCTTCGGATCGGGCGATGTATCGGACAGCGTCTTCACCCCGCTGCGCGAAGCCGGCGGCAGCGTCACCTTCTTCTCGCGCCACTGGCGGTCGAGCTACCTCATCCGCAACCATCAGAAACTGCTGCTGATCGACGAGCATGTTGCGATCACCGGCGGCTTCAACATCGCCGAGCCTTATCTAAGCACCCAACTGTCGAAATGCTGGTTCGACCTCGGCGTGCTCGTCCGCGGGCCTTCGGTCGCGCGCATGGTGCAATGGTTCGAGGAAATCCACGACTATACGGTGAACAACGACGGCAAGCTGCTCATGCTGCGCCGCCTAATCCGCGAATGGCCGGTCGATATCGGCCCGGTCAGCTGGCTGGTCGGCGGGCCGACGCAACGGCTGTCGCCTTGGGCAAGGGCGGTGCGCGCCGACCTTGACGAGGCGCGCCAGCTCGACATGGCGATGGCCTATTTCTCGCCCGGCCAGGGCATGCTGCGCCGCCTCGGCCGCGTCGCGAAGCGCGGCCGCGCGCGCTTCGTGATGGCGGCGAAGTCGGACAATCCGGCGACGATCGGTGCCTCGCGGCTGCTCTACGGCTATCTGCTGCGCAAGCGCTCGACGATCTGGGAATATCTACCGTGCCGGCTGCACATGAAGCTGATCGTCGTCGATGATGTGGTTTATGTCGGCACTGCCAATTTCGACATGCGCAGCCTGTTCATGAACGTCGAGGTGATGCTGCGCGTCGCCGACGCGGGCTTTGCGCAGCAGATGCGCGACTTTATCGCGGGGCTGCAGCCCGACTGCGACCTGATCACCGCCGGGGAGCACAAGAAGCGCGGCACCTGGCTTACGCGGCTGCGCTGGACGCTGGCGTGGTTCGTCGTCGGCGTCGCCGACTATACGGTGTCGCGCCGGCTCAATTTTGGATTGGGCGAGATCGATCCGGAGACCGAGGTCTAGTCTTTCCAGCCCCAGAAGAGGAAGCACGGGGGCACGTTGACCCATTCGAACGCATTGTCGATGCGATTGAAGTGCGCCGCCAGAAAGTCGCGCGCGCGGGCGCGGAATTGATAGACGAGGAAGGCGCCGCCGGGGCGCAGCACGCGGTGGGTCGCCGCCGCGATCGCGGGCCCTACGCCTGCGGGCAAAGTCGAAAAAGGCAGGCCCGACAGCACATAATCGGCATGGTCGAAGCCGTGCGCGCGGACGATCGCCTCGACGTCGGCGGCCGACCCATGCACCGCGATGAAGCGGCTGTCGCGGATGTCCTTCCGCAGATAGTCGATGAAATCCTCGTTGGTGTCGATCGCGATCAGCGTCGCATCGCCGGCCATCCGCTCGAGCACCGGGCGGCAAAAGGTTCCGACGCCGGGGCCATATTCGACGAACAGCTTGGTGTTCTTCCAGTCTACGGGCTTCAGCATGTGGCGGATCAGCGTCGGCGACGAGGGCACGATCGACCCGACCATCACCGGATGCTTGATGAAGCCCTTCACGAACATGCCCCAAGGCCCGAAAAAGCGCTTTGCGCGGTCGCGGATGCGTTTGGTCAGCGCGACCTTCTGTTCTTGGGCCTGCGCCCGGGGATTGGACATGATGGCTTTCGCGTTGTTGCGTGTGACGAAGGCGTGGCAAAAAGCCGCGCGCGACGCAAGGAAAGACTATGCTTGACAAAGGCTGCCCGCGTTCCGCCGCTGGACAGGCGGAGCCGGGCGTGTAGGGGTCCGGGCACGATCCGCACGCGCGGCAGCTGAAAGGGGGAGAGCGACATGTCGACGATCAGCCGCTCGATTCCCGCCGACCGCATGGCGGTGCTCTTCGCGGTGATGCTCGTCGCCGCCGCGGGCAACACCGCGATGCAGTCGATCCTGCCTGCGATCGGCGCCAAGCTGCATATCCCCGACGTCTGGGTCAGCCTCGCCTTCAGTTGGTCCGCCTTGCTCTGGGTGCTCACCGCGCCGCATTGGGCACGCCAGTCGGACAAGCGCGGACGCAAGGCGTTGATGGCGCTCGGCGTCATCGGTTTCCTGTCGTCGATGGCGCTCTGCGGCCTCGTCCTGTGGTCGGGGCTCGAAGGCTGGCTCGCCGCGGGAGTGACCTTCATCCTCTTTGCGTTGTTTCGCAGCCTTTATGGCGGGCTCGGTTCGGCCGCGCCGCCCGCGGTCCAGGCCTATGTCGCCTCGCGCACCGACCCCGAGGAGCGGACGCAGGCGCTGTCGCTCGTCTCTTCCTCCTTCGGGCTCGGCACCGTGATCGGCCCCGCGATCGCGCCCTTCTTCATCCTGCCCTTCGTCGGGCTGGCGGGGCCGCTACTCGTCTTCGCGTTGGTCGGTCTTTGCGTGCTGGTCGCGCTGCGCTGGCGGCTGCCCGACGACGTCCCGCGCTTCGCCGCGCGCGGCGCGATCGTCTCCTATCCCACCACCGGCGGCTCGCCGCAAACCGCGGCCGACGAGGCCGAAGACGAGGTCGTCGACACCGCCGCTGCCGCCTCGCCGCCGCTCCGCTGGACCGACGCGCGCGTGCGGCCGTGGCTGCTCGCGGGACTGTTCGGCGGGCAGGCTCAGGCGATGATGCTCGGCGTCATCGGCTTCCTGATCCTCGATCGGCTCGAGCTGCGCCTGCGCCCCGACGAGGGCGCGGCGATCACCGGCATCGTGCTGATGGCGGGCGCCTTCGCGACCCTGCTCTCGCAATGGGGGCTGATCCCGCTGCTCAAGATGTCGCCGCGCACCGCGGTGCTCGTCGGTGCGGCGCTCGGCGGTGCGGGTGCGGTGATGACCGGGCTGTCGTTCGACCTCCACGGCATCATCATCGGCTTCGCGCTCGCCTCGCTCGGTTTCGGCCTCTTCCGTCCGGGCTTTACCGCCGGCTCCTCGCTCGCGGTGCCGCGCCGCGATCAGGGCGCGGTCGCGGGGATGACCGCGTCGATCAACGGCTCGGCGTACATCATATCGCCCGCAATCGGGGTGCTGCTCTACAATTGGCACCCGATCGTCGCTTACGGCCTGATGGCGGGCTTTTGCGGCTGGCTGGTCCTGTGGGGCTGGAAGGCGCTCCGGCTGGACCAGCCTGCCTCCTAGTCGTTCGGCTCCTCATGCTTCCGTTCACGCACGGGTTTCAGCATGCCCGGCGCAAAGAAGCCGATCGGGTCGACGCTCATCGCCGCCTGCTTGATCTCGCCTTGGATCTTTTCATAATCCTTCTCCATCGCCTCGGTCACCGAAGCGCGGGTGTCCTTGAGCGCGGTCTCGAAATCCGCCATCGTCACCGTCTCGCTGCCCATCGAGCGCTTGAGCGCGGCAAGCCCCGCGCGGCGTGTCAGGTCTTCCAGATCGGCGCCGGTGAAACGATCGGCCTTGTCGGCCAGCACGCCCAGGTCGACATCCTCGTCGAGCGGCATCTTGCCCGTCTGGATCTCGAGGATGCGCTTGCGCCCCTCGGCATTGGGCACCGACACATAGATCAGCTCGTCGAGCCGCCCGGGGCGCAGCAGCGCGGGGTCGATCAGGTTCGGGCGATTGGTCGCGCCGATGACGACCACCGACTGCATCTCCTCGATCCCGTCCATCTCGGCGAGGATCGTGTTGACGACGCGCTCGGTCACCTGCGGCTCGCCCGACGTCCCGCTGCCGCGCGCGGGCACCAGGCTGTCGAGTTCGTCGATGAAGATGATCGTCGGCGCCACCGCGCGCGCGCGCTGGAACAGCCGCGCGATCTGCTGCTCGCTCTCGCCATACCATTTGGACAGCAGGTCCGACGATTTGATCGAGATGAAGTTCGCGTCGGATTCGCGCGCCGCCGCCTTGGCGAGCAAGGTCTTGCCGGTGCCCGGCGGGCCATAGAGCAGGAAGCCCTTCGCGGGGCGGATGCCGAGCCGGCGGAACGCCTCGGGGTGTTTGAGCGGCAGCTCGATCCCCTCGATCAGCTTGTCGCGCGCGGCGTCGAGCCCGCCAATGTCGCTCCAGCGCGTCTTGGGCGCCTGCACCATCACCTCGCGCATCGCCGAGGGCTGGACGCGCTTCAGTGCATTGTTGAAGTCCTCGCGCGTCACACGCAGTTCCTCGAGCACCTCGGGCGGGATCGTCCCTTCCTCCAGGTTGAGCCTGGGCATGATCCGCCGCACCGCCTCGATCGCCGCCTCGCGCGTCAGCGCCGCCATGTCGGCCCCGACGAAGCCGAAGGTCGTGCGCGCGAGCTCGTCGAGATCGACATCCTCGCCGAGCGGCATGCCGCGCGTGTGGATACCCAATATCTCGCGCCGGCCCTTTTCGTCGGGAACGCCGATCACGATCTCGCGGTCGAAACGGCCCGGACGGCGCAGCGCCTCGTCGATCGCGTCGGGACGGTTGGTCGCCGCGATGACCACCAGATTGGTGCGCGGCTCGAGCCCGTCCATCAGCGTCAGCAATTGCGCCACGAGGCGCTTCTCGGCCTCGCCGGTCACCTGCCCGCGCTTCGGCGCGATCGAATCGATCTCGTCGATGAACAGGATCGACGGTGCGGCCTTGGTCGCCTGCTCGAACACCTCGCGCAGCCGCTTTTCGGACTCGCCATAGGCGCTGCCCATGATCTCGGGCCCGTTGATCAGGAAGAATTGCGCGTCGCTCTCGTTCGCGACCGCACGGGCCAGCCGGGTCTTGCCCGTTCCCGGCGGACCGTGCAGCAGCACCCCGCGCGGCGGATCGACGCCCAGACGCCGGAACAGCTCGGGATAGCGCAGCGGCAGCTCGACCATCTCGCGCAGTTGGTCGATCGTCTCGCCCAGCCCGCCGAGGTCGTCATAGGTGACGTCGGTGCGCCGCGCGTCCTGCGGCTCCTGATATTCGGGGAGCAGCTCGACTTCGGTATTCTCGTCGATGAAGACGACGCCCTTGGGGCTCGCCGACACCACGAGCAAGCGAAGCTCCGTCAGGGCATAGGCGGGTGCGTTGAGCATCTGGCGCAGCTGCGGCGGCATCTCACCCGACGACAGCTGCTGTTGTCCCTGCGTCGCGACGGTGTCGCCGGCGATCAGCGGGCGCCCGAGGAAATTGCGCTTGAGCGCGATCGTCGACCCCTGCAGCCGCATATTCTCCTGCGCGGGAGCGAATACGACGCGCGTTGCAGGCCGCGTCTCGACGCGGGCCAAAGTCACCATATCGCCCGCTCCTGCGCCGGCGTTGGCCCGCTGCAAACCATCGAGGCGGATGACGTCGAGCCCCTCATCCTCGGCATAGGGCAAGACGACGCGCGACGCGGTGTCGCGCTTGCCGCTGATCTGGACGATATCGCCCTCGGTGAGGCCGAGTTCGGCCATCGCCGAGCGCGGGATGCGCGCGATACCACGGCCGCTTTCCTCGGCGCGGGCGCTGGCCACCTGCAGTTTGACCTGTTTTTCTTTTACCGCTGCATCGGCCAAGGCGTGTCTCCCGCAAAATGGACAGAACGGCAAAGATAGGACGCCGGTTCCGCCTTTGCGACCCCAAGCTTATGACGCAGTGCACAAAAGTCGCTGGCATGACGCGCGCTGCCATGTCATCATCGCAGGCGAACGATCATGGCACGCCTTCCTCCCCTCAGTAGCATGGAAGCCTTTCTCGAGGTCGCCCGCCACGGCACGGTCAAGGCCGCGGCGATCGAGCTCGGCCTGTCGATGCCCGCGCTCTCGCGGCGCATCCAGACGCTCGAACATGCCGTCGGCCGCCCGCTCTTCGACCGCCATCACCATGGGCTGCGACTGACCGAAGCGGGGCGCGCGCTGCAGGAGCAATTGTCGCCGATCCTCGACGAACTGCGCAGCGTCATCACCCAGGCGGGCAGCCCCGACGCCTCGCTGCGGCTGCACCTCAACGTGCTGCCGCTCTTCGCGCAGCAGCGGCTGTTCCCGCGCCTGCCCGAGCTTCGCCAGAAGCATCCCGAACTGCACATCGATATCGAGACGATGTCGCACGCCGAGGCGCGGCTGGGCGAAGGGATCGACGCCGCGATCGCGCTCGCGCGCTCGATCGACCCCGCGCTCTACGCAGCGCGGCTCGATCAGGACAAGGTCTTCCCGATCGCCGCGCGCACACTCACCGACTGCAACCGCCCGCTCACCGTGCCCGAACAGCTCCAGCGCGCGACGATCCTGCTCCACCGCGAAATGCCCGAGACCTTCGGCGAATGGCGGAAAGCGATCGGCATGCCCTATCTCGAGCCCGCGGGGATCGACTATTTCGATTCGGGTCCGCTGATGCTCGAGGCCGCGGCGCAGGGTATCGGCGTCGCCTTCATGCACGGCCATCATTTCGACGACGCGCACGACCCGCGGCTCGTCCGCCTGTTCGATTTCGACGTCGACAGCCCGTACAGCTACTGGTTCGTTTGCCGCCCGCGCGCGCTGCGCCAGCCCGCGGTGAAGCTCTTCCACGACTGGCTGCTCGGCGCCAAGATCTGACGCCGGCGATTCAGCGGCGGTTCAGGGGTCAGGGGCGAGCCTGAAGCCCTGTTCCTCCGCGGGAGCCAGCCGATGCGACCGATTTTGACCGCCCTCCTCTGCCTCGCGCCGCTGGCGGCCGCGAGCGCGCAGTTTATGCCGCGCAGCATCCCGCGCGATCCGGTGCTGCCCGGCATCGTCGACCGCGGTACCCAGCCCGCCGGGCCGACCCCTTCACGCGACCTCAGCGACCTCCGCGATCGTATCGGCGACGCCCGCGACCGCGGCGATATCACGCGCGCCGAAGCACGCTCGCTCCGCCGCGAAGCCCGCCAGATCGACCGCCTCGCCGACCGCTATGCCGAGGGCGGCCTGACCGCGTCGGAGAGCCGCGAACTCGACATGCGCGTCCAGGCGCTCCGCAGCCTCGCGGGCGCGGCACAAACGCGCAAATCGCCCTGAGGGCGAAGACTTCCGAATGTCGGGAAATGGTGCTGCTGGACAGGATTGAACTGTCGACCTCGTCATTACCAATGACGCGCTCTACCACTGAGCTACAGCAGCAACCGGGCGCCCGCTAACGCATGTCTGCGGGGCAGGCGCGGCCTATGGCGGGACGCCTTGCGCCTGTCAAGCCGCGAGGCTTGACGCTGGACAGATTTCGCGGGCAAGGATCGTCGCGTGAGCAAGAGCCCCTCCCCCGCCGAACTCGAACGCCAGCAGCGACTGGCCGAAGCGCTGCGCGAAAATCTGCGCAAAAGAAAGGCGCAGGCGCGCGAGGCCCGGGCCGAAACCCCGCCTAGAGACTGACGGTCACCGTCACATCGTCGCCCTCGGCGATCCCCTCGGCCTTGCGCACCGCGGCCTTGACCGGCAGCAACCAGCCGCCGCTTTCCTTGTGCGGAAAGACCGACGTCTGCCAGACGGTATCCCCGATCGTCACCGTCACCCGCGCCGACCCGAATCCCCCGCGCTTGTCGAGCCACTGCCCCGACATCGCGGCAAAGCGGATCCCGTCGGCAGCCTCGCCGGCGATGGTCAGGAAAAACCAGGCGGCGGGCGCCGTCGCCGACTGCCAGCGCCACAGCACCGTGGTGGTGGTGAAGCTCTCCACGCGCTCTATTTCGCCGCGCGCACTGGCACCGGGATATTGCAGATGTCGGCGCCACCCGCCGGGCGAATGAAGAAGGGATCGCGGCGATTCTCGCGCGCGTCAGCATATTTGGCGAAGCTGTCGCTTTCGTTCGACAGATATTCGAAACTGGGCTGCTCGGCCGCGGGCAATTCGGTCGCGAGGCGGATCGATTTGATCGGCACGCGCTCTTCGGCCTTTTCGTAGAAGCCGAGCGCCCCGGTCCCGCGCGGCAAGCTCGACAGATGCTCGATCCCGCTGATCACGCGCCCGACTACGGCGATATTGCGGTCGAGGTGGCGTGGCGCCTGCCCGATTACCGTATAGAGTTCGGCACCCGACCCCGTGTCGGGCGACATGTTCCGCCCCACCCCGACCATCGCATAGCAATGGAGCGGCCAATAGATCTGTCCTTTGTTGAAATCCTCCGGATCAACGGGCCCGACACCCAGCGGCCACCCCTTGTAGAGCGTGATCGCCCCCGCATAGGGATCGTTGACCTGGAACAGCGGCAGGAAGGCGTCCTCGGGCTCGGGCGCGACATAGGCGCTCTCCGGCAACACCGCCAAACCCTCGGGCAGCGCCTTCTTCTCGGTCGCGTCGCCCCATTGCACGACATAATTGTCCTGCACGCGGTTGACGCTCGTGCCGTCCCACCAATGCGCGGCGGCGAGCTTGCGGATATTGCCGATCCATCCTTGGCTGAACGGTGCGGGCATCAGCTGGATCACGACGCGGCGCGCCTTGCCCGCCGCATCGGGGACGAGGTCCATGACCAGCAGGTCCGATGCCGGAATCGCGACCCAGTCGCTCGCCGGCGCCGCAGCGGCGATCTCGCCCGGCGAGGGTGGCGGCGACGCCTCCTGTGCGGCCAGGGGAAGGGAAAAAGCGAAGGCCGCGGCGGCGGCAAGGAGGCGATGCTTCATGGCGCAATGTCTGCCACGCCCATGCCGCTTGCGAAAGCCCCGCCAAGCGATTAGGGCGCCCCTTCCAGTGCATGCGGAGCGGTGGCCGAGTGGTCGAAGGCGCTCGCCTGGAAAGTGAGTATACGTCAAAAGCGTATCGAGGGTTCGAATCCCTCCCGCTCCGCCATTGCCCTCAGTTTTCCGACACCCCGTCATCCCCCAGCGACCGATACAGCGTGATCCGGTTGCGCACCGCAGCCAGTTCGACCGCGATTTCACTCCGCCGCGCGCTGTAGAGGCTGCGCTGGGCGTCGAGGCTGGCGAGGAAGCTGTCGACGCCCCCGCGGTAGCGCGCGTCGGTCAGGCGCGCGGTGTCGGCGGCTGCTTCGGTGTTGGCATTGGCGGCGCGGAGGCGCTCGCCGAGCGTGCCCTGGTCGGCGAGCGCGTCGGCGACTTCGCGAAAGGCGGTCTGGATCGCGCGCTCATAGGCGGCAAGCGCGGCGTCGCGTTGTGCCTCGCTGACCGCCACCCCCGCGCGGCGCCCGCCGGCGTCGAAGATCGACAGGCTGGCATCGGCGCCCGCGGTGAAGCGCAACGCGTCGCCGGTGAACAGCGAACCCAGCGCGTCGCTCGCGAAGCCGAGCAGCCCGGTCAGCGAGATCGTCGGGAACAGACGCGCGCGCGCGACGCCGATGTCGGCATTGGCGGCGCGCAGCAGATATTCGGCCTCGATCACGTCGGGACGGCGCAGCAGGATGTCCGAGCTCGTCCCCGCGGGCAGCGTCGCGATCGACGCGCTGACCGCGTCGAGGTTCGCGGGCAGCAGCGCCCGGTCGTAGTCCGCACCGACGAGCAGGCGGATCAGATTCTCGTCCTGCGCCACCGCCGCGGTCTGCAGCGCGAGGTCGCCTTCGGCCGTCGCGAGCACCTGTTCGGCCTGGCGGAGGTCGGTGCGCGGCGCGACCCCGCCCTCGAGCCGCGCGCGGGTCAGCGTCACGCTGCGCCGTGCGCTTTCGGCGGTGTCGCGCGCGATCGCGAGCAGCTCGCGGTCGGCGGCGTGGTTCGCCCAGGCTTCGGCGAGGTCGGCGATCAGCGCCAGCCGCACCGTCCGCGCCGCGGCTTCGGTGGCGAAGGCGCGGTCGCGTTCCGCCGCGGTCGCATTGGCGAGCCGCCCGAACAGGTCGAGCTCGAACGCCGACACCCCGGCCTGCAGCGCATAGCTTTCGCGCCCGCCGCCCGCGACGCCGCCCGAAATGCCGGCGTCGGTATAATCGGCCGAGCCGCTCACGCCGATTTCAGGGAATTGCGCCGAGCGCGTCACGCGCACCTGCGCGCGCGCCGCCGCGACATTGGCGGCGGCGATGCGCAGGTCGCGGTTGTTCGCGAGCGCCTGCCCGATGAGCTGCTGGAGCCGCGGATCGCGGAACAGATCGTTCAGCGTTACGCGCGGCAACGCCGCTTCGTTCTGCGCGAGATAGGCGTCGCCGACCGGCCAGGATGTCGGCACCGGCGGCGCGGGCTGGACATATTTGGGCGCGAGCGAGCAGGCGCCGAGCGCGAGCGTCGCGGTGCCGAAGATCAGCGCGCGCCTCATGCCGTCGCCGCCTTGCCGCCGCGGCGCCGTGCGATCCATTCGCGCGCGGCCTTCACCCCGTCGCGCACGCCCCTTCGCACGAGCACGAAGAAGAGCGGGATGAAAAAGATCGCGAGGAAGGCCGCGGTCAGCATCCCGCCGATCACCGAGGTGCCGATCGCGACGCGGCTGTTCGCGCCCGCTCCCGTCGCGATCGCGAGCGGCAGCACGCCGAAGATGAAGGCGAAGCTGGTCATCAGGATCGGGCGGAGGCGGATGCGCGCGGCCTCGACCGCGGCCTCGATCACGCGCCGCCCCTTGCGTTCTTCCTGCTCGGCGAATTCGATCATCAGGATCGCGTTCTTCGCCGCGAGCCCCATCGTCGTGAGCAGCCCGATCTGGAGATAGACGTCATTCTCCAGCCCGCGCAGGTTCACCGCGACCACCGCGCCGATCAGCCCGAGCGGAATCACCAGCAACACCGCGAAGGGGATCGACCAGCTTTCGTAGAGCGCCGCGAGGCACAGGAAGACGACGAGCAGCGAGATGGCGTAGAGGAAAGGCGCCTGCCCCGACGACAGCCGCTCCTGATAGGAGGAGCCCGACCAGGCGACGCTGGTCCCCGGTATCTCGTTCGCCATCCGCTCCATCTCGTCCATCGCCTCGCCCGAGCTGGTGCCCGGCGCGGGCTGGCCGGAAATTTCGAACGCGGGCACACCCTGGAAGCGCGAGCTGCTGCTCGGCGTCGTCGACCAGCCGATCTTGGAGAAGGCCGAGAAGGGCGACATCTCGCCGTCGTTCGAGCGCACATACCATTGGCCCAGATCCTCGGGCTTGGCGCGATAGGGTGCGTCGCCCTGGACATAGACGCGCTTGACGCGGCCATCGTCGATGAAGTCGTTGACGTAGCGCCCGCCCCATGCGGTCGCGAGCGTGGCGTTCACGTCGCTGTTGGTGAGGCCGTAGGCGGTGAGCCGCTGGGTATCGATATCGATCTTGAGCGTCGCGACGTCGGGGAGGTCGGACAGGCGCACCGAAGTCAGCTTTGGATTGGCGTTCGCCATCGCCAGCAGCCGCTCGCGCGCCTCGACGAATTCGGCGCGGCTCATCCCGCTGCGGTTCTGGAACTGCATCGTGAAACCCGACGAATCGCCCAGCCCACGTACCGCGCCCGGCACCAGCGCGAAGATCTGCGCATCGCGCAGGCCGCTCAGCGCCCCTCGCGCGCGTTCGGCGATCGCGTCGGCGGTGTTCTCGGCACCCGGGCGGTCGTCCCAATGGACGAGGTTGACGAAACCCTGCCCCGTATTCTGCCCCGCCGCCGACCCGCCCCCGCCGCCCGCGATCAGGAAAAGCGCGCCGGTGTTCGCTTTCTCCTGCGTCAGCATATATTTCTCGATCTCGTCGCGCACCTGCAGCGTGCGTTCCTGCGTCGCGCCCGCGGGCAGGCGGAACTGGATCTGGACGCGCCCCTGGTCCTCATTGGGAAGGAAGCCGCCGGGCAGCCGCAGGAACAGGAAGACGAGCGCCACGAGCAGCACCGCATAGATGCCGAGGAACAGCCATTTGCGGTCGACGACCTTGGTCACGCTGCCGACGTAGCGCTCGACCATCGAATCGAAGCGCGTGTTGAAGCCGTTCTTGGCGCGCTCGAACATCGCGCGTGCACGCGGAAAGCGTCCGCCCGAGACGGCGGCTTCGCCATGGTCCTTGGGCTTGAGCAGGGTCGAGGTGAGCGCCGGACTCAGGATCAGCGCGACAAGCACCGACAGCATCATCGCCGAGATGATCGTGACCGAGAACTGGCGGTAGATGACCCCGGTCGACCCGCCGAAGAAGGCCATCGGCAGGAACACCGCCGACAGCACCAGCGCGATCGCGATCAATGCGACCTGCAGTTCCTGCATCGACTGGATCGTCGCCTCGCGCGCCGACATGCCGGGATTTTCTTCCATCAGCCGCTCGACATTCTCGACCACGACGATCGCATCGTCGACGAGCAGGCCGATCGCCAGCGTCAGCCCGAACAGGGTCAGCGTATTGATGCTGAACCCCAGCATATAGAAGATGGCAAAGGTGCCGAGCAGCACCACCGGCACCGCGATCGCGGGGATCAGCACCGCGCGCCAGCTCTGTAGGAAGACGAACATGACGAGGATGACCAGCAGAATGGCCTCGAACAGCGACTTCTGCACCTCGCTCACCGACAGCTTGATGAACTCGGTCGAGTCATTGGCATAGCTGTAGGTCAGGCCGTCGGGGAAATCGGCCGCCAGCTCCTCCATCCGCGCCTTGACCCGGTCGGCCGTCTCGAGCGCGTCGGAACCCGGCGACAGCGAGATCGACATGCCCGCGCCGGGATGTCCATTGATCCGGCTGATTACGGCGTAGCTTTCGGCGCCGATCTCGACGCGCGCGACGTCCTTGATCCGCACCGCCGATCCGTCGGGCAGCGTCTTGAGCACGATATTCTCGAACTCTGGCACCGTCTGCATCCGCGACTGCGCGGTGACCGTGGCGTTGAGCATCTGCCCGCGCGGCGACGGCAGGCCGCCGACGTCGCCCGCCGCGACCTCGCTGTTCTGCGCGCTGATCGCGGAGATCACGTCGCTCGGCATCAGCGACACCGCCGCCAGCCTTTGCGGATTGAGCCAGATGCGCATCGCGTGCGGCGCGCCGAAGATATTGACCTCGCCCACCCCCTCGACGCGCGACAGCGGGTCCTGGATGTTCGACGCCATATAGTCGGACACGTCCTGGTTCACGCGCGTATCGGTCTCGTCATAGACGCCGACGAGCAGCAAGGTGTCGGAGTTCGACTTGGTGACGCGCACCCCCTGCTGTTGCACTTGCTGCGGCAGGCGCGACAGCGCGGCCTGAATCTTGTTCTGGACCTGGACCTGCGCGATGTCGGGGTCGGTGCCTTTGGCGAAGATCGCAGTGATGTTCGCCTGGCCACGCGAGCTCGATTGCGAGCTGAAATAGAGGAGGCCGTCGATCCCGGTCAGCTGCTGCTCGAGCACCTGCGTGACGCTATTCTCGATCGTTTCGGCCGAGGCGCCGGGATAGGTCGCGCGGACGTTGACCTGCGCCGGCGCGATGTCGGGATATTGCTCGATCGGCAGCAGATAGAGCGCGCCGACGCCGCCCAGCATGACGATGATCGCCAGCACCCAGGCGAAGATCGGGCGGTCGATGAACAGGCGTGACATCGGCGGTCAGTCGCCCTTCTTCGCTTGCCCGCCCGCCGCGCCGCCACCCTTCGGCGCGCCGACCCGCTGCGCGCTCGACGCCGCGACCGGGCGGATCGCCTGCCCCTGCCGCAGATTGCCCAGCCCCTGCGTGATCACGCGGTCTCCCGCCTTCAGCCCGTCGGAGACGACCCAGAAGGCGCCCAATGTGCGGTCGGCCTTCACCTTGCGGCGCATCGCCTTGTTGTCCTTGCCGACCAGATAGACGAAGGCCGATCCGTCGAAGTCGCGCTGGATCGCCGCCTGCGGCACGCGGAACGCATTCTGCTCGATCGCCTGGTCGAACACCGCCTTCACGAACATGCCGGGCAGCAAGGTGCCTTGCGGGTTCGCGAAGCGCGCGCGCAGCGTGATCGTGCCGGTCTCCTCGTTCACCACGGCTTCCGAAAATTCGATCGTGCCGGTGAGACCATAAGCGCTGCCGTCCTCGAGCAGCAGCCGCACGCTCGCGCTGCCCGGCAGCACCCCGCCCGCGGCGATCGACTGACGCAGCGTGGTGAGTTCGGCGCTCGACTGCTGCATGTCGACATAGATGGGGTCGGTGCGCTGGATCACCGCCAGCGCGTCGGCCTGGTTGGCATTCACCAGCGCGCCCGCGGTAAACAGGGTACGCCCGATGCGCCCGCTGATCGGCGCGCTGATCGTCGTGTAGCGCAGGTTGATCCGCGCGGTTTCGAGCGCCGCGGCATTTTGCGCGACGACGGCATTCGCGACGCGGGCCTGCGCCGCCGCGTCGGTATAATCCTGCTTGGCGATCGCCTCCATCTCGGCAAGCGGCCTGAAGCGGTCGGCCCGGGTCTTGGCCGCCTCGGCGCTGGCGCGCGCGCTCGACAGGTTCGCCGACGCCTGGTCGACCGCGGCGCGGTACAGGCTGGCGTCGATCTGGAACAGCGGCTGCCCCGCGCGGACATAGCTGCCCTGCTCGAACAGGCGGCGCAGGATGATGCCGTTTACCTGCGGCCGCACTTCGCTCGTCTCGAAGGCGACGGTGCGCCCGCCGAGTTCGATCGGCACCGGCACCGCGCCCGGCTCGGCCACGACATAGCCGACCTCGGGTGCCGGGCGTCCGCCCTTGCTGTCGTCGCTTGCGGAGCAGGCAGCAAGCGTCGCCAATGCCATGGAGACAGCGCCGAGCCGCAGCATCGACCGCCCATATTTCTGCATTCGAAGGACCTTTTCGGGCTTGGGGACAGCCTGTTTCGCCGTTCATTCAGCAAATTGAGCCGCCGCGCGCAATGGCTTGGTTGCGATTGCGACAAGTTGCGACACTTTTCCTGCCGCCATCCGCATTATTTTTTCAAGGCTGCGCTCGGTCGGTTCCGTCAAGCCATTGTCGCGGGAGCTTTCCCGCCCCGATTTCAAGAGGAACTCAATGCGCAAGACCCTGCTCGCGTCGACCTGCCTGGTGGCAGTCATGGCCACCCCCGCCTTTGCCGAAACCGTGATTGGGAATGCGCTTACCACGCCGATCCGCTCCTCGACCGTCAATGGCGGCACGACCCCCGACGACTCCCGCCTCGCGGCGTCGGGCTCGATCAAGCCCGCCTCGGGCACCGCGGTGACGGTCGACAGCAACCACAAGTTCGTCAACGAAGGCACGATCCAGATCACCAACGCCGACGGTTCGCGCGGTATCGTGGCCAACGCCGGCGTGACGAGCAACATCACCAACACCGCCAGCGGCAAGATCATCATCGACGAAAGCTATGCGCCGACCGACATCGACAACGACGGCGACATCGACGGCGCCTTCGCGATCGGCAGCAACCGCGTCGGTATCGAGACGCTCGGCGCGTTCAACGGCAACATCCTGAATTCGGGCGCGATCACGATCGAGGGCAATGATTCGGCGGGTATCCGCCTCGGCGGCCCGCTGACCGGCAACTTCACCACGGACGGCACGATCTCGGTGCTTGGCGACCGCGCGCTCGGCGTCGGGCTCCAGAACGTTACCGGCAACGTCCGCCTCGCGGGCACGATCACCGCGACCGGCCTCGACGCGACTGCGGCGCGGCTCAGCGGCAACATCACGGGTTCGCTCGTCGTACAGGGCAATCTGACCTCGACCGGCTACCGCTTCACCACCCCGCCGGCCGACCCGTCGAAGCTCGACGCCGACGACCTGTTGAACGGCGGCCCCGCGCTGTCGATCGAGGGCGACATCACTGGCGGGGTCATCTTCGCCGTCCCGCCCAAGGACGCCAGCACTACCGACAATGACGAGGACAAGGACGGCATCGAGGACGCCAAGGAAGGCTCGGCGGTCGTCCGCTCCTTCGGATCGGCGCCCGCCGTCCGCATCGGCGCCGCCGGGCGCGACGTCACCATCGGTGCGGTTCCGGGCACCGGCACCGGCTTCGGCGTCATCATCGACGGTACCATCCAGGGCAACGGCCTTTATGCCGGAAAGAACGCCACCGGGATGCAGATCGGCGGCCTTGGCGGCAATGTGAACATCGCGGGCGGCGTCGCAATCGGCGCGTCCGGCGCCGTCAGTGCCGTGTCGAACGGCGCTTCGGCAACCGCGATCCAGGTCGGTGCGGGCGCGACGCTCGCCGAACTCCGTAACGCGGGCAAGATCGAGGCGTCGGGCGGCAACGCCGCGACCGCGATCACGACCGGCATCGTCGTCGAGGCCGGCAGCAATGTCGGGCTGATCCGCAACAGCGGCTCGATCACCGCCAAGGCAGCGGGGGACAACGGCACCGCGCGCGGCATCGTCGATCTGTCGGGCACCGTCGGCACGATCGAGAACAGCGGCACCATCTCGGCGACCGGCGCGCTCGGCACCTCGGACCGCAATATCGCGATCGACCTGTCGAGCAATCTCGGCGGTGCCTCGGTCAAGCAGACCGCGGTCGCGTCGGGCATCGCCGCCCCCGCGATCATCGGCGACGTCCGCTTCGGGGTCGGCAACGACCTGATCGACATCGCCGACGGCTCGATGAAGGGCGATGCCTTCTTCGGCACCGGCAACAACACGCTCGCGCTGTCGGGCGACGGCACCTTCGACGGCACCGCGACCTTCGGCGGTGGCAACGACATCATGACCCTTGCAGGCACGTCGAAGTTCGGCGGCCTTGCCGATTTCGGCGGTGGCAGCGACACGCTGACCATCGGCGGCACCTCGCTCTTCTCGGCGCGCCTCGCCAATTCGCAGGGGCTGGCGGTCGCGGTCAACGGCGGCACCTTCGACGTGGTCGGCGCGGCGACGATCGCGTCGCTCGCGGTCACCAACAAGGGCGTGCTCGGCGTGACGCTCGACGGCGGCAACACCGGCACCGCGATCCAGGTGACCGGCAACGCCAGCTTCGGCGCCGAATCGAAGCTCGCGCTGCGCCTCACCAGCCTCGACGATGCCGAGGGCCAGCATGTCGTGCTGACCGCCGGCACGCTCACCGGCGCGAACAACCTCACCGCCACCTCGACGCTGCTGCCCTTCCTCTACAAGGGCACGCTGACCTCGAACGCCACCCAGCTGATCGTCGACGTGTCGCGCAAGACGACGACCGAACTCGGCCTCAACCGTTCGGAGGGCGGCGCCTTCAACGCCGTGATCGACGCGCTTGCGGCCGACGAGGATATCGAGCAGGTGTTCCTCGACATCACCGACCAGTCGCAGTTCAAGACCCAGCTCGGCCAGATGCTGCCCGAGCATGAGGGCGGCGTGTTCGAAACCGTGACTTCGGGCTCGCGCGCTTTGGCCCGCTACCTGAACGACCCCAACGCGCCGTTCCAGGACCAAGGCAAATGGGGCTACTGGATCAACCAGGCGGTCTGGGGCACGTCGAAGAGTGTCGGCGATACCGCGGGCTATGACGTCACCGGCTGGGGCGTCGCGCTCGGCGCCGAGATCAAGACCGACCTCGGCAACTTCGGCGGCTCGATCGGATTCCTCAGCGGCAAGGACGGCAACAAGGCGAATGCCAACGAAGTGTCGTCGAGCCAGTTCGAGGGCGCGCTCCACTGGCGCCTGCGCTCGAACGGCATCCTCGCCAGCGCGCGCGTTTCGGGCGCCCCGGTCAGCTTCAAGGGCACGCGCCTGTTCCAGGCCGAGGCCGGTGCCGACGACATCAACGAGACGATGCGGGCCAAGTGGGACGGTACCTTGTGGTCGGCCGCGGGCTCGGTCGCCTATGACACCCGCCTCGGCGGCATCTCGTTCCGCCCTGCGGTCGCGGTCGACTATTACAAGCTGCAGGAAGACGGCTACACCGAAACCGGCGGCGGTGACGCGCTCGACCTCACGGTGCTGAGCCGCGACAGCGACGAACTCGCGGTGTCGGGCACCGTCGCGCTCGGCCTCGATTTCGGCGGCGAGGACGAATATGACGGCTGGACGCGCTTCGAGATCGAGGGCGGCCGCCGCCAGATCGTCGGCGGCTCGCTCGGCACGACCACCGCGTCGTTCAAGAACGGCACACCCTTCACCCTCACCCCTGATGATCGCACGAGCGGCTGGGTCGGCCGCCTCCGCGGGATCGCCGGCAACTCTGCATTCCAGGTTGGCGGCGAACTCTCCGCGGAAGAACAGCAAAGCCATGTGGCTTGGGCTTTCCGTGCGAGCCTCAAGGTCGGTCTCTAAGCCCCCGGGTCCGACCTTGTCCCGGCAAGGGGGAAGCACCCACCCCACCCTCCGCTTCCCCCTTGCCCTTATATTCTGACGAACGAACGAGGATCATGATTGCCGCCACCGCCCCCTTCCCTCTTCCCCGCGAGCATCGTTTCGATGCGGGAGAGGTCATGCCGCAGTTGCGCGCCGCGCTGGGGGCGCTATATGACGGCCCCGCCAGGGGGACGTGGGGCACCGGCCAGGCAGGTGCCGAAAAGCAGCAGATGGCGTTCCGAATCAATCGATCCATGACAGAGGCGACCGACGCACCGCAGCCCATGCAGGGCATCGAGGGGGTATTGCTCGCCAACCGCGCGCGCATCATCCGTTTCCTCGAGGTGCGCGGCGCGGGCGGGGGCGCCGAGGATCTGTTCCAGGACCTGTGGATGCGGCTCGTCGATCGCCGCACCGGACCGATCGCCGATCCGCTCTCCTACGTCATGCGCGCCGCGAACAATCTGATGCTCGATCGCTACCGCTCGGCGCGCCAGAGCGAGCTGCGCGACAAGGCGTGGGGCGAAAATGCCGCCACGGAAGCGCCTTCAGCCGAGGCTGCGCTGATCTCGCGCCAGCAGCTCGAACAGGTCGAGGCGGTGATCGAGGCGACCGGCACGCGCCCCGCGCGCATCTTCCGCCGCTTCCGCGTCGATGGCGCCGCGCAGCGCGACATCGCCGCCGAGCTGGGGGTCAGCCTCAGCACCGTCGAGGCCGACCTGCGCAAGGTCTATGCGGCGCTCGCCGCGCTCAGGAGGCAGTTCGATGCATCCTGACGCCGCCATGATCGAAGCGCGCGCGATCGACTGGGTCATCGCCCAGCGCGACCCCGACTTCGCCGACTGGGACGCTTTCGCCGACTGGCTCGCCGAGGATGCCGCGCACGCCGCGGCTTATGACGCGGTCGCGCTGCTCGATGCCGACCTCGAAGCGCTGCCGGCCCGGCCCGCGGCGCCTGTCGCGGCCAATGACGAGGAGCCCCGCGCCCGTCCGTCGCGCCGCGGCTGGTTCGGCGGGGCGATCGCCGCCGCGCTCGTCGCCGTAGTCACCATCCCCAACATCGGCCTGTTCGGCGATCCCAACCGCATCGAGACCGCGCCGGGCGAGCATCGCACGCTCGAACTCGCCGACGGGTCGCGGATCGAGATCAACGGCGGCTCGGTCGTCACCCTCGACGAGGAACGTCCGCGCTTTGCCAAGCTCGAAAGCGGCGAGGCGATGTTCCACGTCGTCCACCGCGAATCCGATCCCTTCGTGGTCGAAACCGGCGGCGCGCGGCTCGTCGACCTCGGCACCGCCTTCAACGTCGTGCGGCGCGACCACGCGACCAGCGTCGCGGTGTCCGAAGGCATCGTCGTCTACAACCCGCACCGCGACAATGTGCGCATGGTTGCTGGCGAAGGCATCGAGGCGCGCGACGGCGACAAAAAGGCACCGGCGGTGCGCAAGCTCGACAGCAGCACCATCGGCGGCTGGCGCAGCGGTCAGCTCGTCTATGCCGATACCCCGCTATCGGTCGTCGCCGGCGACCTCGGTCGCACGGCCGGCCTTACGGTCAGCGTCGCGCCCGAAGCCGCCGACCTGCCCTTCCGCGGCGCGCTGGTGATCGGCGCCGACAAGGCGCGCGCCGTCGCCGACCTCGCTGCGCTTTCGGGCACCCGCGCCGAACGCCGCGGCGACGGCTGGGTGCTCACCCGCTGACGATGCGCCGCAGCCTGCCCCTCGCCGCCGCGATCGCGATGCTCACCGTCCCCGCCGTGGCGCAGGCGGCCGACGAACGGGCGTTCGACGTGCCCAAGGGCAATCTGTCGACCAGCCTGCCCCTGCTCAGCCGCCAGGGCGGGGTCAGCATCAGCGTTGCCGACGCGGGCCTCTGGGGCAATCGCGTCAAGAAGGTGCGCGGGCGGATGAGCGTCGAAGAGGCGATCCACCGCATGCTGGCGGGTTCGGACGCGCGCGCCGTACGCGTCAGCGCGACCAGCTGGCGTATCGAGCGCCGCCCGCCGCCGCCAAAGGTCGCGCGCCGCGCCACCTCGCCGCCGAAGCCGCCGCCCCCTCGAGCGCGCGAGCCCGACAATCTCGTCGCCGGGCCCGACGACGAGATCATCGTCACCGCCTCGAAGACCGATCTTCCCTACGCAAGCTTTGCGGGCGTCGCCACCGTGCTCGATGGCGGCGATTTGGCGTTCGGCGGCGAGCGCGGGATGGAATCGATCCTTTCGCGCATGGCCACCGTCTCCTCGACCCACCTGGGTTCGGGGCGCAACAAGCTGTTCATCCGCGGCATCGCCGATTCCAGCTTCACCGGCCCGACCCAGTCCACCGTCGGCCAATATCTCGGCGACATCCGGCTCAGCTACAACGCGCCCGATCCGGACCTCCGCCTCTACGACATCCAGAATGTCGAGATTCTCGAAGGTCCGCAGGGCACGCTCTATGGCGCGGGTTCGCTCGGCGGCATCATCCGCGCCGTCCCCAACGCCCCCGATCCCTACCGCCAGACGGTGCAGGCGATCGCCGGCGTGTCGGTCACGCAGCATGGCGACCCCGGCGGCGACCTGGGCGCGATCGTCAACCTGCCCGTCGGCGACGGCGGCCATGCGCTGCGCCTCGTCGGCTATATGCTCAGCGACGGCGGCTATATCGACAATCCGATGCTCGGCCAGAACGACGTCAACCGCGTCGATGTTCGCGGCGGCCGTGGCACCTTCCGCTTCGACGCGGGCAACGACTGGACGATCGATCTCGGCGGCGTCTACCAGACGATTAATTCGCAAGACGCGCAATATGCCGACAAGAACGCGCCGCCGCTGATCCGCAATTCGAAGGTCGAGCAGAACGCCAAGGCGAGATACGGCCTCGGCACGATCGTCGTGATGAAGCAATGGGACGGGTTGTTCTTCCAATCGTCGAACGCGTTCGTCAGCCACCGGCTGTTCGAACGCTTCGACGCCAGCAAGCCCAACGATCCGCCACGCATCCTCGACCAGCGCAATGCGACGCGCATGTTCGTCAGCGAAACGCGGCTGTCGCGCCCCTTCGACGACGGGCTCGGCTGGGTCGTCGGCATCAGCCTGCTCGACAACCGCACGCGCCAGAGCCGCGAGATCGGCGACGCCTTCGTCCAGATGCCGCTCACCGGCGTGTCGAACCGCATCACCGAAATCACCGGCTATGGCGAGGCAACGGCCGAGCTGATGCCGAATTTGATCGCCGCGGGCGGCCTCCGCCTCTCGCACGCGCGGCTCGACGGCGCCGGGCGCGACATTCCGCTCGACGTCGCCTTCGCGGGGCGCGCCGAGACCGCGCATCGCTCCGAAACCGACCTCCTGCCCTCGGCGTCGCTGCTGGCAACACCGATCCGCGACGTGACGCTCTACGTCCGTTATCAGGAGGGTTTCCGCCCGGGCGGGCTCGCGGTCGACAATAATTTCGTCCGCCGCTTCCGCAATGACCAGGTCCAGACGCTCGAAGCCGGGGTGCGCTTCGGCGAGAAGGGCTGGACGCCGTTCGACGCCAGTCTGTCGGTCTCGCACAGTCGCTGGCGCGATATCCAGGCCGATTTCATCGACACCAACGGTTTCCCGACCACCGCCAATATCGGCGACGGGCGGATCACCAGCATCACCGGCGCCTTTGCAGTGCGTCCGACCCCCGAATTGTCGTTCGAACTCGGCGGGGTCTATAACCACAGCCGCGTGACCGAGCTCTTCTCGACCGAGCTACGCACCATCGCGGTGCGCGCCGCGGCCGCAGGCGGCGACGTCGGCATCACCATTCCGCAGGAACAATTGCTCGAACGCCTCGGCCAGATCCCGAATGTCGCCAAATATGCGGTGCGCGGCTCGTTCAACTATGCCGCGCCGATGGGCGATGAGGATCTGCGCGTGAACGGCTGGGCCAATTATATCGGCCCGTCAAGGCTCGGCATCGGCCCGATCCTCGGCGAGGGCCAGGGCAAATATGTCGATACCGGTCTCGCGATGCGCGTCGGCAACCACCGCCGCGGCCTGTCGCTGACGCTGACCAACCTGTTCGACGCCAAGGGCAACCGCTTCGCGCTCGGCACGCCTTTTGTGGAGGGCAGCGCGGGGTATCTTACGCCGCTGCGGCCGCGGACGCTCCGGATCGCGATCGATCTGTCTTACTGACCTGCCGCGATGGCAGCTTTGGGGTGGGGAGCGGCCTTTACCTTCTTCCAAAGTTCAGGAAAGTTCAGCCCTGTGCGCCTCCCGAATAGCGACCTCGAAGACTGCTATATTCGCCGAGCGGAAGAGTCGAGATCGACGCTGGCATAGCCGGATTTATTAGGAAAGGCTTTTTTTGGGCAGCGGTTTTGAGGTGGTTTCCAGACCGTCCCCTATTTCCGTTCGTGTCGAGCGTAGTCGAGACACCTCCAGGGCAGGAGCCGCTGATGGGTGTCTCGACTTCGCTCGACACGAACGGGATTTATAGGGCGGTTTGGCAGCTAACGCCCGTAATCAGGCGCCAACCTTACTCCGCCAAAGTCAGCGCCTCATAGCGCTCCATATGATAATCGGCGCTGCCGAACTGGCCCTCGATCATCGTCGCGCGCTTGAAATAATGGCCGATCGCCAGTTCCTGCGTGATGCCGATGCCGCCGTGCGTCTGGATCGCGTTCTGCCCGACAAAGTTCGCGCCGCGCGCAACCTTGTTCTTCGCCGCCGACACCGCCGCCTTGCGTTCATTCGCGGGCAGATCGAGCTTCAGCGTGCCCATGATCGTCATCGATCGAGCCTGCTCGACCTCCATGAACATGTCGACCATGCGGTGCTGCAGCACCTGGAACTTCGCGATCGGCACGCCGAACTGCTTGCGCTGCTGGGTATATTCCAGCGTGCCTTCGTGCAGTTTCTGCATCACGCCCGTCGCCTCTGCGCAAACCGCGACCGTGGCCTCGTCGACGATCTGCTCGATCAGCGCCAGCCCTTCGCCCTCGCCGCCCAGCAGCGCGTCGGCGGGGATCGCGACATTCTCGAAATAGACTTCGGACGCGCGACTGCCGTCGACGGTCGGATAGTCGCGGCGCACGATGCCGGGCAGGTTCGCATCGATCAGGAACAAGGACACGCCGTCGCGGTCGCGCTGGCCGCCGCCGGTGCGCGCGGTCACGAGCAGGTGCGTCGCCCAGGGCGCGGCATAGACGACACCCTTGTGGCCGCTGAGCACATAGCCCGCGCCGTCCTTCTTCGCGCTCGTGCGCAGATTGGCGAGGTCGTAGCGGCCCTGCGGCTCGGCATAGGCGAAGGCGACGATGACATTGCCCGCGATGATCTCGGGGATGAATTTGTCGGCCTGCGCGCCGCCGACGGCCTTGAGCGCGCCGCCGGCGATGACCACGGTCGGCAGATAGGGCTCGATCCCGAGCACCTTGCCGAGTTCCTCCATGATGATCGCATTTTCCAAAGCGCCGCCGCCGAGGCCGCCATGCTCTTCCGAAAAGGCGGCGCCGAGCATGCCGAGTTCCTGCGCCAGCGCGGTCCAGATCGCCGGATCGCGGCCCTCGTCGCTCGCGATGAACTTCTGGCGCGTCTCGAAATCATAGGTGTCGCCGAGGAAGCGGGCCAGCGTGTCGCGGATCATGTCCTGCGTTTCGGTGTAGGTGAAATCCATTGTCTGTCCTCTCATAAATAGGGACTGTCCCTATTTATCGAATATCGTCGTTGCGGCTGGTCCGGCGCCCGCGGACAAATAGGGACTGTCCCTATTTATGGGCGCCGGCGCTTCAAAGACCCAAAACCATCTTCGCGATGATATTGCGCTGGATCTCGTTCGACCCGCCATAGATCGTCGTCTTGCGGACGTTGAAATAGGTCGGTGCCGCGCGGTGCGCATAGTCGGGGCCGATCGGATGCTCGTTGTCGCCCTCGCCGAAGCCGCGGAAGTAGGGCGCACCGTAATGGCCGACCGCTTCCAGCGTCAGCTCGGTCAGCCGCTGCTGGATTTCCGAGCCCTTGATCTTGAGCAGGCTCGATTCCGGCCCCGGCCCGCGCCCCGCATTGGGGCCCGCCAGGCTGCGCAGCTCGGTGAATTCGAGCGCGGTGAGGTCGACCTCCAGTTCGGCGATCTTGCGCTTGAAGAAGGCGTTCTGGATCAGCGGCTTGTCGCCGTCGAGTTCGGTGCGGGCGATCGCCTTGACCTTCTCGACTCCGCGCTTCGACGCCGCGACGCCGGCGATGCCGGTGCGCTCGTGCGCGAGCAGGAACTTGGCGCAGGTCCAGCCCTTATTCTCTTCGTAGACGCGCTGCGACTGCGGCACGCGGACGTCCTCCAGCCACACTTCGTTGACCTCGTGCTCGCCGCCCAGCGTGATGATCGGGCGCACGGTGATACCGGGCGACTTCATGTCGATGAGAAGGAAGCTGATGCCTTCCTGCTGCTTGGCGTCCTTGTCCGTCCGGACCAGGAAGAAGCCCCAGTCGGCGTGCTGCGCCATCGTCGTCCAGGTCTTCTGGCCGTTGACGATATAGTCGTCGCCATCGGGAACCGCGGCGGTGCGCAGGCTGGCAAGATCGGAACCCGCGCCGGGTTCCGAATAACCCTGGCACCACCAATCCTCGCCCGACAGGATGCGCGGCAGGAAATAGGCCTTCTGCTCGGGCGTGCCGAAGGTGTAGATCACCGGGCCGACCATCGCGAGGCCGAAGGGCATCAGCCGGATGCAGTCGGCGCGTGCGGTTTCCTCGGAGAAGATGAAGCGCTGCGTCGGGGTCCAGCCGGTGCCGCCATATTCGACCGGCCATGCGGGCGCGACCCAGCCTTTCTTGTACAGCACCTTGTGCCAGGCAAGGAAATCCTCCTTGGACAGCTCTTCCCCCTCGTCCTGCTTTCCGCGCAGTTCTTCGGGGTAGTTTTCGGCGATGAAGGTCCGGACTTCCTGCTGGAAAGCCAGGTCTTCGGGGCTGAACTCCATGTCCATTCTGATTCTCCCAAGGGCTGTGCCCGGCTTATAGGACCGGTTCACGCTTACGTAAAGGTAAGTTGTATTTTGCTACGCGATATGCGGCAACTTCGCCAACTTCCGAGCACTTGTCCAGATGCGCACGAAGGCGCCGCGGCGCAGAGCCGGGCGCAGTCGGGTCCTGCGATGAATTGCGGATTTGCGGAGCGCTATTGCGTCGGCGCCGGCGGCCCGCCGCGATAGGCGATGCACCAGCGCAGCGCGACAAAGGGCTCGCGGGTCGCGATCGGCGCCGACTTGCCCTCAGGCTCCACCACGACCATCGACGCCTCCATCTCGAACCCCGCGGGCGGGTCATAGCCCTCGATGAAGCTGTCGCTCGCCGAAATGCCGATCGCATTGCCGTTGGCGGTGGTCCGGTTCGCCGCGCCGGTGCTGGTCTGGATCCCGCCGCGGTGGGCGTGCGGCGGCAGGTTGGTTTCGGCGAGCTTCAAGCTCTCGTGGCCTAGCTTCTGTCCAGGCGCCACCGGCAGCAGCCCCGGCCCCACGCCATTGCCGACCGCCGCGCGGCTGCGCAGGTCGGGCAGCTGGAACACCCGGTTGTCGCCGCCATAGGTCGTCCCGATAGCGTTGTAGAGCGCCAGATTGTCGCGGATCACCAACTCCCTGCCGTCGGCCTCGTAATAGTCCATCGGGCAATAGGGGAAGGACACGAGCATCAGCTGCCCCGCCGAAGGCGAAACCTGCGCCCCAGCCGGCGCCGCCGACAGCCATGCCAACCCGCATAGCACAAGCGACATCCGAAAATTCATGGCCCTGCCTCGCATCCTTCCCGTCCCCATCCTTCCTGCGCCGTCAGTTGCGCGGCGGAAACACACCCCAGGCCGCGATACAGAAGCGGTTTACCGTGAACGGCGACTGGTTCGACACCGGATCGCTGCCGCCGGTCTTCTGGATCGCCAGCGTTTCGGGATGCAGGTTGCCGTCGAAGGCGATCGTCGTCGAATATTGCGGCCCGCTCGTCTTGCCGAAGGCGTTGCGGAACGGCCGCGGCGTGTCGGTGTCGCCGTCGACCGATCGGATCAGCGCCTTGTGGCTGTGCGTCGCGAGCTGGTCGATCGTCAGCACCTGGCTTTCGGCGCCTCCCGTGCCGCCAAGCGGCAGGTTGGCGAGCGCCGGCCCCCACCCCGCCCCCACGGCGATCCGTCCGCGCAGGTCGGGGATCGCGAAGGTCGTGACCCCGTCGCCGCCATAGGTCTTGTCGATGAGCGAGAAGAGCTGCGTATAGGACGCCTTCTGCAGCAAGCGCCCGTCGGCCTCCAGCCAGCGCGCCGGACAGGGGCCCGCCATCTCGATCAGCTGCCCGATATAATAATGCTCGATCGGATCAGGCGGCGGAAGCTGCGCCATCGCGGGCATCGCCGCCACGGCCGCCCCGGTCCCGATCGAAGCCAGCATCGCCGCCTTGCCGTAACGCATGATTGTCATTCCCCCGAACGCTCCCGCCATCATCGTGCCGCGCATCAACCCGGCGAAGCCCCGCTGGGCAGGATGCAATATTGGATGCCCAACCCGGGCGAGCGCCGCTCGAACGGCTTCCCGTCACCGCTGTTCACGAACACCAGCGTTTCGCGGTTCATCAGATTCGCCGCCGGCAAGCCGCCCGCGACATATTTGTTCGCCTGCGTCGTCGCAAAGATCGCGCCGAGCGCGCGATAGGCGTTGCCGGCCCCGCTGGTCGTGCGGATCAGCGCGGTATGCTCGTGGCGCGGCATCTGATTTTCGGTCAGCGCCACCATATCGCTGCCGCCCTTCTCGCCCTGCGCGCGCGTCGTGCGCCCCTCGGCGCTCCCCGCTCCCATCGAGGTCCGGCCGCGCATGTCAGGCAGCGCAAAGGTCGTGACGCCGTCGCCGCCATAGGCCTTGCCGATGGTCGCGAAGAGGTCCGGATAGTCGGATATCTTCAGCTCCTGCCCTTCGGCAGGCAGCGTGCCGCCCGGACAGGATTTATACGCAAATTTGACCAGCTCGCCGCGATACTGAGCCGATGCCGGCACGGCGGTCGCAATCGCACTGCAAGCCAGAAAGGCGCTAAAACCGCGCCATACCCCTGTCCGGATCATCCGCAATCCCCCGATAGCCCTGTTGCAACCTTAGAGGAAAGCTTCTTGAAGTCAAAAGCTTAGCGACGAATTGAGTGGGCCCGATTTACGCCCGCCGCGAGGTCACCAACACCACCGCCCCTTCGCTCGCATAGGCGCTGCGCCGCTCGACGATCGACAGCGTCACCGGCACGGCAGCGCCGTCGCGCGCGACCAGCTCCGACTCGATCCGCGCCGGCACGCCGGTCCGGAAAAGCTCTTCGAGCGCCTCGGCGAAAGCCTGGCGCCGCGCGAGCGCAAGCAGCGCGGAAAAGCGTACGCGCCGGATCGCCTCGTCGCCGACCCCGATCGTCGCCAGCAGGGCGTCATTGGCGTGCTCGATCGCCTCGCGCACCGAGATGCAGGCATGGCCGATGCCACCCTCGACCTCGATCGCGCGGATCGCGGCGCCGCGCGCGTCGTCGCGCTCGAGCGCCGCCATCGCGTCGCTGACGTCGCGCAGCACGATCGCGCCGCCGATCGGTAGCGGAATCAGGTCGGCGTGCAGCCACTGCCCCGGACGCAGCAGCGACGGCAGGTCGCCCGAGAAGCGCTCGCGATGGTCGAGCATGCGCAGGATATGGTGGAATAGCAGGTTGGTTTCGATCGTGGGCAGCGCGGCGGCCAGCGGCTGCCCGATGAGCGCCGCGGCGCTCGCCTCCAGCATGTCGCTCGCTGCAGGGTTGATGGCAACGATCCTCCGTTGCCGGTCGACGAGGATCAGGCTGTCGCGGATCGATTCGAGCAGCAGCGCCTGCGACTCGCGCAATCGTGCCTCGGCCGTCTCTCCGGCCGCATCCCGAACTCCTCCAAGCCGACGATAATCGTCGAGCGAGATCAGCACATGGGCGTCCTTGCCGTGATGCGTCACCACCACGGGGCGCCGCGCCGCATGCTGCCGCCAGCTGGCGAACCCACGGATGAATTCTGCCGCCGAGACACGTTCGGGGGTCCGATCAATCGCCATGCTGTCCTCCGGACCCTATCTGCTACCAGCTTCACCGGGCGGGGCGTCGAGGCTTTGCTCCAGAGCGGACGCGTCGGGATTTCACTCGGATGGGGATTGCGTAACGGATCAACCCACGAGTCGCGCCTGCCCGCAACGCAGCGCGTTGATCCGCGCATCGGCCTGGCCGACGTGGACGCCGAGCACGCCCGTCACTTGCCCGAGCACACCGTCGAGCACCGGCGCGGCGGTGGCGACGGTCTGGGCGACCAGGGTCTTCAAGGCCCCGAGATTCAGTCCGATTCCCAGCACCGATCCCGTCAGTTCCATGCGGTCCGACAGCGACTTCGCGGCGCCCGCGACCAGCCCCGTGCTCGACACCGTCTTGACCGTGCCGTCGGCGATGTCGCCCCGCGAAAAGGCGACGGATTTTTCCTCCAGATCGGACAGGACAAGTTCGGCCTCGGCATCGACGCTAGCCAGCGGCAGCTTCAGCAACCGGGCCTTCTTTGGGTCGAGCGGTCGCGCCATGTCGCGGAAGTCGCTGTCGCTGACGCTGCCGATCGCGAGCATGGCGGGCGAGGTCGTCACCGCCAGCGTCACCGCCTCGTCGCTGCCCTTGCTGCAGTCGATGTCCGAAATGCGCGCGGCCGCCGACCCGAGCTCGGCGAGCACCGGAATCTCGACCGTCGCGACCGGCGTCGCCACCTTCGTATCGACGCGCAGCCGCACCTGCGCGGTGCGAACGACGACTTCATTGTCGTCGGTGACCGCGATCAGCGGTGAATTGGCCGGCGGCTCGCCGATGATCAGCCCCACCTTGATGTGCGACCCACCAGGCAGGCCGCTGACCAGATCGAGATCGACCTGTCGTCCGGCCGAGGCAGTCACCAGCATCGCGCGCATCAGGCTGAGCAGGTTGACGCGCACGGGATTGGCGGGGTCGACCCGCGCGCTCGCGTGGCGCGGGCCGAGGTCGATTACCGAGGCCGGGATCAGGGTCGTGGGGTCTGCGCGCGACGCCATATGCTCGACGACCGGCGCAGCGCTGCCGCTGGATGCCGCGGCGAGCGCCGAGAGTAGCTGCGGCAGGGTTACCTCGCTGTTCAGCGTCTGGCCGAAGGTCAGCGCTTCAACGCCGATTTCGGTCCGCAGCGCTTCCGAAAAGGCGAGGAGATCGACATCGGCGCTCGCCAGCGCGTTGTAATCCATCACCGACAGATTGAGTTCGCTACCGGTCAGCGCGGACAGGATCGCGTTGGGGACGCCGCCGTTGACCGCCGCGACGCGCGAGCCGAGCGAGAAGGCCGCATAACCGCGCCGCGCGCCGGTTGCCCGTGCGCTGATCACATTGCTGCTGCGACCCGTGATCAAGCGCCCGAAGAACAGGGGATGCGAGCGAGTCAGCACGATACGCACCGCATTGGGCGACGCGCCGCCCTCGGTGAAGCGCTGCTCGGCGGCGACCCCGGTATCGGCGACATAGCTGCCGCGGGTAATCGAGGCGATGGCGATGCCGCAGTCGCAGTTGGCGGCGATGATGCGTTCCGCCGCTGCACGTTCCTCGCCGGGCTTGGCGGCGGCGGCCATCGCGGCAGCATCGGCGATCCCCTGCAGCTTGCGGCGGTCGAGATGCAGCGCGCCGACATCGACCGCCAGCGCCGCGGCGCCGATCAGCATCGTCAGCCCGAAGGCCGCGGCGATGCTGATCGCCCCGCGCGTGTCGCGACGCAGCGAAGAGAGCAGCGCGCGCATCAGTCGGCCGGCAGTTCGAAGGTCGCGCTGGCGCGAATCTCTTCGCCGGGCGAGGGTACGAGCGAATTGCGCAGCAAGCTGCTTTCGGGGACCCGGTAGGTCAGATCGATGGTGATGGTATCGACGGTTTCGGAGACCTCGACGTCGCGCAGTTCGGTGCGATAGCCCCCGACGCCGTGCATGCTGCGGTCGATTGCGCGCACCGCAACCGCGCGGCGGTCGGCGGCGTCGAGCCCGGTGATCGCCGCACGCGCGCCGTCGTTCGCCGCCTGCTGCACGCTGTGCGCGAGCATGAAATATTGGCCGTAGATCAGGATTCCGAGCAGCAGCATCAGGAACAGCGGCAGCAGCAGCGCGGTCTCGATCATCGCGGTGCCGCGCGGGCAAACGGCGAGGCGACGGAGGCGGGCCGGAAGCGGGACATGGCAAACGATCCTGGTCATGCCCGGATCGTGGCACGCGGCTCGTGAAAACCGTCGCTGTCTGCTGATGCAACGATTTTACGCAAAATGCGCAAAATCGCGCGAAAGGTCTGGCGCGCCCAAAGGTCGTAAAACCGGGGCGATCTGCGAACCGAACGCTGGCGGGTTAACGAATTTCGAAGCGCCCCGGTCCCGAGATTACATCAAATACGGCATTCAGCCCTTGTCCGGAGAACAAGAAAAGGCCGCGCTGACGATCAGCACGGCCTTCCTTGATTGGCGAATCCGCCGCCGCTGGCGACGCGCTCAGTTACGCGAAGGGAAAATCCCCTCGAGCGCGATGCACCAGTTGACCGTCAGATAGGGCGGCCGGTTCGAGATCGGCTGCGAACCGCCGGTCGGCGCGATCTGGACCATCGTGCGGTCCATCAGATTGCCCGCCGGGTCGGGCGGCGGCGCGATGAAGCTGTTGTTCGACGACACGCCGAGCGCATTGCCGTTCGCGGTCATGCTGTTGGCGTTGGCGTTGGCGGTCTGGATGCCGCCGCGATGGTCGTGCTTGGGCAGGTTGGTGGGGAGCAGCGTCACCGTCTCGCTGCCGCCGACCTGACCCAGGACATAGGGCGACAGCCCGGGGCCGCTGCCCTGGTTGATCGCGACGCGTCCGCGCAGATCGGGCAGCGCGAAGGTCGTCTGGCCGTTGCCGCCATAGGTGGTGCCGAGAATCGAGAAGAGCGCCGTATTGGTGCTGATCGCCAATATCTGGCCGCTCGCGCTCGCCCAGCCGCGCGGGCAGAAGTTGAAACCGGTCTGCATCATCTGCCCGATATAGGGTTCGATCTGCGCGCTGGCCGGCGTCGCCATGGTCAACGCCGACGTGCCGAGCAGCGCCGCCGCCGAGAATTTCCCCATTGCCCCCATGCGTGTCATATCCCGTCTCCACTCTATCCTGTTTCGTCCGCACAACCGCCAAGGGTCAGTTGCGCGACGGGAAAACCCCCTGAAGCGCGATGCAATAGCGATTGACGAGGAACGGCGACATGTTCGCCACCGGATCGGACCCGCCGGTCTTTTGCACCGCCAGCGTCGCGGCGTTCAGCGCGCCGTCGAACTGGATCACGTTCGAATATTGGAAATCGCTCGTCACCGCGAAGGAGTTGCGGAACGGGATGGTCGTCGCGGCATTGGCATTCACCGTCTGGAACACCGCTTCATGCGTGTGCGACGCGAGCTGGTTGATCGTCAGCGTCTGGCTCTCGACGCCTGCCTGCTGACCTAGGCTATAGGGCGGGAGCCCGGGTCCTTGGCCTTGGTTGAGCACCATCCGCCCGCGCAGATCGGGCAGCGCGAAAGTCGTCTGGCCGTTGCCGCCATAGGTGGTACCGAGCAGCGAGAAGAGCGCCGTATTCTGCGCGATCGACAGTATCTGCCCATTGGTCTCGGTCCAGCCGCGTGGGCAATAACTATTGCCCACCTCGATCATCTGGCCGAGATAATAATCCTGTGCCGTGGCCGATCCTGCCGTTGCCATCGCGCCTAAAGCGATCCCCGCCGTCAGCCCTGTTTTCAAATGCCGCATCGTAAACTCCCCTCAAAGCCCCTTGTGCCGCCGCCGCGGCGACGCCGTCAGTTGCGCGACGGGAAAATCCCCTCGGTCAGGACGCAGAAGCGAATGGCCAGATAGGGCGGCAGATGGTTGTAGGGCGTGTTGCTGCCGGTGTTGCGGATGATCACCGTTTCGCGGTTCATCAGCTGCGCATTGGGCGCGGTGCCGTTCACATATTTGTTCGCGGGCGTGGTCGGAAAGATGTTGCGGAAGGCGCCGCCATTGTTGCCGGCCGCGCTCGTCGTGCGGATCAGCCCCGTATGCTCGTGGCGCGGCATCTGGTTTTCGGTCAGCGTCGTCGTTTCGGTACCGCCGGTCTCGCCTTGGGTGCGAGCGCTCAGTCCGGGCCCCTGACCGAGGTGCATCGAATAGCGCCCCGCCATGTTGGGAAGGGCGAAAGTCGTGACCCCGTCACCGCCGTAGGTAGTGCCGTAAAGTGCGTAGAGCGCCGAGTTGTTGGCAATCGAAAGCAGTTGGCCATTCGCCTCCGCCGATCCCCGTGGACAGAAATTGCCGCCGAACTTCATGATCTCGCCGAGATAGGTGAACTGCGCATGGGCGGTCCCGGACAAGCCGAGCCCTCCCAAGAGAACCGCCGCCGCGGACAGATAGTAATGCGATTTACGCGCGATAGCCATCGCTCAGCCCCCCACCTCAATAACCCGGGCAAAAGGCTAACCGAAATTTAACCAGAGTCAATGGCGGGACGCCCGCGGGGCGGGATCTACCCCACCGGCGTCCTTGCCTTGGCGCAGCCGACAAACCGGCCGCGGCGATCAGTTGCGCGCCGGGAAGATTCCCTGCGTGGCAATGCACCATTTCATCACCAGATAGGGCGGCTGGTTCGGCACCGGGATCGAATTGCCGGTCGTCTGAACCAGGATGCTGCCCGGGTCCATCAGGTTCCCTGCGGGATCGGGCGGCGGCGCCGCATAGCCGGGATTGACCGGAACGGCGAGCGCATTGCCGTTCGGCGAAGTCTGGTTGGCGTCGACATTGGCGGTCTGCGCGCCGACGCGATGGTTATGCGGCGCCATATTCAGGGTTGTCAGCGTCGTCGTCTCGGTGCCGGTGACCTGACCCAAATCATAGGGCGACAGCCCCGACCCCTGCCCGACATGCACCGCCGCGCGGCCGCGCAGGTCGGGGAGCTGGAAGTTGGTGGTGCCATTGCCGCCATAGGTCGTGCCGAGCAACGCGAATAGAGCCGTGTTGGACTGGATCGCCACCAATTGCCCCGCCGCCTGGGTGTAGCCGCGCGGGCAGAAGGTGAAGCCGACCTGCATGAACTGCCCGATATAAGGCGTGAGCCCGTCCGCCGATGCCGGTGCCGTATAGCCCAATGTGCTCCCCCCGAGCGCCAGCGCCAGGGTAATTTTCCGAAGATTGCCAGTGCGTTTCATATCCGCCTCCGATGTCTGAATGTCGTGATGTCGCGGTGCGCATCAGTTGCGCGACGGAAAGATTCCCTGCGACGCGATGCAATAGCGGGTAACGAGGAACGGCGACATATTGGGCACGACTACCCCGTCGGTGCCGCTCTTCTGCACCGCGAGCGTCGTCGCTTCGAGGTTGCCGTCGAAACCCTGCGTGCCGCTGACATATTGATTGTCGGCGGTCACGCCAAAGCTGTTACGGAACACGATGCGCTGGTTGCCCGCGCCGGTCACCGTCTGGATCACGCCCGGATGGCTGTGGACCGGCAGGTTGGCGATCGTATGCGACACGTTTTCCTGCCCGCCGACCTGGCCCTGCGTATAGTTTTGCAGGCCCGGTCCCTGCCCGTCTCCGATCAGCATGCGTCCGCGCAGGTCGGGCACCTGGAAGGTCGTCACGCCATTGCCGCCATAGGTGGTGCCGAGCAACGAGAAAAACGCAGCATTGGTGTTGATCGCCAATGTCTGCCCATTTGCCTCGAGGAAGTTCCGCGGGCAAAAACCGGCGCCGGTTTCAATCACCTGGCCGATATAATAATCCTGCGCCGTCGCGGGCACGGTGCCCGCAAAAGCCAATGTGCTGGCCGCTGCCAACATGGAAATCTTGTACCGCATTGTCATAACCCCTTGAATGTGCGCGCGCCTTCGAAGCGGCGCGACAAGCCTCAATTCTGTGACGGGAAGATGCCGAAGAGCGAAACGCAATAGCGAATGGTCAGCGTCGGCGGCAGATGGCTGTAGGGCTGCCCGCTACCCGCGCTGTTGATCAGAATGCTCTCGCGATTCATCAGCTGCGCGTTCGGCGCGCTGTTGACATATTTGGCCGCGGGCGTCGTGCCGAGCTTGTTGCCGACGGGCGTGGTGGTATTCGCCGCCGCGCTGGTCGTGCGCACCAGCGCGACATGCTCGTGACGCGGCATGGTCGCGATCGTCTGGGTATTGCTCTCGGTGCCGCCGATTTGACCCAGCGGGCGGGCGCTCAGACCGTTGCCGGTACCGGTATGGATCGACATGCGGCTCTGCAGGTTCGGCAGGCCAAAGGTAGTGACCCCGTCACCACCAAAGGTAGTGCCATAAAGCGCGTAGAGCGCAGAGTTGTCCGCAATCGAGAGCAGCTGGCCGTCGGCCTCGTCGGTGCCGGCAGGACAGAAATTATAGGGAACCTTTAGGATTTCCCCGATGTAATTATCCTGGGCGTTCGCCGCCGAGGCGACCCCCAGTGTTCCAGCGATGGCCGCCGCCGTCGCCAAGAGATATGATTTGCGCAACATCATCATTCCGCCTCCTCCTAGAAAATCGCATACGCCAAGCGCCGCCGGAATGGCGGCACCGATCGACCCGTTCACTCTTTTTGGGCCCCGGACAGCGGGCCGGTACGTCAGTTGCGCGCGGGGAAAATCCCCTGAATCGCGATGCAAGGTTGCAGCACCAGATAGGGCGGCCGGTTGTTGACCGGCGACGAACTGCCGGTCACCCCGACCTGCACCATGGTGCGGTCCATCAGATTGCCCGACGGGTCGGTGCCCGACAGGAAGCTGTTGTTCGACGATACACCCAGCGCATTGCCGTTCGCCGAGTTCGAATTGGCGATCGCATTGGCGGTCTGGACCCCACCGCGGTGGTCGTGCTTTGCCAGATTGGCGACGGTCAGCGTCGTCGTCGACGCGCCGGCCTGCTCGCCGATGTCGTACACACTCAAGCCGGGGCCAGCGCCGTAATAGTTCATCGAGCGGCCGGACAGGTTGGGCAGCGCGAAGGTGGTCTGGCCATTGCCGCCATAATTGGTGCCCAGCAGCGAGAAGAGCGCCGTATTCTGCGAGATGGGCAGTAGCTGGCCCTGCGTCGAGGCCCAGCCGCGCGGGCAGAAATTGCCGGCAAACAGCATGATTTCGCCGAGATAGGGATCCTGAGCGTCGGCATGGGCCGGCGCGCTATACGCCAATGCGCTCCCGCTCGCGATCAACCCCATGGTGAAGGTCCTGATTGCCGCCCTGCCCGTCATGCCCGCCTCCGATTTCCGTAATTTCGTTCGATGCCCCGTCGCCGCGTCAATTGCGCGACGGAAAAATGCCCTGAAGCGCGATGCAATAGTTGGTCACGAGAAAGGGCGACATGTTCGCGAACGGCACGCCGCTGGCGCCGGTCTGCTGCACCGCCATCGTCGCTGGGTTCAGATTGCCGTCGAAGGTCGCCGGCCCGCTCGGCGGCGGCGTCTTGTACTGAAAGTCCGGCGTCACAGCGAAGGCGTTGCGAAACGGCTTGTTGTCGTTGGTGTCGGCGTTGACCGTCTGGAACACCGCCTCATGCGAGTGTGCAGGCAGGTTCGCATTGGTCAGCGTGACGGTTTCCTGTCCCGCGCGCTCGCCATAGGTGAAAAAGCTGCCGCCGGGCATCTGGCCGTAGCCGACGACCATGCGTCCGCGAATGTCCGGAAGCGCGAAGGTCGTGGTGCCATTGCCGCCATAGGTGGTACCCAGGATCGAGAAGAGCGCCGTATTCTGCTGGATCGACAATAGCTGCCCGGCCGCGAGCGCGAAACCGCGCGGGCAGAAGTTGGTCCCCGTCTCGATCACCTGGCCGAGGAAGAAAGTCTGCGCGGCCGCGGGGGAAGCCGCCACGATCGCGATCCCCGATGCGGCGGCGAGCGCCAGAGGTTTCAAATGCCGCATTGTCAAACTCCCCTGTCTGCCCCTCGTCCGGCCCCGCAGGGCCGCATCACCGCCTAGTTCTGCGACGGAAAAATCCCTGCATTCACCACGCAGAAGGTCACGGCCAGCGTCGGCGGCCGGTGATCCCACGGCTGGTCGCCGCCGGTGTTGCGGATGATCAGCGTCTCGCGGTTGATCAATTGCGCATTGGGCGCCGTGCCGCTGACATATTTGTTGGCGGGCGTGGTACCGAACAGGTTGCGGAAGGCCGCCTTCGAATCGCCGGCAGCCGAGGTTGTGCGCACCAGCGCCGTATGTTCGTGCCGCGGCATGTTCGCGACCGTCATCAAATTGGTTTCGGTGCCGGCCCTTTCGCCGATGACGCGATTGGTGAGCCCCGGGCCCTGCCCTTGCCCCATCGACACGCGCCCGCGCAGGTCGGGAAGCGCGAAGGTCGTGATGCCATCGCCGCCATAGGTGGTGCCATAAAGCGAATAGAGCGCGGTTTCCTGCGCAATGCTGAGCAGGCTGCCGTCGGCGCGCAACGTGCCGACCGGGCAGAAATTGCCGCCGAGCTTCAGTATCTGGCCGAGATAATTATTCTGCGCCGAAGCGGGGGACGCCAGGCTCGCGAAGCTGATCGCCACCGCCGACGCCGATATGAATATTGACCTGCGCAACACAGTCATGTCCCCCATCCCGATGCCCCAAGACGCGCGACGCTAACGGAAAATTCGTCAAAGTCAAAGTCGCCGGGGCAAATAAATCATGGGGTTGCGTTTTGGGGTCAGCTCCCGTCGGCGGGCGCGAGCTTGTCCTGCGTGCGCAGGTCGAAATCGCTCGCGTCGTGGCGTTCGTGGAGCTGGCTTGCGGGATCGCCCATCACGCGATTGACCATCCGCCCGCGCTTGACTGCGGGACGCACGGCGACCTGATCGGTCCAGCGCTGGACATTCTTGTAATCCTGCACCTGCAGGAATTCGCCGGCTTCGTAGACCAGCCCCTTGGCGAGCGCGCCGTACCAGGGCCAGATCGCCATATCGGCAATCGTATAATCGGCCCCGGCGATATATTCGCTCTCCGCGAGCCGCCGGTCGAGCACGTCGAGTTGGCGCTTGACCTCCATGGCATAGCGATTGATCGGATATTCCTGCTTGAACGGCGCATAGGCGTAGAAATGCCCGAAGCCACCGCCGAGGAAGGGCGCGCTGCCCATTTGCCACATCAGCCACGACAGGGTTTCGGCGCGCGCGGCGGTGTCGGTCGGCAGGAAGGCGCCGAATTTCTCGGCCAGGTGGATCAGGATCGCGCCGGATTCGAAGATGCGAATCGGCTCGGCGCCGCTGCGGTCGACCATCACCGGAATCTTGCTGTTCGGATTGATCGCCACATAGCCGCTCGAAAACTGATCGCCCTCGCCGATGTTGATCAGCCAGGCGTCATATTCGGCGCCGCCGTGACCCGCCGCGAGCAGTTCTTCGAGCATCACCGTGACCTTCACGCCATTGGGCGTGCCGAGCGAATAGAGCTGGAGCGGGTGCTTGCCGACCGGCAGTTCCTTGTCATGCGTCGGCCCGGCAATCGGGCGGTTGATGTTGGCGAAACGCCCGCCGCTTTCCTTGTCCCAGGTCCAGACCTTCGGCGGAACATAGTCGGTGGCGTCGCTCATCGGGAACTCCTGCGTCAGATTGTGTACTGGCCGGTATGTAATCGTGCGATGCGGCGGCGTCCAGCGGTGCCGAGTCAAATTATCTTTTGCGCGCGTAAAGCCGAAATGGCCCCGGCATCGTAGCCGAGTTCCGCCAGGATCGCGTCGCTGTGCTCGCCGACCTGCGGCGCAGGCACGGGGGCGGCCTTGTCGCTCGCCGAGAGGGTAATCGGCGTGCGCACCACCGGAGCCGGACCGAAGGCGCCCGGATAGTCCATCGCGTCGACCAGCCCCGTCGCGGCGACCTGCGGGTGCGCGAGCGCCTCGGAGGGCTTCAGCACAGGCCCGGCCGGGACCTTCGCCGCGCCGAGCTCGTCCAGCGCTTGCTGATTGCTCCGCGCCGCGCACCATTCGGCCATCGCCGCGCTCAGCTCCGCGCCATGCCCGCCGCGGGTAATATCGTTGGCGAAACGCGGATCCTCGGCGAGCTCCGGCCGCCCGACAAGCCGCGCCCAGCGCGCGAAGATCGGATTGCCGACCACCTGCGTCATGATCCAGCCGTCCTTGGTCGCGAAGATGTCGGTCGGCGCCGAGCTGAAGGCGCGGTTGCCCATCATGCCGCG
The DNA here is from genome assembly GCF_001468285.1 of Sphingopyxis sp. HIX. Taxonomy (GTDB): domain Bacteria; phylum Pseudomonadota; class Alphaproteobacteria; order Sphingomonadales; family Sphingomonadaceae; genus Sphingopyxis. The sequence continues at coordinate 16,145 of NZ_LNSB01000009.1, read as the reverse complement.
GTCGATGCCGTTCAGCGCATGATCGATCGTCAGCCCGTTCGATATCGCGAGCGCGGTGCCGAGCAGCGAGCCCGACACGCGCTGACCGACGCCGGTCGCCTCGCGTTCACGGAGTGCGAGCATGACGCCGAAGGCACAATGCAGCGCGGTGGTGAAATCGACATAATTGACCTGCGCGCGGGCTGGCTCGCCGTCCTTGCCGCCGATATGGACCGCCCCCGACATCGCCTGCCCCACCGCGTCGAATCCGACATGCTGGGCGAGCGGCCCGTCACTCCCGAACGCCGAAGCGGTGACCAGGATGATGCGCGGGTTGAGCGCCGCCAGCGTCGAATAGTCGAGCCCGAGCTTGACCAGCGCATCGTCGGGCATATTGGCGATCACGACATCGGCGGTCACCACCAGCTTGCGGACGATCGCACGGCCTTCGTCGCTGCCGGGTTTCAGCGTCAGGCAGCGCTTGTTTCGGTTCATCTGCAGGAACATCGCGCCCGAGCCGTCGTCGGCGACGGGGACCGAAAAGCGATCCTCGTTACCGCCGGGCGCCTCGATGCGGATGACGTCGGCGCCATAATCGGCGAGCAGCGCGCCGCAATAGGGCCCGGCGATATAGCGGCCGAAATCGAGTACACGGATGCCCTTGAGCGGCATGAAGCCTTCCTCCCATTATGTTGCTTGCGGCTAGCAGTCGCTGGTCGACGCCGCCAGCGCCTTCATCGAAACCCCGGCCTTGCACTCGGCGCCCAAAGCCATATGGTCGCATCATAATTTCAACAGGGGAAACTAAAATGGCGCGCTTTGCACTCGCCCTGGCCATGTCGCTGGCCTGCTCGACTTCGGTCTTCGCTCAAACCGTCCCGGCGCCCGCGGCATCCGGCGCCGAGGAGAAGAAGGACGAGAAGTGGGACGTCAATGCGCCCCCCGGCATGACGACGCGCAAGGTGCCGATCGCGGTCGACGAGGGCAGCTGGATGAACGTCGACGTCGCCCCCGACGGGCGGACGATCGCCTTCGACCTGCTCGGCGACATCTATACGATGCCGATCGACGGCGGCACGCCGACGCGCATCGCCGAGGGACTGGCCTATGAGCACCAGCCGCGCTTCTCGCCCGACGGCAGCCGCCTCGCCTTCGTCTCGGACCGCGGCGGCGGCGACAATATCTGGCTGATGAACCGCGACGGCAGCGGCAAGGTCCAGCTCTCGAAGGAGGATTTCCGCCTGCTCAACCAGCCGAGCTGGTCGCCCGACGGGCAGTTCATCGTCGCGAAGAAGCATTTCACCACGGGTCGCTCGCTCGGCACCGGCGAGGTGTGGATGTACCATGTCTCGGGCGGCGCGGGCGTACCGCTGGTCAAGAAGCCCAACGAGCGCCACCAGAAGGAACTCGGCGAGCCGATCTTCGCGCCCGACGGCAAGAGCGTCTATTTCACGCGCAACGTCACCCCTGGGCCGATCTTCGAATATGCGCAGGACAGCAACAGCGACCTGTTCCATATCGAGCGCTACAACCTTGATGATGGCGAGACGAGCACCGCCGCGTCGGGTGCAGGCGGCGCCGTGCGCCCCACGCCTTCGCCCGACGGCAAGAAGCTCGCCTATGTCCGCCGCGAGGGCACGCAGTCGAAGCTCTATGTGAAGGACCTCGCCTCCGGGCAGGAGCGCAAAATCTATGACGCGCTCGACCAGGATGTGCAGGAGACCTGGGCGGTCACTGGCGTCTATCCGAATATGGCGTGGACGCCCGACGGCAAGGAGGTCGTCTTCTGGGCCGGCGGCAAGCTCCGCCGCGTCGGCGCCGCTGGCGGCGAGGCGCGCGTCATTCCTTTCAGCATCGCCGACGACCGCGTGATCGTCGATGCGACGCATCCGACGGTGGAGGTCGCCCCCGACAGCTTCACCACCAGGATGCCGCGCTGGGCCGAGGTATCGCCCGACGGGCGCACCGTGGTGTTCGAGACGCTGGGCAAGCTCTGGACCAAGCCCGCGAGCGGCGGCACCGCGCGGCGGCTGACCGCGGCGAAGGACGATGCGATGGAGGCATGGCCGAGCTGGTCGCGCGACGGCAAGTCGATCGTCTTCGTGCGCTGGACCGACAGTGGCTTGGGCGAAATCCATGTCACCCCGACGGCGGGCGGCGCCTCGCGCAAGGTGACGAGCGTCCCCGGCCATTATGCCGAGCCACGCTTTTCGCCCGACGGCAAGACGATCGCCTTCGAGCGGCGTGGCAGCGGCGGGCTGACTTCAGCCAAATGGAGCGAAGACCCGGGCGTCTACCGGGTCTCGGCGGCGGGCGGCGCGCCCGAACGCGTCAGTTCGGACGGCGCCAAACCACAGTTCGGCGGCGACAATGACCGCCTCTTCATGGTCGCCGCTGCCGACGGCAAGAGCCAGCTGATCAGTACCGACCTCCACGGCCAGGACAAGCGCGTCCACGCCAGCGGCGAACTGGTCAGCGATTACGAGATTTCGCCCGACGGCCGCACGCTCGCCTTCCGCCAGAATTACGACGCCTATGTCACGCCGCTGATGCCCGGCGGACAGGATGTCTCGCTCGGCACCAAGAGCGGCGCCTTGCCCGTGACGCGCGTCAGCGGTAGCGGCGCCGATTATATGCACTGGTCGAACGGCGGATCGAAGCTCCACTGGAGCCGCGGCGCGACGCTGTTCAGTGCCGACCTCGCCAGCCTGTTCTTCAACGCGCCCGCGGACGAGAAGGCGCCGAAATTCGCGCCGCCGACCGACGGCGTCTCGCTCGCTATGACGCAGGCTGCGGCGAAGCCCAAGACTACGGTAGTGATCACTGGCGCGCGCATCGTCACCATGGCCGACAAGGCTGGCGGCATCATCGACAATGGCGCGATCGTGATCGAGGGCGACCGCATCACCGCGGTCGGTCCGCTCGCCGCGATCAGCGTGCCCGCGGGCGCGATCACGGTCGATGCGGCGGGCAAGACGATCGTCCCCGGTTTCGTCGATGCGCATGCGCATGGCTCGCACGGCGACGACGAACTGGTGCCGCAGCAGAACTGGTCGGAGATCGTCAATCTCGCGATGGGCACGACGACTAGCCACAACCCGTCGTCGCGCGCGTCGGAGATTTTTCCCTCGTCCGAAATGCAGCGCGCCGGGCTTATCCTCGCGCCGCGCATCTTCTCCACCGGCGAGATCATCTACGGCGCCAAGGCCGCGGGGGTCTATGCCGAGATCAACAGCTATGACGACGCGCTCGCGCATGTCCGCCGGCTGAAAGCGCAGGGCGCACACAGCGTCAAGAACTACAACCAGCCGCGCCGCGAACAGCGCCAGATGGTCGTGAAGGCGGCGCAGGCCGAGGGGATGGAGGTCGTGCCCGAAGGCGGCTCGCTCTACACGATGGACCTGACCTTGATCCAGGACGGCAATTCGACCGTCGAGCACAATATCCCGCTCCACACCTTCTATAAGGACTTGGTCCAGCTCTGGGGCCAGACGACGGTCGACTATACGCCGACGCTGGTTGTCACCTATGGCGGCCCCGCGGGCGACCCCTATTGGCGCGCCCATACCAATGTGTGGGAGCATCCGATCCTGACCAGGCACATCCCGCCGACCGATCTCGCAGCGCAGAACAAGCGCCGCGTCATCGCGCCCGAGGGCGACTATGTGGACGACGATTCGGCGCGCGAGGCATGGAAGATCGCGCAGGCTGGGCGCAACGTCTCGATCGGCGCACACGGCCAGCAATCGGGGCTCGGTGCGCATTGGGAGATTTGGTCGTTCGTCCGCGGCGGGTGGAGCAATGTCGACGCGCTGCGCGCGGCGACGATCATGCCCGCCCAGTCGCTGGGCTATGCGAAGGACGTCGGCTCGCTTGAGCCCGGCAAACTCGCCGACCTGCTGATCCTCGACGCCGATCCGACAGTCGAGATTCGCAACACCGAAAAGATCCACCGCGTGATGCTCGGCGGGCGGCTCTACGACCCGCTGACGATGAACGAGGTCGATACCGGAAACCGCAAGCGCGCGCCCTATGGGTGGGAAATGGATTCGCCTTCGGCGACCCGCTGAATCGTGAAGGCGGGAGCGTCTGCCGCTCCCGCAATGAAACGACGAGCCGTTGTCCGGGCCTCAGCATCGCCCTTGCGCGGCGAACCCCTTTGCCTATAGACATTTAGGCTTGGGGATTGCTGAGGCCCGCGGGCCAGGGGGAATATTTTGCGTAGTTTGAAAGCCAGGGTAACGGCGATTGCGGCTTCGATGGCGGGCCTGTTCCATGCCGCGAATGCCTATGCAGCGACCGCGCTGCCCGATCCCGAGGGTTCGGGCGCGATCGTCAACGCCGTGCGCTGGCTGCAGGGCACCCTGCTCGGCACCGTCGCGACCGTCGTCGCGATCATCGCGGTCGCCTCGGTCGGTTTCCTGATGCTCACCGGGCGAATCAACTGGCGCTATGGCGCGACCGTGATCCTCGGCTGCTTCATCCTCTTCGGCGCCGCCAGCATCGTCGCGGGCATCCAGTCGGCTTCGGGAAGCGGTCTCTAGGAGCGCCGCCATGAGCGACCTAGACCGCGATCCCCTGTTTGTGGCGCTCACGCGGCCGCAGATGTTCGCGGGCGTCACGTACAGCTTCTTCGTAATCAACGCGATCGTTGCGACCGAGCTGTTCCTCATCTTCCGCTCGCCCTGGGCGCTGATCGGCGCAGTCGTCGTCCATATGGCCGGTGCGCTGCTCTGCCTGCGCGAACCGCGCTTCTTCGACATCTGGCTGACCAAGGTCAGCCGCTGTCCGCGCGTCAAGAATTTCAAGACCTGGCAGTGCAACTCCTATCGTCCCTGAAACCCCGCCCGGCGGCGAGTGACGGCGAAGTGCCGGCGGGCAAGCATCTGCCCTATGCCCGGCATGCCGACGATCATACGATCGAAACGCGCGACGGCCTGTTGATGCAGGTCATCCGCCTGCGCGGCATATTGTTCGAGACCGCCGACAGCGACGAACTCAACTATCGCAAGCTGCTGCGCGACGCGATGCTGCAGGCGATCGGCTCGTCGCGCTACGCGCTCTATCACCATGTCGTGCGGCGCGAGGCGAGCGTCGAGCTCGATGGCGATTTCGGCGACGACTTCTCCGCGGGGCTCGACGAACGCTGGCAGGCACGGCTCGCGACCAAGCAGCTCTACTACAATGATCTCTACATCACCCTAGTCCGCCGCCCCGCCCCGGGGCGCATGGGGCTGCTCGACCGGCTGTCAGGCTGGCTCGGCCAGACCGGGCAGGATTATCGCGCGACGATCGCGCAGGAACTACGCCTGCTCGACACTGCGCGCGAGGCGCTGATGGCGCAGCTCGGCAGCTATCAGCCCGAACTGCTCGGACTCTACGACAGCGACCAGGGGCTCTGCTCCGAACCGCTCGAATTTTTCGGCCAGCTCTATTCGGGCGAGCCTCGCCGCCTGCTCGCACCGCATCAGGATGCGGGCGACTATCTGCCCGACCGGCGGGTGAGCTTCGGCGCCGAGACGATCGAGCTTGGGCCCGCGGGCGACGCCGGGCGCCGCTTTGTCGGCATGGTCGCGATCAAGGATTATCCCGCGTCGACCGCGACGGGCATGTTCGACGAATTGCTGCGCCTGCCCTTCGAGATGGTGATGACGCAGAGCTTCGCCTTCGTCGACCGCCAGCCCGCGCTCGGCAAGATGAACCTCGCGCTCCGCCGGATGCGCTCGACCGAGGACGAGGCGCTGAGCCTGCGCGACCAGTTGTCGCGCGCCAAGGACGATGTCGCCGCAGGCCGCGCCGCCTTCGGCGAGCATCATATGACGATCGCGGTGCACGGCGCGAACGAGGCCGAAGTCAGCGCCAATATCGCTGACGTCCAGGCGTCGCTCGCCGAACTGGGCATCATCTCGGTGCGCGAGGATATCGCGCTCGAGCCGACCTTCTGGTCGCAGTTCCCGGGCAACTTCAAATATATCGTCCGCCGCGGCATGGTCTCCTCGGCCAATTTCGCGGGCCTCGCGAGCGGGCATAATTTCGCCGCAGGCCGCGCCGACGGCAATGTGTGGGGCAAGGCGGTCACGGTCTTCGAAACCACCGCCGCCGGCCCCTATTATTTCAACTTCCACCAGGGCGATCTCGGCAACTTCACCGTCATCGGCCCGTCGGGGTCGGGCAAGACCGTCGTCGTCAATTTCCTGCTCGCGCAGGCGCGCCGCTTCGACCCGCGCATCATCTTCTTCGACAAGGACCGCGGCGCCGAACTGTTCATCCGCGCGATCGGCGGGCGCTACGACCAGCTGCGCCCCGGCGTCGCGAGCGGGCTCAATCCGCTCCAGCTCGACGACACGCCGGTCAACCGCCAGTTCCTGATCGACTGGCTCGCGCAGCTCGTCGGCGGCGCCAGCATCGAGGAAATGGCGCAGATCAAGGATGCGGTCGACGCGAGCTATGCCCAGCCGCCCGCGCACCGCCGCCTGCGCCACGTCGCCGAGCTGTTCCGCGGCGGTCACCGCCCGCGCGCCGACGATATGTGGTCGCGGCTGCGGCCTTGGTGGGGCGACGGCGAGCGCGCCTGGCTCTTCGACAATGTCGAGGATCTGACCGACATGGAGAGCGCGACCATCGGCTTCGACATGACCGTCATCCTCGACGATGCCGCGATGCGTACCCCCGCCATGATGTACCTCTTCCACCGCGTCGAGGAACGGCTGACCGGCGAGGAGACGATCATCGTCGTCGACGAGGGCTGGAAGGCGCTCGACGACGACGTCTTCGTGCGCCGGATCAAGGATTGGGAAAAGACGATCCGCAAGCGCAACGGCATCGTCGGCTTCGCGACGCAGAGCGCGCAGGACGCGCTCGAGAGCAAGATCGCCAGCGCGCTGATCGAACAGGTCGCAACGCAGATCTTCATGGCGAACCCCAAGGCGCGCGCCGCCGACTATATGGACGGCTTCGGGCTGACCGAGCATGAGTATCAACTGATCCGCACCCTGCCCGACGACGCGCATTGCTTCCTGGTCAAGCATGGCAATGACAGCGTCGTCGTGCGGCTGAACCTGACCGGCGAACGCGACCTGCTGACGATCCTGTCGGGCCGCGAGCGCACTGTGCGCCTGCTCGACCAGATCCGCGAGACTGCGGGCGACGATCCGGGGGTGTGGATGTCGCGCCTGCTGGCGGTCGCGTGACGATCGCGCTCGCTCCCTGCCCCGTCCCCTCGTCGGCCGACAGCTTCATCGGCGGCACGCTGGCGGCGATCGAGTGCCAGGCGCAGACGATTGGCAACGCGGGCTATCTGGCGTTGTCGGGGCCGGGATCGGGCATCGCCGCCTTCCTGACCGCGATGCTGACGATCTTCATCGCGCTGATCGGCTATCGCATGTTCGCGGGGCGCGGGCCCGACTTGGGCGGCGGCCTGCTCATCTTTGCCAAGATCGGCATCGTGGTGGCGCTGGCGACCAGTTGGCCTTCCTTCCGCACTTTGATCTACGACGTCGCCATCGATACGCCCGCGCAGATCGGCGCGACGGTGGGCAGCGCCGCCTCGCTCGCGGGTAGCGACCTGTCGCTGTCGACGCGCCTCTCCGAGACCGACCGCGCCTATCGCACGCTCACCGCCTGGGGCGTCGGCAGCGAACCGGCGCGCGCCGGCGTGTCGGACAGCGAAGGCATCGAGCCCGACACCACCTATGAGACCAAGGCGCTCGGCGCCGCGCGCATGGGCTTCCTGACCGGTGCGCTGGGCAGCGTGGCGCTTACTCGCCTTGCAGCGGGCATATTGCTCGCGCTCGGGCCGCTGTTCATCGCCTTCCTGCTGTTCGACGCGACGCGCGGGATTTTCGGCGGCTGGCTGCGCGGACTGATTGGGCTGACGCTCGGCAGCACGGCGAGTTCGCTCGTGCTCGCGGTCGAGACGGCGATCGTCCAGCCGCGCATCGTCGCTTTGATCACCCTGCGCGCCTCGGGTTATTCGATTCAGGGGTCGGCGACGGAGTTGCTCGCGCTGTCGATCGTCTTCGCCTTCGTCACGCTCGCGATCCTCTGCGTCTCTTTCTATGTCGCCGCGGGGCTCCGCCTGCCGCAGTGGCAATGGGCGCAGAATTATCTGCCTGCTTCGATGCGCGGCAGCGGTAGCGGCGCGGACCGTGGGGCAGCGACGCAACCCGCCGACCGCAACGACCCACGCTCGCGCGCCGCCGTGATCGTCGACGCGGTCGAGGCAATGCAGCGCCGCGAAGCTTCCACCGGCCCCGGCCGCGGCGGCGGCAACGACCGCGCGCGTGCCGTCGCCAGCGCCGCCTCGGGAACCGCCGCGAGCCGCGATGCGCAGCGCGCCTCTACCGATACCGGAGGCGATGCCCCTGCGCGCCGCCGCACCACGGGCCGCGTCTCCACCAGCGGCAACCGGCGGGACACACGCTAGATGAAACAGGATATGAAACAGACCCGCGAAGATTATCTGCAGGCGGCCGAAAGCTGGGGCGCCGATCGTCATGCCGAACTGAGCAAGTCGCGCCGCACCGCGTGGATCGTCGCGTCGGTTGCCGCCGCGATAGCGCTGTGCGAGGCGCTGGCGCTCGTTTTCCTGACTCCGCTCAAGACGGTCGAACCCTATACATTGCTCGTCGACCGCCACACCGGATATGTCCAGGCGCTAAACCCGCTGGCACCGGCGAAGGTCAGCGGCGACACCGCGCTGACGCAGAGCTTCCTCGTCCAGTACGTCATCGCGCGCGAAAATTACGACGTCGATTCGGTGCAGAACGACTATCGCAAGGTCGCGCTCTGGTCCGCCGACCGCGCGCGCAGCGACTATCTGACGCTGATGCAGTCGGGCAGCACGGCCAGCCCGCTGGTCAAATATCCGCGCGGGACCGTGGTCGAGACGCAGGTGAAGAGCGTGTCGCCGGTCAGCGCCAATGTCGCGCTGATCCGCTTCGACACGCGCCGACGCGACGCCACGGGCGACTGGCAGCCTGCGCAAAGCTGGGTCGCGACGATCCGCTATCGCTACACCGGCGAGCCGATGAAGCAGGAGGACCGGGTGTTCAACCCGCTGGGCTTCCAGGTTCTGCGTTATCGCCGCGATCCCGAAATGCTGCCGGCGCCCGCTGCTGCGGCGACGGCCACGCCCGCTGCTGCACCCGACGCCGCTCCGGTTGCGGCGGACGGCCAACCGCTGCCCCAACCTCCCTCGTCGAGCCGTCCGCGCCGCGGCGACACGGTCAAGGTCATGCCCGACGGGACGCAGGTCACGCTGTGATCCGCGCGGCCGCCCTTCTCACCACGGCGCTGTGTGCTTTGCCCGCGATGGCGCAGATCGATCCGGTGCCGATCGGCCTCGACGCGTCGATCCAGGCGGTGACTTATGCCGAAGGCAAGGTCGTGCGCCTGAGCGCGACGCCGGGTTATCAGCTGACGGTCGAAATCTCGGCCGACGAGACGATCGAGAATATCGCGCTCGGCGACAGCAGCGCTTGGCAGGTGGCACCCAGCCGCCGCGGCGACCGCATCTTCATCAAGCCACTGCAATATGGCATCACCACCAACATGACGGTGGTAACGGGGACGCGCACCTATTTGTTCGAACTCGTGCCGTCGAGCGGCGGCGGCGGGAGCGATGCGCAGATCGTCCGCTTCGTCTATCCCGAACCCACGCCGGTCTCGACCCCGCCCGACGAGCAACGCGTCGACCAAGGGCTCTATAAGCTGACGGGCACGCGCGAACTCTTCCCCTCGGCGATCAGCGAGGACGGCCTCCGCACCTTCATGCAGTGGGACGCCGACGCAACGCTGCCCGCGGTCTACACCGTCGACGAACTCGGCCAGGAAAAGCTGGTCGACGCGATGATGCGCGACGGCATCCTCACCATCGACGAGGTCGTCCCGCGCCTCGTCTTCCGGCTCGACGGCAAGCTCGCGCGCGCCGTCCGCCGTAGCCAGGCGCGCGCCAAATGACCGATACGACTGCTTCCGAAACCCCTCGCACGGCGCCCGACAATGCCCCGGTCGTGCGCCGCCCGCGCCAAGGCCTGCCGACGCCGCTGCTCGTCGGTTTCGCGTTGCTTGCCGCAGTGTTGCTGTTCGTGATCCTCGAAGGCCGCCGTCAGGGCGCCGAAGCACCCGCGGTGACCGGCGGCCAAGTCGCGATGATTTCGGCGCCGCCGCCGCTCGCGCTGCCCGACTATCCGCAGCCGCCCGAGTTGCTCCCCGCACCGTTCGTCGAGGGCCCCGCAGCCGCGCCGCCCAGCGCGCCGCCCCCGCCGCCACAAGTCGTATATATGCCGCAGCCCGCGCCGATGGGGCCACCGCCAAGCTATGAGGGGCCGCCCGCCCCGCCGCGCGCGATCGGCGGCGGGTCGGTCCTCGTCTATGATGGCGCTGGCGGGGCCGCAGCAGCGGGATCGCAGGGCAGCGACGGCGACGGCGCGCAGCAGCGCGGCGCCGGCGCCGCCGAGGCAAGCCGCGTCCGCGCCGGCGTGCTCGCCAATCGCGGCACCACCGTCGTGCAGGGTTCGCTCATCCCCGCGGTGCTCGAAACCCCGCTCGACAGCTCGCGCCCCGGCTTCTCGCGCGCGGTCGTCTCGCGCGACGTGCGCGGCTTCGACGGCAGCCGCATCCTCATTCCGCGCGGCAGCCGGCTGATCGGCGAATATCGCTCCGAAGCGACGCAGGGGCAGAAGCGCGCCTTCATCACCTGGACCCGCCTGATCCGCCCCGACGGCGCGACGATCCAGCTCAACTCGCCTTCGGGCGATCCGCTCGGGCGCGGCGGGATCAAGGCCAAGGTCAACAGCCACTTCTTCTCGCGTTTCGGCGAGGCAATCCTGCAGTCGGTGCTCGATATCGGCGTCAACGCCGCGGCGAGCGCGACCAATTCGCCTGTCGTGATCCTGCCCGGCGGGACCGGGACACAACGCCCGCAACCGACCAACATCGCCCCGACGCTGAAGGTCGCGCAGGGGACCAGCATCTCCGTCTTCGTCGCGCGCGACCTCGACTTCTCGGGGGTCGAGCGCCGCTGATGGGCCAAGTCGCGGCCCTGCCGGACGACCGCGTCTTTTTTCGCAGCTATCTCGCGCCGCTGGCGCCGCTGCTCGCCCGCGACGACGTCACCGACATCTATGTCAACCGTCCCGGCGAGGCCTGGGCCGAATCGTTGAGCGGCAAGATCGAGACGCACGACCTGCCCGCGCTCACCGAGGTCCTGCTCGAACGCCTCGCGCGCCAGATCGCGGCGCTGTCGCACCAAGGGATCAGCCGCGAGCATCCTTTGCTCTCCGCGACCATGCCCGATGGCGCGCGCGTCCAGATCGTCGCGCCGCCCGCGACGCGCGGCGGCATGGTGCTCGCGATCCGCAAGCATGTGTCGCCCGACCTTCGGCTCAACGATTATGCCGATAGCGGTGCCTTTGCCGCCACCAAGCCGGGGCGCATCGGCGACAAGGACGATCTCGACCGGCGGCTCCACGAACTGCTCGATGCGGGCGACATCCCTGTGCTGCTCCGTACCGCGGTGCAGAACCGTAAAAATGTGCTGATCTCGGGCGGCACCTCGTCGGGCAAGACCACTTTCCTCAACGCGCTGCTGCGCGAGGTGCCCGAGCGCGAGCGGCTGATCCTGATCGAGGATACGCCCGAGATCACGATCCATCATCCAAATGCCGTCGGGCTGCTCGCGGCGCGCAGTGCACTGGGCGAAACACACACGAGCGCCGAGGATCTGCTCAGCGCCTCGCTGCGCCTGCGTCCCGACCGCATCATTCTCGGTGAGCTGCGCGGAGTCGAAGCCTTTTCCTTCTTGCGCGCGGTCAACAGCGGCCATCCGGGGTCGATGACGACGATCCACGCCGACAGCCCGGAACGAGCGATCGAACAGCTGACCTTGCTCGTGCTCCAAGCGGGCAGCCAGCTCGCGCGCGCCGATGTGCATCATTATGTACATTCGACGGTCGACGTCTTCGTCCAGCTCGGCCGCAGCGGCGGCAGGCGGCACATCAGCGAAGTGAAACTGCGCGGCGACTAGTCCGCGCGAGTTCGCCTATTTTTTCAGATTGGTGCCGGTAAAGCTGCCATTGTCTGTATTCCCGACCAGAATATTGCCGCCGAAGCTGACCAACGCCGCCCCGTTTTGTGCATTCAGGCCAACAGAATTGTGCGAAATCACACTGTCGCTGACGGTGATGGCCGCCCCGCTGCCCTCGGCGTGAATTCCGGCTAGCTCTTGTCCGGAAATGAGGCTGCGTTCGACGGAAAGCCGGACTTGCCCGCTCGAGGCTTCAACCGATATGCCGTGGCTGGGGTCGTAACGCGATGCACCGATCAGGCTGTCCGACATGGTGCCTTTGACGCTAGCTGTGGCCGGCAGTGAAGCAATGGAAATCCCGTTGAACACAAGATTGGTCATTTGCACATTGCTGATGCCAAAATTTACCGTTCCTCCGGAAAGCGGATGAACAGCGACGCCTTCAACGACATTGTTGAGCGCTATATTTTCGAGCACCACCGTGCTGGCGCCGAGAATGGCAACCCCGCTGCCGCCGAGCGAATGGATGGTGGAGTTGCGGACGTGCAGCGCGCCACCCGAATTCAGCTGTATGCCGCCCTGCCCCGCCCGCATGTTGCCGCGAAGGTTGATGCCGCTGAGCAGGACGCTATCCGTCGCACCTGCATCCACGATGATCGCGGCAAATTGATCCGTATCATCAAACTCGACATGGATCCCGCCTGGGACTCCGTCGCAAATGATCGAAACGGACTTGGTGATCGTGAACGGTCCGAAGGTTGCGGGATCGAGGCAGTTGATCTCGCCGCCCGCGGCGGTCTTGGACAATGCTTCGCCGAGCGTCCGGCATGGCGCCGTCCGGCTGCACGGATTGAGGTCGTCGCCGACACCCGAAACCCACGTTCGCGTCGCCTGTGCGGTCGCGGGTGCAGCAAAGCCGAGCGCTCCGGCGACCAGGGCGGCTGCGCCCAGCAGGGCGCCCGTCTTGAGGGTCATGGGTTTCCGATGTCGAGAAGGAAAAAGGGAAGGCATCGGGCCGGTACCCCGAAGGCACCGGCCCTCTGACTGCTTACTGCTTGGCCTGGGTCGACGTAAAGCTGCCGTTGGTGTTGTTCGCCACCACGACATTGTCGCCGAAGCTGACCAGAATGCCGCCGGTCAGCGAGCGCAGACCATTGCCGTTCTGCGTGACCGTGTTGCCGCTCGCGTTGATCGTCGCGAGCGCATCTTCGGCCATCACGCCTGTGCTGCCGTTGCCGCTCACGACCGAGTCGACGAGCGTGACGTTGACGGTCCCGCCGCCCGGCGCGGAGCGGGCATAGACGCCGATCTGGCTGTCGACGATCTCGCTACCCGAGATCGAGCCCTTGACGCTCGAGCCCGCGGCGCTCGCGTCGATGCGGATACCGCCGCGATTGTTGTCGGCGATCCGGCTGTTTGCGATCAGGATGTTCGCCGGGACGTTGGCGGCCGGCTGGACCAGGACACCGCCGGTGACGCCTGCCGCATTGCCATTGTCGACGATCGTCACATTTTCGAGCGTCAGCGACGAGCCGGTCGTCGTCGTCGGCTGGAAGTTGACGCCAAAGCCGGTGCTACCCCGAAAACCGCGGATGATCGAATTGCGGATGTGCAGCCCGGCCCCAGTGTTGAAGCGGACGCCGTTGACGCCGGAACCGAAGCCCTGCAGGTCGAAGCCGCTGAGCAGCACGACGTCGTTCACTCCCGCCGAGATGTTGATACCGTTGCCGCCCGAGGCGAGGACGCCGTTGAGCTCGCCCTCGCAGATCAGCGAAATCGCCTTGGTGATCGTCACCGCACCGAAACCGCCCGGATCGAGGCAGTTGATCTCGCCGCCAGCGGCGGTCTTCGAAATGGCGCCGGCAAAGGTCTTGCACGGCGCGGTGCGGCTGCACGGATTGGCATCGTCGCCCACGCCCGAGATCCAGGTGCGCGTCGCCTGCGCCGAGGCGGGCGTCGCCAGCGGAAGTGCAAGCATCGCCACGGAGGCGGCCATCAGGCCACGAAACATATTTCTGGTCATAAATATTCCCCCATCATGGCCCTCCTCGCATTCGGCCGGCGGCCGGCGGCAGGGGCATAGTCCCACTCAATAACGTCGATCGTGACGGGATGCGCGCTTCGACCGTGTCGCGCGTGCCCCCGCCGGACGCGGGGATTCGCCGGCTCCCCACGAAGCCGGGCCCTCCTGATCGCTTCATGGCAGTATTGCCCATGGCTAGCAAGTGCTTAACCATGGCGCTCTTGCACGCGAAACAAGGCCTATCCGGTTATATTCATTGGATCTTCTGACCAAATGAAACTTTGTGACGCGCGCAGGGGTTGCCATATCGAAATGCCGCCGCTAGGGGCGTCTGCCTCAGCGAGGAGAGTTGGCTGAGTGGTCGAAAGCGTCGCACTCGAAATGCGAAGTGCCGGCAACGGTACCGAGGGTTCGAATCCCTCACTCTCCTCCATTTTCTTATCGACCATGATGCGGACCGGCGCTGGCTGGGCCGGCGCGGCGTCATATCCACTTGAATCGCTGCGGGATCGTCATAGATTCATCATATGACGTTCAAATCCCTTTCCGAGTCCACCGTGGACACCGGCGGCATCGCCCCGCCGCTGATCGGCAGCGCGACCTTTGCGCCCGGCGATATCGTGCGCCACCGCATGTTCGATTTCCGCGGCGTCGTGTTCGACATCGACCCGGTCTTCGCGAACAGCGACGAATGGTATGAAGCCATTCCCGAAGGCATGCGCCCGTCGAAGGAGCAGCCCTTCTATCATCTGCTCGCCGAGAATGAGGATTCGTCCTACATCGCCTATGTCAGCCAGCAGAATCTGGTCGCCGACGGTGATCGCGGGCCGGTCGAGCATCCGCAGATCGAGGCGATGTTCGACGGGATCGAGCGCGGTCGCTATCGCCTCCGCGCGATCCACCGCCACTGAAGCGAGCGATTACGCCTTCAGCTTCCAGCCCGAAGCTAGCAGGCGATAGGTCAAAAGCCCCAGCACCAGATTGACCCCGACGAGCACGAGGATCGCGGTCAGGATCGGGTTCGCGATCGTCGAATCGACGGTGCCGATGAAGCCGTAGCGAAAGCCCATGATCGCATAATAGACCGGGTTCGCATGCGCGATGCCTTGGAACATCGGTGCCAGCCGGTCGATCGCGTAGAAGGTCCCCGAAAGCAATGCGAGCGGCGTCACCACGAAATTGGTCACCGCCGCAGCGTGGTCGAACTTCTCGGCCCAGACCGAGGTGATCAGCCCGAGAAAGCCCAGCATCGCGGCGCCGAGGATGCCGAACACCGCGACCGCCCACAGGTGATCGGGCATCACATGCACCCCCGGCCAGAGCAGCATCGCGAGCCACAGGGCAAGGCCGACAAGGATCGCACGAGTCACCGCGGCGCCGATCAGCGCGATGATGAGTTCGCCCACCGCGAGCGGCGGCATCAGATAGTCGACGATCGTTCCTTGGATCTTGCCGACGAGCAGCGAGAAGGAACTGTTCGCGAAGCTGTTTTGCAGCATCGCCATCATGATCAGGCCCGGCGCGACGAAGTCGGCGAAGGGCACGCCGATCACGGTGCGCCCCGCCCCGCCCAGCGCGACGGTGAAAATGACAAGGAAAAGGAGCGTCGTGATCGCCGGCGCCCAGATAGTTTGGAGCTGCACCTTGAAAAAGCGGCGCACCTCCTTGACATATAGGGCCTGCATGCCCGGCACGTTCAGTGTCCGGATATGCGGCACGCCGGGTTCCGCAAAGGGCGGAGTCGCGGCGAAATCACCCGAGGAAACGCCCGAGTCGCGGCGTGAAATTTGGGGCTGGTCGTTCATGGCGTTCTCGCCTATCGCCTCCCCGACTTTCCCGCAAGCTGGCCGGCGACGCGAGGGTCCGAAGGGACCGGCGACTGACCCGCCACGCGGAATGATAAGGATTTGAAGCATGTCTTGGACCGACGAGCGCATCGAAAGCCTGCGCAGCATGTGGGAAAAGGGGCTGACTGCCAGCCAGATCGCAGACGAACTCGGCGGCGTCAGCCGCAATGCGGTGATCGGCAAGGCGCATCGCCTGGGCCTGAAATCGCGCCCCTCGCCCGTGAAGGCGACCGAAAAGGCGAAGCCCGCGCCCAAGGCGGCCGCACCC